>JANOFE010000075.1:0-48399 GCA_031413495.1 Pseudorhodobacter sp. | reverse complement strand
ATCAGGCCCATCTGCACGGCGGCGAGTGGGTTTTCCTGTTCGCGGTCGCCGGAATAGCGTTTGTCAACCAGCCAGATGTCCTCTTGGCCCCAGTAGATATCTTCTTCCGGCTCCCACACATCGACCCGGCCACCGCCAAAGCCGAAGGTTTTGAAACCCATCGAATCGAGCGCGCAATTGCCGGCCAAAATCATCAGATCGGCCCATGAAATGCTGCTGCCGTACTTTTGCTTGATCGGCCACAAAAGACGGCGGGCTTTGTCGAGGTTGCCATTATCGGGCCAGCTGTTCAGCGGTGCAAAACGCTGGGTGCCCGAACCTGCACCACCACGCCCGTCACCGGTGCGGTACGTGCCCGCCGAATGCCACGCCATCCGAATGAACAACCCGCCGTAATGGCCCCAATCGGCAGGCCACCAATCCTGATTGTCGGTCATCAGGGCTGTCAGATCGGCTTTCAGGGCCGTCAAATCCAGCTTTTGAAAGGCTTCGGCATAGTTGAACGCGGGGTCCATCGGGTTGGACTTCGCCGAATGTTGGTGCAGGATGCCGATATTTAGCTGGTTTGGCCACCAATCCCGGTTGGAGCGGGCCGCGACAGATGTCTGGCTGCCTGCACCGTGCATAACCGGGCATTTGCCTGCGTTTGCGCTGTCGTTTCCGTCCATGTCGGTCTCCAATCAAAGGGGCGTCTGATTTCGCAAGGTTTGTCGCACTCAATCATGCCGGGCTAAAGTCGATAGGGGCAAATCGCTTGGGATTTGCGCGCAGTTGGCAAGGTTCCCCCGCCGGACAAATAATTTGCACAAGCCCAAGTGATTAACAACAGGGTGTAATAAAATGAGAAAGGGGACACAATGACGCGCCCCCCTTTGTTAGCTTACCTTTAAAAGGTGGTCAGTCCGCGCGGGTCAGGCCAGCCTGATACAGGATGCCTGCTATTGCGCCGCCTGCCAAAGGGGCCGCGATGAAAACCCACAGGTCTGCCAAAGCTTTGCCGCCGACAAATACCGCCGGTCCAATGGACCGGGCCGGGTTGACCGACACACCCGTGACGTTGATTCCGACCAGATGGATTGCGGCAAGCGTCAGACCAATGGCAAGACCCGCCATCGCCCCCGGTGCGCCGGATGCCGTAGCACCCAGAATGACGGTCACGAAAATAAAGGTCATCACGGCTTCGAACACCAAGGCCGCTGTCAGGGAGTATTCGCCAAGATAGCCCGCCCCAAAGCCATTCTGGCCAAGACCATTGCCAGCCAGCGTATAGTCGGCCTTGCCTGATGCTATAAGATACAGAATACCTGCGCCGAAGATGGCCCCGATGATCTGGGCAATGGCATAGCCGATGAAATCACCAAATGACATGCGGCCAGCGGCGACCATACCCAAGGATACGGCTGGGTTCAGATGCGCGCCGGAAATGGCCCCAAGGCCGTAAGCCGCCGCGACGATGGCAAGACCGAACGCAAGGCTGATGCCCAGCATCCCGATCTGTGCCCCCATCAGCACGGCAGAGCCGCAGCCAAACAGCACAAGGATCATTGTGCCGAGAACCTCGGCGATTAATTTCTTAGTCATAGCCCCTCCTGACCTTTATCTAGGTCTGATTGTTAAGACACCTTTTGCCGGGATAGCCTGCGACTGTGACAGGCGTTGCGTTCCCGGCTGGGGAAGCTTAACCTTGGGATATGATCCTGTAAGGGGAAAAACCGTTGCGTGACCTCAATTTACCAGACCAAAGACATCCGGAAAAAGCGCACCGCACCGATAATGCACAGCCGAAAAAGCCTGATTGGATCAGGGTGCGTGCACCAACATCCGAAGGCTACAAGCGCACGCGGGATATTCTGCGTGAACAAAAGCTGGTGACAGTATGCGAAGAAGCTGGTTGCCCGAATGTCGGCGAATGCTGGAGCCAAGGCCACGCCACCATGATGATCATGGGCGAGATTTGCACGCGCGGTTGCACGTTTTGCAATGTGGCAACCGGCAAACCCAGCACACTTGATGCGTTCGAGCCGGGGCGCGTGGCGCATGCGGTATCGCAACTGGGGCTGGCCCATGTGGTGATCACAAGCGTTGACCGCGATGATTTAACCGATGGTGGTGCAGATCATTTCGCGCAAACCATTCGCGCCATCCGGCATCGCAGCCCGGCCACCACAATTGAAATTCTGACGCCGGATTTCCTGAAATGCCCACCTTCTGCGTTGGAAGCGGTTGTCGAGGCGCGGCCTGATGTGTTCAACCACAATCTGGAAACCGTGCCGGGGCTTTACCCCGAAGTGCGCCCCGGCGCGCGGTACTTCCATTCGCTGCGCCTGTTGCAGAAGGTGAAAGAACTGGACCCCGCGATGTTCACCAAATCTGGCATCATGGTTGGATTGGGCGAAGAAGCCCAAGCCGTGCGGCAGGTGATGGATGACATGCGCGCGGCGGATGTGGATTTTCTGACCATCGGCCAGTATTTGCAGCCAACACCCAAGCACCACCGGGTCGACCGGTTTGTGACCCCGGATGAATTCAAGGCCTATGAAACTGCCGCCTTTGGCAAGGGGTTTTTGATGGTATCCGCCACGCCGCTAACGCGGTCATCCTATCATGCAGGTGACGATTTTGCCCAATTGCGCGCGGCCCGGCTGGCAAAGCTTGGGCGGGGCTAAAGGCAGGTTACACTGAAAATACGGCCGCTTCTGCGGCCTTGGTCAGGTTCCTGCCCGCCATCAAAAGCGCAGGCCAAGCGCCAGATTATAGGCGGTGCTATTGCCGGTTTCAAAATCGTCGGCAACACCCGCTTTCAGATAGGCGCCCTGATTGAATGAATAATCGGCGCTCAACCCAAACAGCATGTCGGACCCGCTGCCCGTTTCAAGATTAAGCGCAGTTGCCGCCAATTCCAGTTGTTCCAAAGGTTTGTATTTTGCATAGGCTTCGACAGCGGAATTGTCGCTGAAGTCGAAATTGCCAGAATAAAGCAGGCCTGCCGCAACCTGACCGAGTGTAGCTTCAACGCCCAGAAAATAGCGGGTTTCGCGTGCGGCTGTATCTGCCACATGTTCCAACCCGCCCATGACCATTGTCTGGCCAAACTGATGATTGGCGGCAAGATTGTAGACATCCAGATCATCAAACCGGTGGTAGGAGGCACCAAGATTTGTGGTGCCAAAGGTGCCGTCATACCGCAGACCAAGCGGCACTTCATCATCAAGCAGGTAAGTCGCGGTGACAAAACTGCGTTTGGCGGCGCCGACCTGACCAATTTTGAAAGGCAACATGCCCCCGACGGTTGGCACGTTTGCAAAATAGGCATCTAGTGCGGCACGCGGAACGCCAAACGATAATTTTCCAAAGCGCGATTGATAGGTAGCCGCCCCGTAGATGGCGGCTTCATCTTCCTCGGTTGTGATCAAGGCATCAACGCCAAATTCTGCCCCAAAACCGCTGCCGGCATCGACATAGCCTAGCGTCGCCTCGGAATAGCCATCGGTGCGGTTAGTGCCCCCGAGATCAAAATAACTAAGCTCGGCATAGCCGTTGGTGTAAAACCCGTCTTGCGCAGTTTGCGCAACCACAGGGCCTGCAAAGCCAAGACAAAATACCAGCGAAGATCGGACAGCATATTTCATTGCTTGATCCTCAATCACATGAGCTTTTGTACACTCTTGAGGTTTTGATAGCATTAATTGCGGCCTCACTCAACCTCCGCGATAAAAATGCGCTTGTCCGTGCCTGCAGCCAAGGTCAAATTGTTGTGTGCCGCGATCCTGCTACGGGATTGGCGGCAGCACTTTAAGATAGGCCGCGACGGCCTGTCGGTCTGTGTCGGGCAGGCGCGCCATGTTTTCCACCACATGCACCATATGGCTGCTGGCGGTATCGAAATCGGGGGTAAAACCGGATGTCAGATATTCGACAATCTCGTCCTCGGTCCAATCGAGTTTGCCCGGCGTGATATTTGGAATGGTGCCTTTGCCCGATGGATCCGGGGCGCCAGACAGCCAAAGACCGCGCTTCAGGCCGCCGACGGGGTTGCGCGGCGTGTGGCATTCGCCGCAATGGGCCATGGCTTCGGAAATATAGCGACCCCGGGTCTGCTGTGCGGTCAGGTCGCCCGTAATGACCCAATCGGTTTTCAGGAACAGCACTTTCCACAGGCCCAGACCGCGCCGAATGGTGAAAGGAAACCCGATGTCATGTGGCAAGGATGGCGTCGCTGAGGGTGGCAATCCGTCCATAAAGGATTTCAGATCGGCCACATCCTGCAGTGCCATCTTGTTGTAGGCGCCGTAGGGCAGCGCGGGGTAATAATGTTGCCCTTCCGGTGACACGCCCCGGGTGATCGCGTTGGCAAAGGCAGGCAAGTCCCAGCCGCCAATCCCCTGATCGGGATCGGGGGATATGTTGGGGGCGATGAAGGTGCCAAAATCGGACGGAAATTTTTGCCCGCCAGTCAGTACAAGCTGCGCATCGCCCTTTGCGCCATCCGCCATGTGGCACGAGGCACAGCCCGCCGCCCAAAAAACCGATTCACCGCGACCAGCATCGCCCGTCAGGCCAACAAAGGCCGTGTCTGGAAGGGTTGATGGGCGTGTCAGATACCAAAACACCCCAAAGCCGATTAGCCCCACGGCCACAAGCCACGTCAAAATGCGGAACATTGTATACCTTTCAGAAACAATTCAGCAGCCTGCACCTAATTTCGCTTCGTTTGGCCGCAACATTCCGACCAATCTGTACTTAGCGCAACTTAATTTTCCCGCCAGTATTCGGCGTCAGCCAGTCCGGCCAACCCCAAATCTGTTCAACACCATACAGGGCAAGACACACAGCAATGACACCAAACACCAGTTTCACCCGCCCTGGGGATGGCGGGTTTCGTGCCCAGCGGGCCATGCGGATCAGCCATTTCATTCAGGTGACTTTGCGGTTTCGGTAAAGCGGACTTTGCCAATATAAGGCAGGTTGCGGTTGCGCTGTGCAAAGTCGATGCCGTAGCCCACCACAAATTCATCGGGAATTTCGAACCCAGTCCAGGTTGCGCGCACGTCTATTTCCCGCCGCGACGGTTTATCCAAAAGGGCGCAAACCTCAAGCCGGGCCGGTTCGCGCGATTGCAGCAGATGGATCACATGATGCAGGGTGAACCCGGTATCAACGATGTCTTCCACAACCAAAACATCCTGGCCCGCAATCTGACCGCGCAGGTCTTTCAAAATACGGACCTCGCGGCTGGATTGCATGGTGTCGCCGTAAGATGAGGCTTCCAGAAAATCGACCTCAACCGGCAGGTCAATTTCGCGCACAAGATCGGCGATAAAGACGAAAGACCCACGCAATAGGCCCACCACAATCAGTTTGTCGGAGCCTGCAAAATGTGTGGTGATCTGTCGGGCCAGCGCCTCGACCCGCGCGGCGATGGCTTTGGCAGAGATCATCTGATCTATCACGTAGGCGCGCTGTGGCATGTTATCCCTTTAAAAAGTCCGGCTCTTGATTTTCACCAAATCAATATTCAATAAGGCGCATTGAGTCACGTCAAAGCAGGCCCTATGCCCAAACATCACGAAATTAAGATCCTGCCTTACACGGCGACACAGATGTATGATCTGGTGGCGGATGTAGCGTCCTATCCTGAATTTCTGCCTTGGAATTCGGCGGCGCGTATCCGCTCACGAACCCCGATCGATGGGGGCGAGATGATGGAGGCCGATCTGGTGATTTCCTTCAAGGTGTTTCGCGAACGCTTTGCCAGTCGGGTCACGTTGTATCCGGGCGAGCGGCGCATTGAGACGGAGTATCTGGATGGGCCATTTCGATACATGAAATCAACATGGGGATTTAGCGAACGTGACGCAGGCGGCTGTGAGGTGGATTTTTTTGTCGACTTCGAATTTCGCAATGCAATTTTGCAAGGTATTATAGGCGTGGTTTTCAATGATGCCATGCAGCGTATCGTGCGGGCGTTTGAACGCCGTGCGGCGGCGCTTTACACCGTCCACCCGTGACCTGCGGTCACTGTCGGCGCGCCTGAAACCCTTTGCCTTTGGGGCGCAGGTCACACGTGTCATGCACCATTCGAGTTCAAGGCTGCCAGTAGCAGGCCCAGTGCGAATTCTGTCGCCACAGCGCGCACGGCGGCGCGGCCAAGGGCCCCAAATTCGACGGTTTGGGTTTGGGTCGGCTGGCCGCGCAGGGCGATGGCAAAACAAACCCGGCCCTCGGGTTTGAAGTCTGATCCGCCGGGGCCCGCGATGCCGGTTGTGGCGACGGCAAGGGCGACATTTGCCCGGGCCGCGGCACCATCGGCCATCTCGGCTGCGATGTGTTCCGACACCGCGCCAAAGTTGGCAAGGGTCGCCGGCAACACACCCAGCATCGCAACCTTGGCCTCATTGGAATAGGTGACAAAGCCGCGATCAAACACATCGGACGACCCGGCAATGTCTGTCAGTGCAGCCGCAATCATACCACCGGTGCAGCTTTCCGCGGTGGCAATGCGAATACCCTTTGCGCGGGCAGCAGACAGGATATCGGCGGCGATCATGGCGTCATCAAGATCAGCGGTATGTGGTAGGCAGCGGCGGCGATAATCGTCGCGATGCCCGCGAAAAGCCCCGCCCACAGATCATCCAGCATCACCCCTGCCGCATCATGGCGGCGGTCGGCGCGGCCAATGACCCAAGGCTTCCAAATGTCGAACAGGCGGAAAAACAGGAATGCTGCGATCCAGCCGGGGTAGGCATCTATCGCCCAGTTTTCCAGACCACGCGACCAAAAGGCGGCAGCGGGGAACAGTAGGGCAAGCCACTGGCCCGCCACCTCGTCGATCACAAATTCCGACGGATCATCGCCGGGCCGGTTTGCAAGCGCGCGGTCGCAGGCCCAAAAGCCAAGGGCGGTGGCGGCAATTGTTGCAATGATCAGTGCCGGAAACCCAAAGTAGCGATCTATCGCCACACCCAGCAAGACAGCCACGACCGAGGCCCAGGTGCCGGGGGCAGGGCGCATTTTGCCGACCCCAAAGAACGTGGCGATGATCAGGCTCATGACGCCACCAACGCGGCCGTGGCAAGTGCGGCGATGCCTTCTTCGCGGCCTGTGAAGCCAAGCTGTTCTGATGTTGTGGCTTTAACGCTGATGCGGTTGGCGTCAACCTGCATGATCCGCGCGAGTTCGGCTTGCATGGCGGCTGCGTGGGGGCCGATCTTTGGGCGCTCGCAGATCAGGGTCACATCGGCATTGGCAAGGGTGAACCCGTGCGTGCGGGCCAGATCCATCGCGTGCGACAGAAAGAGATGCGAGGCGGCACCTTTCCATTGCGGATCGGACGGCGGGAAATGGCGGCCGATATCGCCCGCAGCCAAAGCACCGTAGACCGCATCGGTCAGCGCATGCATGCCCACATCGGCATCTGAATGGCCCAGCAAGCCACGCGCGTGCGGGATTTTCACGCCGCATAGCCACAGGTGATCACCGGGACAGAACGCATGCACATCAAAGCCATTACCAAGACGAATATCCATAGCGGTGCGGCCTTTCAGTCTTCGGGTTGCCAAAATACGCTCGGCGCGCGCGAAATCGGCGGGATAGGTAAGTTTCAGATTGTCCTCGTCGCCGTCCACAATGGCAACCGCGATTCCCTGTGCGCGCGCAACTGCCACATCATCGGCTGCGGGGCCGGAATGTGCATGATGGGCTGCCAGAATTGCCTCAAAGTGAAACGCCTGCGGGGTTTGGGCGCGGTACAGATCAGCACGATCTTGCGTGCCAGACACAAATCCGCCCGCACCGCGCCACAGCGCATCAGACACCGGCAGGGCGGGTGCAGCGCCGATATGCGTTTTGAGTGCGGTAAGCAGGCGGGCTATCATATCGGGCGAAACAAGCGGACGCGCGCCATCGTGGATCAAGACACGGGTCACGTTTTGGCCGATCAGCGCGTCTAGGCCGTTGCGCACAGAGTGATCGCGGCTGTCACCACCCAGGACCAGCGTCAGATCGCCGTCCAAGGCCATGGCCCGGGCCTGATCATCCGGGTGGATAACCAATACTATTTTATCTACCAGACCGGCAAAGGCGCGGATCGAATGTGCAACCACAGGCACGCCCGCCAGCAGCTGCCATTGCTTTGGCAGATCGCCGCCAGCGCGGGTGCCGCGTCCGGCGGCAACGATGATGGCTGCTGTTGTCACTTTGCCCCCGAATGTCGCGCACCAGTCGTAAGACACGCCTGCGCAGATGGCAATCTGGTGATGAAACGGGCAATTGTGCCTAAAATTTATGCAACGCCTGTTTTTCAGACGAATTTTACTGTAGTTGATTTGTCATTGCCTGCCCAAATGTCTAGCTGGAAGATGAGAAACAGGAAGTCATGCCCCTCGTGCCCGTCAAAATCGGAAATATCACCCTGACCCCGCCGGTGCTGTTGGCACCGCTGGCAGGGATAACCGATTTGCCGTTTCGCAAACTTGTCAGCCGCTTTGGTGCGGGGCTGGTGGTCAGCGAAATGGTGGCAAGTCAGGAAGTTGTGCAAGCCAAACCCTTGGCGCGGGCGCGGGCGGAACTCGGGTTCGGCGATGCGGCCACATCGGTGCAACTGGCGGGGCGCGAGGCCTATTGGATGGCCGAGGCCGCGCGGTATGTCGAGGCGCAGGGTGCCCGCGTGATCGACATCAACATGGGGTGCCCGGCGAAAAAGGTCACAAACGGGTATTCCGGGTCGGCGCTGATGCGTGATCTGGATCATGCGCTGACGCTGATCGAGGCGGTGGTGGGGGCAGTAAAGATGCCGGTCACGCTGAAAACAAGGCTCGGCTGGGACGATGCCGTGCTGAACGCGCCCGAGTTGGCAAGGCGGGCGGAGGATGCCGGTATCGCCATGATCACCATCCATGGCCGTACCCGGTGCCAGTTCTACACCGGGGCGGCGGATTGGCAGGCCATTCGCGCGGTGAAGGATAGGGTGACAATTCCAGTGATTGCCAATGGCGATATTGTGGATGCGGGCACCGCGCGCGCGGCATTGGCGGCGTCTGGGGCGGACGGCGTTATGGTCGGGCGCGGCGCACAGGGTGCGCCTTGGCGATTGGCGCAGATCGGGGCTGCGGTGTTCGGCACCGCGTCGCCCGACGTACCGCAGGGAGCGGCGCTGTGTGATCTGGTGGTGGAGCATTATGAAGATATGCTGGGGTTTTACGGTGTTGATCTGGGCCTGAAGGTCGCTCGGAAACACTTGGGCTGGTATCTGGAGGAAGCGGGGCTGATTGGCCACCGCGCGGCAGTGATGGCAGCGGCCACGCCGAATGCAACGATTGCGGCGCTGCGCCACGCCTTTGGCACCATCGAACAGGTGGCGGCATGACCGACTTTCGATCCCCCTATCCGGTGCCGGGGGTGATCTGGGCGTCGCTGCCATTGCCAGCCCTGTTGGTGGATATTGAGGGATTGATCGTCGAGGCCAATCCAGCGGCAGAAATTTTCCTGAACGCGTCTGTCAAAACCCTGCGCGGGCAACCGGCACTTGACAGATTGCACATAGACGCCCCGATGGAAGAGGCGTTTGCGCGGGCGCGGGCCAACCAATCACCGCTGTTCATTAATGATGTCGATGTCACCAGTGGCGAGCGCGCGCCCATGCAATGCAATGTGCAGATCGCCCCCATGCTGGACAATCCCGGTATCGCGATGCTGCTGATATCGCCGCGCGAGATCGCCGATCGTTTGGGTCGGTCGATGTCTGTCAAATCATCGGCGCGATCAGCAATCGGTATGGCGGAGATGTTGGCGCATGAGATCAAAAACCCACTGGCAGGCATATCGGGGGCGGCGCAACTGCTGTCGATGGGTCTGCCCCCGGAAGATCAGGAAATGACAGACCTGATTGTCGAAGAAACCCGGCGCATCGTGAAACTGCTGGAACAGGTGGAACAGTTTGGCAATTTGCGCGCGCCAGACAGGCGGGCGGTGAACATACATGATGCGTTGGACCGCGCGCGGCGGTCTGCCATGGTGGGATACGGCGCGCATATGACAATTGTTGAAGATTATGACCCGTCGCTGCCCGCCACCTTTGCCGATCCTGACCAATTGGTGCAGGTGTTTTTGAACCTGATCAAGAATGCGGTTGAAGCGGCTGGAAAAAACGGCGGCACAATCCGACTGCACACATTCTATGACCAATCTTTGCGCTTGCGTCAGAAGGGCGGCGCGGGGCGACCAGTGCCGTTGCAGATAGAAATTATTGATGATGGGCCGGGTATTCAACCTGAAATCGCGGCCGACATATTCGAGCCGTTTGTCAGCGGCCGGGAAAACGGCACCGGGCTTGGCTTGGCGCTGGTGTCCAAAATCATCACCGATCATGAGGGCTGGATCGCCGTTGATTCAGTGCCGGGGCGGACCGCATTTCGCGTGTCTCTGCCCGTTGCAAAATCACAAAAGGATGCAAACTGATGGATGGCACGGTTCTGGTGGCAGATGATGACCGCACCATTCGCACGGTGCTGACCCAAGCCTTGACCCGCGCCGGATGCAAGGTGCATGCGACCTCAAGCTTGATGACGCTGATGCGCTGGGTCGAAGAAGGGAAGGGCGATCTGGTGATCACCGATGTGATCATGCCAGATGGCAACGGGTTGGAGACGCTGCCACGCATATCGAAACTGCGCCCCGGCCTGCCGGTGATCGTGATTTCGGCGCAGAACACGATTATGACGGCCATTCAGGCGGCAGAAGCCGAGGCCTATGACTATCTGCCAAAGCCATTCGATCTGCCTGATCTGATGAAACGGTCGGCGCGGGCGCTGGATTTGAAGCGGCGCACGGCAACAAAGCCCGCCGCCCCGCGTGAGGCGGGCGATGACCTGCCCTTGGTGGGGCGCACAACGGCGATGCAGGCGCTGTACCGACTGGTGGCGCGGGTGATGAACACGGATTTGTCGGTGCTGATCACCGGCGAATCGGGCACTGGAAAGTCACTGATCGCGCGCGCCATTCACGATTTCTCAGACCGCCGGTCGCAACCCTTTGTGGTCGCTCAAATTGCCGATCTGGCGGGGATGGATGGCCCGTCATCTTTGCTGCAGCGCGCGCGCGGCGGTAGTTTGGTGTTTGATGAAGTGGCCGACTATGACGATGATGCCCAAGCCCGCATCGTGCGGATGCTGGATATGATGAATGACACGGCCCCCCGTATTATGGCGACCAGCCAATCCGATCTGACCGCCCGCATGGAAACCGGGCATTTCCGCCAGGACCTGTATTACCGGCTTGGCGGTGTTGCGTTGCAAGTGCCCGCCTTGCGCGAACGGGTGGATGATATTCCGCTGCTGGCCGATCACTTTCTGGCGCGCGGCGAACGGGATATGGGCACGGTGCGGCGGTTGTCGAAAGACGCGGGCGATCTGGTGCGCGCCTATTCCTGGCCGGGCAATGTGCGGCAGTTGGAAAACACCCTGAAGCGCCTGATCGTGACATCGCCCGAGGCAGAGATCACCCGCGCCGAAGTGGACGGCGTGCTGGGCAACCAACCTGCGATGGAACCGTTGCGGGGCGGGGGCGAGGGCGAAAAACTGTCGGCATCGGTGGCGCGGCATTTGAAGCGCTACTTCGATCTGCACGGCGGATCTTTGCCACCGGCGGGGGTCTACACGCGCATCCTGCACGAAGTTGAACTGCCGCTGATCGAGATCGCTTTGGACGCAACCGCCGGAAATCAGGCGAAATGTGCCGATCTGTTGGGCATCAATCGCAATACTTTGCGCAAGAAGATCACCGAGCTGGATATTCGCGTGACACGGCGACGCAAACTGATGTAAAACCGCAACATCAAGCGTGTCTTTGCGGTTTACCCTGCTAAGACATACCAGATGTGGCGGCGCGTTTTGCCTGCCATTCGTGTGATTGGGGGCGGTATTTCGTGCAAAGGGCTGCGCGCAGCAACACTTGGGTCAAGCTGATGCGCTTGCGACGTTTGCGTCTGGTGCAAACGGTCATGACGCTGGGCCTTGTGGTGCTGGGCCCTGTTTTGGCGGTTGGCACATTTTTGGCACTGGGGCCGTTCAGCCAAGGGGCGAGCTCGCCCGCGTTGCGGCTGATCTTGTTGGCCGATCTGGTCTACATTCTGGTGGTGGCAGCGCTTGTGCTGCAACGCCTGGCGCGGATGGCGGCGGACCGGCGCAGCCAATCGGCGGGATCGCGGCTGCACCTGCGGCTGTCAGGCCTGTTTGCGCTGATTGCCCTGATCCCAACGGTGCTGGTCGCCGTTTTTGCGGTGTTGACGGTAAATGTGGGCTTGGAAGGGTGGTTTTCAGACCGTGTGCGGCAGGTGGTGGGCAATTCCCTGTCTGCCGCCGAAGCCTATGAAGGGGAGCACCGCCAAGACCTAACCGAAGATGCGCAAAGCCTTGCGGGCTATCTGAACGTGGCCAAGCAATCGACGTTCTTTTTGCGCGACGACCAATTGCGCCCGATCCTGACGCAGGGCCAGGACGCCATTCAGCGCGGTCTGCGAGAGGCGTTTTTGATTGATGGCGCGGGAGCGCTGCAAACGCGGGGCGAAAAATCTTATCTTTTTGATTTTGAACAACCGACCGCCGAAGAGATTGCCCGCGCCAAAACAGGTGAAACGGTGATCATTCAGGACGCCGCAAACGACGAATTCCGCGCCCTTGTGCATTTGGATGCCTATGCGGACCGCTATCTTTACATCTCGCGCAATGTGGACGGCAAAATCCTTGGTCTGCTGGACGAGACGCAGCAAACTGTGCGGCTTTATCAACAACTTGAATCCGAACGCGGGCGGTTGTTGTTTGAATTTGGGCTTTTGTATCTGGGCTTTGCGCTGATCCTGATCCTTGCTGCGGTCTGGCTGGGCCTTTGGTTTGCAGAACGTCTGGCGCGGCCTGTCGGGCGGCTTGCGGGGGCAGCACAGCGCGTCGGCAGCGGTGATCTTGACGTAACGGTGCAGGAAGAAGAGGGCGATGATGAAATCGCAATGTTGGGGCGTATTTTCAACCAGATGACCCGGCAGTTGAAAGGCCAGCGCGACGCGTTGATGGATGGCCACAGCCAAACCGAACGCCGCCGCCGTTTGTTCGATTCTGTGCTGTCGTCGGTGACCGCTGGGGTCATCGGGTTGGATGCGGCGGGCAAGGTGGCCTTTGTCAACCGGGCCGCAGAACGGCTGTTGGATGTGACAGACGGCGCGACCGATCTTGCGCTTGATCTTGCGGTGCCGGAATTTGCAGCCCTGTTTGAACGGCTGCGCGCCGGGTCTGGCGCTGCCGTGCAAGAAGAAGTGCGTCTGACCCGCAAGGGTAATTTGGAAAGTTTGCTGGTCCGTATGGCAGTGCGCACAAATGATACGGGGCGGCTTGAAGGCTATGTCGTGGCCTTTGATGATGTCACGCAGCTGGTGTCTGCTCAACGTATGGCGGCCTGGGGCGACGTGGCCCGCCGTATCGCGCATGAGATCAAAAATCCGCTGACGCCGATTGCGCTGTCTGCAGAACGCATAAAACGCAAGTTCCGCCCGCTGGTGGGGGATCAGGCCGCAGATTTGGAACAGTATGCGGACGTTATTATTCGACAAACCAACGACTTGCGCCGCATTGTTGATGAGTTTTCCAAGTTCGCACGAATGCCGGAACCCGATCGTCGCGAGCAAGACCTGACCAGATTGGTGCGGGATGCAGTGGTCTTACAAGAAAGCGGTCAGCCAGAGGTAAAGTTTGTAACAGACCTGCTGAACGAACCCTTGGTGCTTGATCTGGACGCGACAATGATTTCGCAAGCACTGACAAACTTGATTAAAAACGCAGGTGAAGCCATTGAAACAAAAACTGAAAAAGGTTTGTCACCTGATGGCAAGCCTGAAATTCGGGTCACAATGACAATCACCCCGCAAGACGCGGTTATTGAAATATCCGACAATGGCATCGGTTTGCCCGCAGACCGCGCCCGACTGTTTGAACCCTATGTGACGACCCGCGAAAAGGGCACAGGCCTTGGCCTGCCCATCGTGAAGAAGATTATCGAAGAGCATGGCGGAACATTGGCTTTGGTCGATGCGCCTCTATTTGACGGCAACACCCATGTGGGGGCCATGGCGGTGATCCGCCTTCCCCGATCACCCCGACCGGCGCGTCCGCGCGCCAGTGTGGCAAGTATGGAAAGCCGTCCTGAAACAGCCGGAGGACAGGAATAAATCATGACAGGTATTTTAATTGTTGACGATGAGCGAGACATCCGCGAGCTGATCGGCGATATTCTTAAGGATGAAGGCTATCCAGTTCGACTTGCAGGGAATTCGGACGAATGCATGGCCGAAATCAATGCCGAACCGCCAGCCCTGATGATCCTTGATATCTGGCTGAAAGACAGCCGGATGGACGGGATTGATATTCTGAAGGTGGTCAAACGGGACAATCCAGACGTGCCGGTTGTGATTATTTCTGGTCATGGCAATATTGAAATTGCGGTCGCCGCCATCCGCCAGGGTGCCTATGACTTTATTGAAAAGCCGTTCAACATTGATCAGCTGATGGTGGTTGTATCGCGCGCGATGGAAACGTCACGGTTGCGGCGGGAAAACGGCGAATTGCGCAGGCGCGATGTCACTTCAACCGATATGATGGGCAATTCACCGGCGCTGAAAACACTTCGGTCCAATTTGGACAAAGTGACCAAATCCAATGGTCGGGTGATGCTGACCGGGCCGGCCGGGTCTGGCAAGGAAATGGCTGCACGGTTCATTCACGCCAATTCCAACCGTGCCTCGGCACCATTTGTTTCTGTATCGTCAGCCGCGATTGAACCTGACCGGATGGAAGAGGTCTTGTTTGGCCGTGAAACTTCGGATCGGGGCGTCGAACAGGGCCTTTTGGAACAGGCACACGGCGGTGTTGTTTATTTCGACGAGGTGGCGGATATGCCGCTTGGCACCCAATCCAAAATACTTCGCGTGCTGGTGGATCAGCAATTCACGCGGTTGAATGGCAGCGATAAAGTGCGCGTCGATCTTCGCGTTATTTCCTCGACCACACGGGATTTGCGGACAGAAATCAATCATGGCCGTTTTCGCCAAGAGTTGTACGATCGGTTGAATGTGGTGCCAATTGCCGTTCCATCGTTGGAAGAACGGCGAGAGGATATCCCCGAGTTGACCAAGCATTTTGTTGATCTGTTTCACCGCACGCAAGGCCTGCCAAGCCGGGCCCTGTCAACCGAGGCTGAGGCCATGTTGCAAACCATGCAATGGCCCGGCAATGTGCGCCAGCTGCGCAATGTGATCGAACGTGTGTTGATCCTTGGCGACAGCGGCGGCGCAATCGAGGCGCGTGAACTGCCTGGGCAGGAAAATGCTGCTGAAACCGGCGGTCGGATGGTGTTGGGCGGGGCGATGGCAACCTTGCCGCTGCGCGAAGCCCGCGAACTGTTTGAACGTGAATATCTGCTGACGCAGATCGGCCGTTTTGGCGGCAACATCAGCCGCACGGCAAGCTTTGTCGGGATGGAACGGTCGGCTCTGCACCGCAAACTGAAATCGCTTGGGGTTGTCACCAATTCCAAAGCAGGCAGCCGGATGGCGCATCACGACGGTGATGATGAAGGAGACGACGATGCCTGATTGTGGCGTCTGATTGACCAAACGCGCCGCATCTGCGAAGGAAGGACGCCGGGGTAGGGCAGCAATGCCCGGCGACTGGACCCAAATCAAAGAGGCTGGCGATGAAGGTGATCATCTGTGGCGCAGGGCAGGTGGGCTGGCAAATTGCCCGACATCTTGCTGGCGAAAATAACGATGTCACTGTTGTTGACAGCAATGCAGATCTTGTACGCCGTGCGACAGAAACGCTGGATGTTCAAGGGGTTGTTGGCTTTGCTTCATACCCGGATGTGTTGTCTCGTGCGGGCGCACGCGATGCGGATATGATCATTGCAGCCACCCATTCCGACGAGGTGAACATGGTCACATGTCAGGTGGCCCATTCGGTGTTCAATGTGCGCCGCACCATCGCCCGCCTGCGTAGCCAGAACTATCAGGACCCGCTTTATTCTGATTTGTTCCGCCGCGATCATCTGCCGATAGACGTGATCATCAGCCCCGAGCGGGAAGTGGCCGAAGCTGCCTTGCAGCGGCTTGCCGCGCCAACCACCTTTGACAGCGAAAGCTTCATGGGCGGTAAGGCACTGCTGCTTGGAATAGCGCTGGAAGACGATTGCCCGGTGCTGAACACCCCGCTGCGCCAATTGAACGAACTGTTTTCCACCTTGCGGGCAATCGTGGTCGGCGTTCGCCGGGACCAAAGACTTTTCGCACCGGATGCCGAAGATCAACTTTATGCCGGTGACCAGATCTACATCTTCACCCATTCAGAAGACATGAACAGATCACTGGAAATATTTGGAAAGAAAACGAAAAAGCAAGAACGGATCGTCATTGTCGGGGGCGGGAATGTGGGGCTTGGTGTGGCCCGCGCCTTGGAAGCCCGGTCAGACCGCATGCGTGCCAAGATCATCGAGATCAACCGCGCACAAGCGGAGTTTTCGGCAGACCAGTTGCAGCGCACCATTGTGCTTCACGGGGACGGCATGGATATGGATATCCTGATGGAGGCTAGTATTGACAAGGCCGACGCCGTTCTGGCCGTGACAGATGATGACAAGACCAATTTGCTGGTCGCTGTGCGGGCAAAGCAAGCGGGCTGCCAGATGGCGATTGCGTTGGTCAATGATCCAACATTGGCACCCTTGATGGGGCCGCTGGAAATTGACGCCTACATCAACCCGCGCGCAACCACGGTCAGTTCGATTTTGCGTCATATCCGGCACGGTCGGGTCCGCGCGATTTATTCCATCGGCGATGCCGAGGCCGAGGTGATCGAAGCACAGGTTCTGACAACGTCGCCCATCGCAGGCCGGCTTATCCGCGAGATTGAATTTCCTGAAGGCGTGCTGGTCGGGGCCGTGCTAAAGGCCGACAAGGTGGTTAAACCCACCTCGGACCTGCGGATTGATGCGGGCGATACCATTGCTTTGTTTGCGATGGCAAAAGATATCCCGGAAGTAGAGCGGTTGCTTCAGGTCACGATCGACTTTTCGCAATGACCCTGTGGAACCGCCTGCTGGATTTGCCATTTCTGGTGATCCTGATGGGACTGTCGGCCTTGGCGATGTTGCTGCCCGCGGGGCATGCTTTGGCGCTTGGACAGCCGCCAGTGGCGCGGGCGTTTTTTTATTCTTCTTTAATTCTGCTGATTTTGACGGCGATGATCGGCATCGCCACCGCAAACAACCGCCCCCGCAATCCCTTGCAAAGTCATCTGGCTGCGGTGATCGCAGCCTATCTTGTTTTGCCGGTGCTTTTTGCGGTGCCATTGCAGCAGGCACTGCCCGGCTTGCGTTTTTCTGACGCGTGGTTCGAGATGTTGTCTTGTTTCACAACAACCGGGGCCACCGTATTTGAAACGCCCGGTGCCATTTTACCGCCGCTGCATTTTTGGCGCGCCTTGGTCGGATGGTTGGGGGGGTTCTTCATCCTTCTGGCGGCAGGGGCCGTCTTGGCACCAATGGGGCTTGGCGGCGTTGAATTGCAAGGCGGTGTGGCGGCAGGGCGGGCCGGGGGCAACCGTCTGGCAGAGCCGTCACAGCGGATCATACGGTTTGCGGCACAGATTTTTCCGGTTTACGGCGGCTTAACCCTCGTTTTGTGGATCGGTTTGTTGCTGGCCGGGGATTCTGCACTGATCGCGCTATCCCACGCGATGGGCACACTTTCCACAAGCGGTATTTCGCCACTCATAGGCCTGCAAGGTACCGCGTCGGCGGCGACGGGCGAGATTTTGATACTGGTGTTTCTCAGCCTTGCCCTGACGCGGGGCCTCTGGCCGGACGCCGTTCAGGCAGATCGTCGATTCCACATTCTGCGCGATCCAGAATTGCGTTTGGCGTTTGGTATTGTGGCAGTTGTTAGTTGCATTCTTGCGGCAAGGCATTTTGTTTTTATGGCCAAAACAGACGATCTGGACGCGCTTCCATCGGCGCTAAGCGCCCTATGGGGCAGCGCATTCACTGCGTTGTCGTTTTTGACAACGACGGGGTATCAATCTGCGCATTGGCACGATCCGGCCTCTGCTGGCCTTGTGTTACTTGGTCTGGCGATGATCGGTGGTGGCATTGCAACCACTGCCGGCGGCATAAAACTGTTGCGGGTCTATGCGTTGTTGCGGCATGGCGAACGTGAGCTGGAACGTATCGTTCACCCACATTCTATTGGGGGCCATGGGCCAACCGCACGCCGGTTGCGCCGCGAAGGGGCACATCTTGCGTGGATATTCTTTATGATTTTTGGGCTGTCCATCGCCCTTGTGACGGCGGCGTTGACCTTGGCAAACTTGGGGTTTCAAGAGGCCTTGGTGTTGGCCATAGCCTGCCTTAGCACCACTGGCCAATTGGCAAACCAGGTCGGTGATGCCCCCGTCGGTTATGCGGATCTGACCAGTTCAGTCAAAGCCATCCTTGGTCTTGCAATGGTTTTGGGGCGGCTGGAAATACTGGCAATATTTGCTTTGTTTGCGCCAAATGGGTGGGGGCGGTAGTGCGGTGTCCTTTGGCCGAATTTTGGGCTGGAAACTCTGGCAAAGCCGCTCCATACTTATGCCTGCACCTTTGGGGTTAGGCCGAAGGTCGGGGACACCAACCATAACAAAAAAAGGCAAGATAAAAAATGGCTGCCGATAAGCAAAATTTGCAAGATGCATTTCTGAACCACGTGCGCAAAGCCAAGGTTCCAGTGACAATCTTTCTGATCAATGGCGTGAAACTGCAGGGTGTGATCACCTGGTTTGACAATTTTTGTGTGCTGCTTCGCCGCGACGGCCAATCGCAGCTGGTCTATAAACATGCGATTTCCACGATCATGCCGGGTGCGCCGATCAGCCTTTATGAAGGTGAAGACTGATTTCCGATTTGCCCGACGAAGATGAAGACGACGATTTTCCGGGTAGCCCAGCGCAGCCCGATCGGATGTCGGACGGGTTGCACAGCACGCAAGTTATTGCGATGCGGGCCTATGTGCTGCACCCCGATCTGAAATCAGACCGCAACCGTCGTTTGCCGGAACATGGTTTGGCCGAAACGGTATCGCTGGCCGGGGCCTTGCCAAACTTGGATGTGGTCGGGGCCGAAGTGGTGCGCCTTGCACGCCTGCAACCGGGTTTGCTGTTTGGTTCTGGCAAGGTTGAAGAGCTGAAAGAGCGGTTCCATGATCTGAACGTTGGTTTGGTTCTGGTTGACGGGTCGGTGTCCCCTGTGCAGCAACGCAATCTGGAAAAGGAATGGGGGGTCAAGTTATTGGACCGCACCGGCCTGATCCTGGAAATTTTTGCCGACCGCGCGCGCACCCGAGAAGGGGTGTTGCAGGTGGAACTGGCGGCGCTGAGTTACCAGCGGACCCGTTTGGTGCGGGCCTGGACGCATTTGGAACGCCAGCGCGGTGGCTTTGGCTTTGTGGGCGGCCCCGGCGAGACACAGATTGAATCTGACCGCCGCGCGATTGATGATCAGGTCATCCGCATCAAGCGGCAGTTGGACAAGGTGGTGAAAACCCGCGAATTGCACCGTGCTTCGCGCCGCAAGGTGCCGTTTCCGCTGGTGGCGCTGGTGGGCTATACCAACGCCGGTAAATCGACATTGTTCAACCGGATGACCGGGGCCGATGTGCTGGCAAAAGACATGTTGTTTGCCACGCTGGACCCCACGATGCGCGGCGTGGTGCTGCCGGATCACAAAGGCGGGGCAGGCCGTAAGGTGATTGCGTCTGATACGGTTGGGTTCATCTCTGATCTGCCGACGCAACTGGTCGCTGCCTTTCGCGCCACGCTGGAAGAAGTGCTGGAGGCGGACCTGATCCTTCATGTGCGTGACATCGCCCATCCTGAAAGCGCCGAACAGGCGGCGGATGTGGCGGATATTCTGGCCAGTTTGGGGGTCAAGGCCACAACGCCGATGATCGAGGTTTGGAACAAGCTTGATCTGGTGGAACCCAGCTTGCAGGCGTCACTTGTAGCGCAGGCAGACGGGATCAGCGGTGTGCACGCAATTTCGGCGGTGACGGGCGAAGGGCTTGATGCGCTGTTGGACGCACTGTCCGGGCATCTGGATGACGAGAAAACCGATGTCACCCTGTCGCTTGGCTTTGCCGATGGGCGCAAACGGGCGTGGCTGCATGCCGAAGGCGTGGTGGTGGCTGAAGATCAGTCGGATGCAGGTCACCGCCTCGATGTGCGCTGGACGGCCCGGCAAGCCGCACGTTACGCAAGCCTGTAGAATTACGGACCGGCGACAATACCCCTGTCCATCAAACTGCCAATCTGACCTGATCCCAACCCCAGCACATCGGCCAGAATAGCTTCGGACTGCGCGCCCAGTCTGGGGGCAGGGCGGGGCGGCAGTCGGTCAAAGGCTGTTGATGTGACGGGGCTTCCCGGCACAGGATAGCTGCCGATCCCCGGTTGGGCAATGTCCGCGAACATTGGGTTGTCGGTGGACAGGTCGGGGTCCAGCGCCACCGCTTGGGCAAAACTGCGAAACGGGGCCCATGTCAGTTTGGCGGCGTCCATCAAAGGCGCGATGGCAGCCAGATCGCGGGCGGCAAACCACGGCGCGAACAAAGCGGTGATTTCGGCACGGGCGGCAAAACGGTTTCCCTCGGCGCTTAAATCAAGGCCCAGTCGTGTGGACAGAGCAGCTATAGCAGGGTCCAACCCCAACACGCGGACAAGCCCCGTCCATTGGCGGTCTGTCAGACCGATCACCATCACGCGGTTGCCGCAGGCGGTGACAAAGTCCTGCCCGTAAGCGCCATAGAGCGCATTGCCGTATTTCGGGCGATCCACGCCATTGACGCAGACCTCGCCGATGATGCCAAGATGGCCCATCATGGCGGCAGCCACGTCTTTCAGCGCCAGTTCCGCCAACTGGCCTTGACCCGACCGCAAACGGTGGCGTTCAGCGGCCAGCAAGGTGTTCACCACCACCTGACCTGCGATACAGTCCCACGCGGGCAGCACATGCGCCACCGGGTCGGTTGATCCAACTGGCCCGGTTGCCATCGGGAAACCAAGGCTGGGGTTGACGGTGTAATCCACCGCAGGCTCCCCGCGCCGGGTGCCTGTCAGCGACACCATGATCAGATCGGGGCGCAGCGCCGATAGCGCCGGGTAGTCCATCCAGCCTTTGCTGCGCAGATTTGTCAGAAACAGCCCGGCATCCGGGCCGGGGGCGGTGATCAGGCTGGTGATTATTTCTTGCCCCTCGGGGTGGGTCATGTCGACGGCAAGCGACCGTTTGCCTTTGTTCAGACCGGCCCAGAACAGGCTCTCGCCGCTGTTTGTAACGGGCCAGCGCGCGGCGTCCAGCCCGCCTTGCAAGCGGTCAAACCGGATCACATCGGCCCCCATCTGGGCCAATGTCATGCCCGCCAGCGGCACCGCCACAAAAGCCGATCCTTCGACCACGCGCATCCCAGATAAAATACCGCTCATGTCTTTGCCTGCCATGTGACATCGGCCTGCATGCAGATCAGATTGTCTTCGGTCGCTGTGCACAGCGCCTGACTGCCGCCTGCCACGTCTTGCGCCATCAAGCGCATCCGATTGAAGTGGAACAACGGTCGTACCCCCCTAAACCGAAAGCCCGCCGGTTGGGCATTTGCGGTGTGCCTGCGTGCGGCCTCTAGCAACAGCATCGCTTGTAACGGGCCATGCACAATCAGGCCGGGGTATTTTTCTACGTCCACGGCATAGGGTAGATCAAAATGAATGCGGTGCGCGTTAAATGTCAGGGCTGAAAAACGAAACAAGCGCACCGTATCCATCGCGGGGGTTTCTGTCCAAACTGCAGTTTCGGGCGCCGCAATCGGGGGCGGCGGTGCAAAGGTCTGCGGCATGGCGACATAAACGATGTCTTGTTCTTCGGCCACCGCCAATCCATCCGGGCCATGGGTCTGATGCCCGACCGTGACAAAAACCATGTTGCCCGCACTGCCGGTTTTTTCGGATATTTTCAGAATTTCCGACAGCCGCTGCATCGGCTCGCCAATGCGCAGGGCGGTGTGAAATTGCAACCGCCCGCCCGCCCACATGCGGCGCTCCAGCGGCACAGGGGGCAGAAAGCCACCCTTGGCGGGATGACCGTCAGACCCCAGCCCCGCCATGGTGGTATCGGGTGTCCATCCCATCCAATGCCACAGGGGCGGCAACACCGCGCCATTGCCCAATATGTCGCCCGCACAGGTATCGCCCAAAGTTGCCGCCATTTGCCGGGCTTGGCGAAGAGATATGGTGTCGGTCGCGTCTTCGGTCCGGCCCACCCACGCGTTAAATCTCCCAGACATGATCAACCCTCTGGCCGCGCCATTTTGTAATTTTCTTGCGCTAAGGTGTTGGTTTTCGGCGCAAGGTCAAGGCGTAAGATGCACCTTGGGCCGCGACTGTGCGTCCTTTATCAAGGCAATGGCACCAGCTGGGTAATGCCCACTGCCGCCGCCCGCGCAAGATCAGGGTCCAGCGACATCGGGATATATTCACCGCGACGCCACAGATCCCCCAGATCATCATAATTGCGCGAAAGCGGATGGCCCGATTGTCCCGTGGCGGTGATGAACACCGAACTGTCGGGATCGGCAAAGTCATAGACGCCGCGATAGCCCGCACCATGCACGTTCAGAAACGGGTCGGGCTCAGAGCCCTTGGTGCGGCCACGCTGCAAGGTGTTGTCATCGCCACTGGTTGATTGCCGAAGATTGACGAAATATTTCAAGATCGGCACCGCACCCAGAACCGCGTGATCATGTGTTGCCTGATGTTCATCCCCCCAGCGCCAGCTTTCCATCGCATCGCCGTGCCGTTCCTTCAGCCGCAACAACGCCTCATCCAGCGCGATGCGGGCCAGCTCGGGGCAGGTTTCAATCGCGGCGGATTGGATGATATCGCACCACACGCTCGCCCCATCCACATCGCGAAACACCCGTTCAATCAGCACGGGTTCAATATGGGTAAATTCATCTGCCATCGGGCCCAGATCATCGCGGATCATCCGGTCTTGCAGCGCGCGCATCCACGCCATGTAGATCAGCGGCTCTGGCAGATGTTCGTTCATCTCGCCATTCCATTCGGCCATGATACCCAGTGCCACCTGCCGGAACCGTTCAGGTGTGCCGTCGGGTGCGGGCTCCCCCGTGAACCAAAGATCAGCGCCCACCAGCGGCAGCAGCGACCGCGCGGTGAAGCTGACGGTATCCAGCTGCGCCTCGATAAAGCTTTCGCGGGTGTGTACTTCACGCGTTTTCATCAGGCTCAGCCAGCGTTGGATGCGCTGGGTATCACCCCATTCAAAGCTGACGTGTTTGGGAAACGGTCGGTCAACCGTTTTGTTGTTGGTATTGCCCAAAAGGCCGGTGCTGGGCGCAATCACACGCGGATTATCGGCATAGGGCAGGGTGCCAATCCAGCGATTTGCGCCTTCCCACCCCGGTGTCGGCATACGCCCCAAACCCTGTTGGCTGGCGTTGCGTTCTGGCATTGACCCCACCGTTTGCAAGGCCACGCCCTTGGCATCGGCCAGCATCAGGTTTTGCGACGGCGCTATGAACAGGCTGCCCGCTTCAATAGCATCAGCGACAGACCCCGATTTCATCAACCGGATCGACGCCGTCATCGACGTGTCATTGCCGCTAAGCGCGGTCCAGGACAGGGCGGCCACATGGCCCGCTGGGGTGATAGCGGCAAGATCATAATGTGTGCCCGGCAAAACAGGCCCGCTTTTCGACCATCGCAGCGTTATCGTAACCGGATCAGCGTCCTTGACGGTGATGATAGACCTGCGTGTCTCGAACGGCACAAACCCTTCCGGGGTTTCATATTCTTCTGGGTTGGCAGGGTTTAGCCGTTCAATGATCACATCCTGATCGTCCAGATAGCTAGAGGTGACGCCCCAGCCAAGCTTTTCGGACCGCCCTATCAAAATGGCAGGAATGCCGGGAATCGTTGCCCCGATCACGCCGCCAGATGCCAGTTCCAGACGCGCCAGATACCAAATCGTCGGGGCGGTAAATCCAAGGTGCGGGTCATTGGCCAAAAGCGATCCGCCTGCCGCAGACCGATCCGGAGCCGCCGCCCAGGCATTTGATGCCCCGGCAAAGGCGCGGGCCGGAAACGGCGACAGCGGGTCTTGGGCAAGTCTGATCGGCGTTGTGCCGGGCCTGACACCCGGCATGATACTGGCATAATCGGGCAGGGCCGTAATCCCGGTGCCGGGATCATCAGGCAGAATATCGCGCAACCGCGCGTCTGGCAGCAACAACGACATCCGGGCGCGCAGCACCTCAAATTCAAGATGGCCTGACAGCTGCAGCGCCATCAGTTTGATGATGGCAATCGAATCCGCGGGTTGCCAGGCGGCGATTTCGTTCGAGAACAAAAAGAATTCCGGCGCGCCACGGCCACGGGCCCCTTCGTTGATCTGCCCGATCCAAGCATTCACGCCCTTTGCATAGGCCTCCAGCGCCGTTGTGGTTGCGGGGTCTTGCGCCGCGACGGATGACAGCGACAGGGTATAAAGATCATACCGGCGCAGCAATTCGTCAGTTTTCAACGTGCGCTGGCCAAAAACCTCGGACAATCGTCCCTGTGCTGTGCGCCGCAGTAGGGTCATCTGCCAAAGCCGGTCCTGCGCATGGGCAAAGCCAAGGGCAAAGAACACATCTTCATCTGTTTTGCCAAATATGTGCGGCACATTGTTGTTATTGCGCACAATTTCGACAGGCGCCGTAATTCCAGGCAACGCAAACTGCGCGGAATAATCGGGCAAAGACCGGCCAAGGATGTAATAGGTTACAAACAAAAACAGCACAGACAGCACGACCATCGCGCTAAACAGCCGAAGAAGCCAACGAAATGCGATGATCATCAGGTGGCCCGTTCTTGACGCCAGAGAGTGAATGGTTTCCTAGTCCATTGAACCCGAAAGGGCAATCAAAAGGGGCAGGCTATGGCGCAGGTGGCATTCTTGGGTTTGGGGGTCATGGGTTTTCCCATGGCGGGGCATCTGGCGGCGGCAGGGCATGGCGTGGTGGTTTATAATCGCACAGCGGCAAAAGCCGATGCTTGGGTGGCCAAACATGGCGGCAGGGCGGCACTGACCCCCGCGAAAGCCGCCTCTGGTGCAGATTTTGTGATGGCATGTGTTGGCAATGATGATGATCTGCGCAGCCTTTGCAGCGGTCCTGACGGTGCGTTTTCGGGAATGACGCCGGGGGCCATCTTTGTCGATCACACCACAGTTTCGGCGCAGGTCACGCGGGAATTGTCATCGCAGGCGGCGGCTGCAGGGATCGGTTTTGTCGACGCACCGGTGTCTGGGGGGCAAGCGGGGGCTGAAGGCGGCGCGCTGTCTATCATGTGCGGCGGCACCGACGGGGATTATCTCAAAGCCGAGCCTGTCATGGCCGCCTATGCCCGCATCTGCCGCCGCCTTGGCGAGAGCGGGTCCGGGCAATTGGCCAAGATGATGAACCAGATCTGCATCGCGGGCCTGATGCAGGGCCTGTCAGAAGCGCTGGCTTTTGGCCAAAAAGCGGGCCTCGATGGGGCGGCGGTGGTGGAGGTGATTGCCCAAGGTGCGGCTGGCAGTTGGCAAATGGCCAATCGCCACAAAACCATGTTGGAAGGTAAGTTCGACTACGGCTTTGCCGTCGATTGGATGCGCAAGGACTTGGGAATTTGTCTGAAAACCGCCGATGAAATTGGCGCAAGCCTGCCGGTGACGGCGCTGGTCGATCAGTTCTACAAGGATGTGCAACTGATGGGCGGCGGGCGGGGTGATACGTCCAGCCTGATCCGTCGGTTAAAGTAGGTCGGGGCATGCCCCGACCCGTCGCACCATTCACGCAATGATGCGGCTGTATTTCGTGCCGGACAGCGTTGCCCCCGCAATCAAACCCTGTTGGCCGAATACCAAGGCCACAACCGGGTCAAGTTCGGTCGTCTCTTTGCCAATGCTGGCCCCCTGTTCCGGGGTGGCATAGCGCAGATCGGCCCCAGCGGCCCAGCCATTGCCACGGCGGAAATCGGCAAGAGCCGGTTCGGTCATGAAAAACAGCGCGTGGGCATATTGTTGTGCGCCAATCTGAAATCCAAAGGTCGCTTTCGCGGTGGAATAATAATCAACGGTGGCATTGTTGATCCGCAGCGCGCCGCGCCCGAAACCGCCGCCGATACCAAATCCGGCCTCGGTGACCAAAGGCATGTAAAGAACACCGTAGGCGCGGCTGGCAAGGTCCCGGGTGCCGGGATACTGGGAAAACAGAAAATTCTGGGTGGCATCAACGCGCGCGTCGATCTTTTGGCCGCCATCACTGCCGATGCCATTGCCGCAAGCGGCGGTCAGCAACAGGGCTGATCCTGTTGTACCAAGAAAAACGCGTCGGGAAATCTGATCCATATCTGTGCCTCGCTGCTCGCCAGTGGTCCGGTTTAATGACGGCTGGCCCATGTGGGTGGGGCTCTTGCGGCCCCGTGCGCTACATATAGCGGTTATTGCGACTGATGTCATTGCACATATGCGCCATTGGCAAGGGTTCGCGCGGGCCTTAGCGACGATCCTGCAAAATCCGCGCAACAGCGGGTGCAAAATAGGTCAGCACACCGTCACACCCCGCACGCCGAAAGGCCATCAGGCTTTCCAGCATGGCGCGCTCGCCGTCGATCCACCCCCGATCCGCCGCCGCCTTGATCATCGCGTATTCGCCTGACACCTGATAGGCATAGGTGGGGGCGCCAAACGTATCTTTCACACGGCGGCAAATATCCAAATAGGGCATACCGGGCTTGACCATAACCATATCGGCACCTTCCGCCAGATCGCGGGCCACCAGACGCAACGCTTCGTCCGAATTTGCCGGGTTCATCTGATAGGTCTTTTTATCGCCTTTCAACGCACCCGATGCGCCCACTGCATCGCGGAATGGTCCGTAAAAGGCTGACGCATATTTTGCGGCATAAGATAAAATTGCCACATCCTTATGGCCTGCTGATTCCAGTGCGCGACGCATTGCTCCGATGCGGCCGTCCATCATATCGGATGGCCCCAGAATATCTGCCCCGGCCTCGGCCTGCACCAAGGCCATCCGCACCAAAGCCTCAACCGACTCGTCGTTCAGGATGATTCCGTCGCGCACCAAACCGTCATGGCCATTGGAATTGTAGGGGTCCAACGCCACATCGGTCATCACCGCCACATCGGGCACCGCCAATTTGATCGCCCGAATGGCACGGTTGATCAGGTTTTCTGGGTTCCATGCTTCTTCGCAGGCATCGGTTTTCAAAGACGGATCGGTATAGGGGAACAGGCATATCGCCGGAATGCCCAAACCTGCCGCCTCTTCCGCTGCAGCCACCACCAGATCAATCGACAGCCGGTCCACCCCCGGCATCGACGCAATCGGTTCGCGCAGATTGACGCCGTCGCGCACAAACATCGGCCAGATCAGATCCCCAACGGACAGGGTGTTTTCCTGCGCCAAAGCGCGCAAAGCCGGTGTGCGGCGCAATCTGCGAAACCGCACGGCGGGGCTGGGGGCGGCAATCGGATACATCGCTTTCCTTGGCACTTGCGAAACCTGCCTCTGCCTGCCATGGAAAAGCGCGCATCTCAAGAGTAGGAATGCGCAAAGTTACGATAACCATAGTTGTAAGCTGCGACAAAAGGGGCCGACGGGTGGATTGGTATCAGACTGTTTTCGAGCTGATTGACATGCGGTCATTCTCAAATCTTTGGTTCTGGATATCGCTGGCGGTGCTTTGGTCCTCTGCCAGCCACTGGGTTATCGGGGTGCCGTTTGACCTTGTGCAAAGGGTAAAACGCCATGGTGATCTGCATGCTGACGATCTGGAAACCTTGGTCAGAATCAATGTGAACCGCATCCTTTATATTGCCAACACCGCAGGCATTTGGATTGTTGGGCTGACGGCATTCCTTGTGTCGGGTCTTTTGGTGGTCGGGTTCTATTATGGCATAGAGTTTGCGCAGGCCGTTGCATGTCTGTTGGTGCCGATGTGCTTTGTCGGGGCTTTGACTTTGCGCACCGCAAGATTAATTGCAGCAGGTGAAAACACTGGCAAAGCGTTGCTGCGCAGGTTGACCCGGCACAGAATGTCTACGCAAGCCATTGGTATGGTTTCGATATTTGTCACTTCGATGTGGGGAATGTGGCAAAATATGAATATTGGCGTGCTTGGCAATTGACATGGCGCTGTGCACCTTGGTGCAAAAGTCCGAAAGTAGTGGTCAATGAAAAGTAGCCAGACAGTGATCCTTGGCGGTGCCCCCGAAGGCTTTGACGCAAGCTTGCTGGCGCAAGAACTGTCCCGCGGTGCGCCGGTCATCCACGTTGCCCGCGACGACAAACGGCTGGAGGCGATGCGCTCGGCACTGTCGGTTATGGCGCCCGACACAGTGATACTTGATTTGCCAGCGTGGGATTGTCTGCCCTACGACCGCATTTCCCCCAATCCAGACATAACTGCGCGCCGCATGGCAACGCTGGCCGCCTTGGCCGAAGGCGTGAGCGGCCCCTTTGTGCTGTTGACCACCCTGAATGCGGCCACCCAACGCCTTGCCGCGCGCGATGTTTTGCGGGCCGCGTCGTTTCGCGCCGATGTGGGGTCACGGGTCAACGAACAGGCTCTGAAAGGGTTTCTCGCACGTATGGGGTTTTCGCCGACGTCCACTGTTACCGAACCGGGTGACTATGCCATTCGGGGCGGCATTGTGGATATCTACCCGCCGGGGCCGGGCGGCCCAGTACGGCTCGATTTCTTTGGCGATGTGCTGGACGGTGCGCGGCGGTTTGATCCGGAAACCCAACGCACCATCGAAAAACTGAAATCGGTGGATTTTGCCCCGGTGTCCGAAGTGATTCTGGACGAGGCGTCGATCACCCGTTTCCGGCAGAATTACCGGATCGAATTTGGCGCGGCAGGCAATGATGACCCGCTTTACGAAGCGGTATCAGCTGGCCGCAAGCATCAGGGGATGGAGCATTGGTTGCCCTATTTCCATGACCGTCTGGAAACCATCTTTGACTATCTGCCGACTGCGTCCGTCATGTTGGATGATCAGATCACCGCCGCTCGGCTGTCGCGCTGGGAAGGCATTGATGATCAATACGATGCCCGGCGCGAGGCACTGGGTGCCAAGGGTCGGATGGATACGGTCTATAAGCCTGTCGCACCGGGTCTGCTTTATCTAGATGATGCTGCGTGGGACGCGGCCATCGCCCCGCGCCGCGTGATCCAACTGTCGCCTTTGCAACAGTCGCCCGGGCCGGGGGTGTTGGATGCAGGCGGCCGGATCGGGCGCAACTTTTCGCCCGAGCGTCAGATAGAATCTATTAGTCTTTTCGGGGCTTTGGCGGATCATATTCGCGCATTACGCAAAGACGGCAATGTGGTGATTGCCAGCTGGTCGGAAGGCGCGCGCCAACGTTTGACGGGGCTGCTAGAAGAACAATCCGTAACAGGTGTGCGCAACCTGAAGGATTTTCGCGATATGCCCGATGGCAAGGGTGGCCTGTTCCTGATCGTATGGGCGTTGGAACAGGGGTTCATCGCCCCCGGCCTAAGTGTGATTTCCGAACAGGATGTTTTGGGCGACCGGCTGATTTCCAAACCCCGGAAACGCAAGAAAGCCGATAATTTCCTGCGCGAGGTGGACAGTCTTTCCCCCGGCGATCTGGTGGTGCATGTCGAACACGGCGTTGGCCGCTATCTGGGGCTGGAAACCATCATCGCGCTGAAGGCGCCCCATGAATGTCTGGCCCTTGAATATGCCGAAGGCGCAAAACTGTATCTTCCGGTCGAGAATATCGAACTGCTTAGCCGCTATGGCCACGAAGAAGGCTTGCTTGACCGTCTGGGTGGCGGCGCGTGGCAAGCCAAAAAGGCGAAACTCAAGGCCCGTATCCGCGAAATTGCCGACCGGTTGATGCGCATCGCGGCGGAACGCGCGTTGCGACATGCCCCCATTCTGGAAGCCCCCCACGCCATGTGGGAGGCGTTTTCGGCCCGGTTCCCCTATACGGAAACCGATGATCAGCTGACAGCCATTTCCGACGTGATCAGCGATCTGGAAAAAGGCTCGCCGATGGATCGCCTGATTGTAGGCGACGTCGGGTTCGGCAAGACCGAGGTCGCCATGCGCGCGGCCTTTGTGGCGGCCTTGGCGGGGATGCAGGTGGCGGTGGTCTGCCCGACAACGCTTTTGGCGCGGCAACATTTCCGCAGCTTTGCCGAACGTTTTCGCGGGTTTCCTATCAATATTAAACCCTTGTCGCGCTTTGTTAGTGCGAAAGACGCAAACGCCACCCGCGATGGGCTGGCGGACGGCTCGGTTGATATCTGCATCGGCACCCACGCGCTGCTGGCCAAGGGTATCCGCTTCAAAACCCTCGGCCTGCTGGTGATCGACGAAGAACAGCATTTCGGCGTCACCCACAAAGAACGGCTGAAAGAAATGCGGTCCGAGGTGCATGTGCTGACGCTGACCGCGACGCCGATCCCGCGCACGTTGCAGCTGTCGCTGACAGGCGTGCGCGATTTGTCAATCATCGCCACGCCGCCGGTGGACCGTCTTGCCATCCGCACCTATGTTTCAGAATTTGATACAATCACCATTCGAGAGGCGCTATTACGCGAAAGATTTCGCGGTGGGCAGTCGTTTTATGTGGTGCCGCGCATCGCGGATATTCATGAGGTTGAGGATTTTCTGCGCACGCATGTGCCGGAAGTATCCTTCGTGGTGGCCCACGGTCAGCTTGCCGCAGGCGATCTGGATGACAAGATGAATGCCTTTTACGATGGCGGCTTTGATGTGCTGGTGGCCACCAGCATCGTCGAATCCGGTCTTGATATTCCGACCGCCAACACCATGGTTGTACACCGCGCCGATATGTTTGGCCTGAGCCAGCTTTACCAGATCCGGGGCAGGGTGGGCCGCGCCAAAACCCGCGCCTATTGCTTTATCACCACCAAACCGCGCGCCAAACTGACCCCGCAAGCCACCAAGCGCCTGCGCCTGCTTGGGTCACTTGACAGCCTTGGTGCGGGCTTCAACCTTGCCTCTCACGATCTTGATCTGCGCGGCGCGGGTAACCTGCTGGGCGAAGAACAATCCGGCCATATCCGCGAGGTGGGGTATGAACTGTACCAAGCCATGCTGGAAGACACGATTGCCAAGATCAAGTCGGGCGAATTGCAGGGCCTGAGCGTGGCCGATGATCAATGGGCCCCGCAGATCAACCTTGGGGTGCCTGTGCTGATCCCGGAAAGTTATGTCTCCGATCTTGACGTCCGTCTTGGCCTTTATCGCCGCCTTTCGGGACTGGCAACCAAGGTCGAACTTGAAGGGTTCGCCGCCGAACTGATCGACCGGTTTGGCCCGCTGCCGCGTGAAGTGAACACCTTGATGCTGGTGATCCGCATAAAAGCGATGTGCAAACGCGCCGGCATTTCGCGGCTGGATGCCGGGCCAAAGGGCGCGACGGTGCAATTTCACAACGATAAATTTGCCAATCCGGGCGGGTTGGTCGAATTTATTCAGGCACAAACCGGTGGCGCGCGGGTGCGCGACAATAAGATCGTGCTAGCACAGAATTGGACCACGGAAGCCGAACGCATCAAAGGCGCGTTCGCCATTGCGCGGGATCTGGCGGAAAAGGTGGTCAGGCCAAAGGGCTGATGATCTAGGCTTCTGGCGGCATCGCCATCATCAGGCCCACCGCAACCGTCAGCAGCACGGCAACACCGCCCAGCAGCGGCACAGGCGTGTCATTAAACAGCAAGCCAAGCGGGGCGGCAACACCCACCGCCAACACTGTGGCGGTGGCAATCACCAAAGATGATGCAAGCCCCGCGATATGGCCAAGGCGCTGCAAAGCGATGGCATTCAGATTGCCGAAAACGATATTTGCCATAGAAAACACCGAAACCGCCCAGATCACATAGGCGGCAAAGCCAAGATCATCTGGCAAGGCATCCGCCTTTAGCAGGGCCAGCACAATCAGAGTGACCGACAACTGCGCCAAAAACGTCGCCGTCACCAGTCGCCGCATGCCCAAGCGCCCGACCAGACGCGCATTCACAAACCCGGCCGGCAGCGACAGCAGCGCAATCAACCCGAACCACAGGGCAAAGCTGCTTCCCCTGCCAAAGCTGATGTCAAAGATTTGCTGCGTCGATGACAGCGTGCCAAACAAGATGCCAAAGCCCATGGTCATCACCGCGATGCACAAAACGACCGTGCGATGTGAAAGAACCTCTCGCAGTCCCTGCCAAAGCAGATTGAAGTGAAGCGGCCTCCGATCAGCGGCCTGCAGGGTTTCCGGCTGCCGCAGTGCCAACCAAAGGGCGGAAATCACCGCAAACACGATGAAGGACGCGAACAACCCGCGCCAGCCATAGCCATTGATAATCACGGTGCCAAAGGCAGGGGCGGCGGCGGGCATCAGCATGAAGATCATGGTTGAAAAGCTCATGATACTTGCCATTTGGCGGCCGGAATAAAGATCGCGGATCAAGGCGACCGGCACAATTCTGGGGGCTGCCACACCCAACCCTTGCAGCACGCGGGCCGCCAGCAACAGATCCAGGGACTGCGCAAGTGACGCCAATGCAGACCCCACTATGAACAAACCAAACCCTACGATAATCACAGGTTTGCGCCCATAAGCATCGGAAAGTGGGCCCGCACCGAACGTACCAAGGCCCATGCCCAGCACAAAACTGGTCACGATCAACTGCGCATGGTTCGGGTTGGCAGGCGACAATTGCTGCGCGATGTCGGGCAATGCGGGCAGTATCGCATCAATAGCAAAGGCGGTCAGCGCCATCAGGGTGGCTTGCAGGGCGATGAATTCGATGTCGCTTAGGCGTTTAAGGGCCATTCAATGTGTCGAAGTTCTTGGGGGCGAGGCTACGGCGTTGTTCGCCAGTTCGTCGATCACCTTGCCCCACAGATCAACGGGCTGCGCGCCGGACAGGACGTATTGGTTTGCGATGACAAAGGTTGGCACCGCGTTCACCCCCCTCTGGCGGGCATGGGCATCGCGGGCAGCGATATCGGCGCGGTCCGCCTCGGTTGCCAGCAGGCGGGCGGCAAGGGCGGCGTCAAGGCCAGCATCGCCTGCAAGTGCTGCAAGGGTGGCTTTGTCGCCTATATCTTTGCCGTCGCGGAAATAGGCGCGAAACAGGGCGGATACCATCCCGGTTTGCCGCCCCTCAAGCCCCGCCCAATGGATCAGGCGGTGCGCATCAAGGGTGTTGGGGACGCGGGTCATCGTCTCGAAGTTGATGGTCACACCGGCGGTTTTCGCGGCGTCGGAAACGCGGGCATAGATTGCGACGGCGTTTTGTTTGCCGCCAAACTTTTCTTCCAGATAGGCACGCCGGTCTGCCCCCCCAGCCGGCATATCGGGGTTCAACTGAAAGGGATGCCATTCGATTTCAAACGGATGATCCGGATGCGCCTCCATCGCGCGGTCGAGATTTGCTTTCCCGATATAGCACCAGGGGCAGATCGGGTCGGAAAAGATATCGAGGCGGATCATCGGGCTGCTTTCAGAACGACTCTGGCGGTTTTAGACCGGAGTTTGGCGAATTTGAAGTGTGGTAACACGCGGGATACAATGACTATCATATTGTTATATCACAATAATGTAACTTTTGTTAAGTCAATTTTAACCTGTATTTCGCGCCGCCCGCGTTAATACTTTGCGTCTTCCTGCCCACAGAAAGCGTCTATGGGCGAAATGACGTTCCATGGCGTGCGGCCCAACAGGCAATCTACCACCGCCGCTTGCATCGACGGCATGGTTGCATAGGCATTGATATAGCAAGGCATCCGGGCTGCGTCATACAGCATGTAGGGATAGCCAAACGAGATCATCGCGGTTGGCACGTCATGCCAATGCCGATCCATCGCGCCATGAAAATTGCCCATCAGCTTTGCCCAGTCAAGGAACACGCGACCCCGGGTCAGCAGGGTTTCTTCGCCAAGCAAAAACAACATCAAATCGAAATCCTGCGGTTTGATGGGCAGACCGGGGGCGTAAAGCGTCACGTCAAACCCTTGGTCGCGCAGCATCTGTGGCAGATCAAAGGCTATCGGTTCGGGATGAATGGGCGAGATAATTCCACCGGAAACGATCAGAATGCGGCGGTGTTTTTGCACCGACAGCGGCAAAAGAGCCTGCACATCTTTGACCAATGTTGGCGCGCGGGCGGTGATGGCGTGGGCGGTGGCGCGGTCTTTGTCGCGGCCAAGGGCGTGGCGTTGGCTGCTGGCGGTGGTGACAGGGCCTCTGTGCAGGCCAAGCGCGGCTTTCAGGCCCAGAATCCGGGTCAGGGCGGCCTGATGTCGGGCCGGGCTGATGCGGCCATCGGCAACTGCGGCTTTGATCAGGGCGAAATCTGCCTCTGGGTCAACCGAGAACAGGATCAGATCGCAGCCGTTTTCGATCACTTCGGGCAGCATCTGGGTGCGGCTGGCAAAGCTGCCAAAGCCGCCCATGAGCGTTGCATCTGATACGATCAGGCCATTGAAGCCAAGCTGACCACGCAACAGAGTTTCATTGAGGACGCGGCTGACCGACGCGGGGCGGAACGCATCTGCACCCGCATTTGGGTCAAGGCTGCGCACAAAGGCCGGAAAGGCGATATGGGCCGACATGATTGACATCACCCCTGCCGCAATGGCGGCGCGGTAAAGCTGGCCATGCGTCGCCTCCCATTCTTCAACCGTTAGAGGGTTGGTGGTGGTGACAAGATGCTGGTCGCGGTCATCATGGCCTTCGCCGGGCCAATGTTTGACGGTGGCGGCAATGCCGTTTGCTTGGAACACGTCGATCTGGGCCAGCGCGTGGCGCTTGATGCAGGACGCATCTGACCCAAAGCCACGGGTGGCGACAATCGGGCTGCGGAAGGCTGCGTTGATATCCAGCACCGGGGTGAAGGACCAGTTGATGCCGATGGCGCGGGCCTCGGTTGCCATGATTTCGGAAATGGTCCGCGTGGCCTGCACATCGTTGATGGCGGCAAGGGCCAGCGGATTTGGCACCTCGGTTCCAAAGGCCAGCGACATGCGCGAACCTTCAAGATCGACCGAAATCAGCAGCGGGATCGGGGCCTGCGCCCGAACGGCATCCATAAAGCCGCATTCGTAATCGGCATCGGGGGTGAAAAAGCGGGTGATGCCAGCGGGGGCAAGGGCGGCAAGGCGGGCCGCTTCGCCCGGATCGCGGCCCATAGAGGAATGGATGAACAGCTGGCCAATGCGTTGGTGCGGGGTCAGCGAGGTGAGGGTTTCGCGCACCCAGGCGATGGCCGCATCATCAAGGTTGAACGGGGCTTGGCGCAGGGTGTCGATGGTCATGGTATTGGGTCCCCCGGACGATGTGGGGGCAGGTATTTCAAGCTGGGGTGGGACTGGCAAGGGATTATCAGCCGTCACAGCGGCAGGAAATCTGGGCGCGCCTGACTGGGTAGGTGCGCTAGGCGCGCCTGCCGAGGGCAGGCAGGCGCGGCCAGATTTGATTTTGATCAAATCTGGCAAGAGAAACAGACAGCACAACTTTTCGCCAATCCGATCAATCAATCCAGCCGTTTACCCGATTGGCCCCGCCGGAAATATCGCGGCCTATGCCCTCCACCGTGGCGCAGCCCGCGAGGGACGCCAGCAGCACAACTATCACCCATTTTTTCATGTCTTACCTGTTCGTTTCTTGGTTTTACTGCTCTGACCACCATACTTCGGGCTGGAAGCCCAGCCAGTCGCCATAAATTGGCAGGCGTTCGGGGAATTTCAATTCCTTTTTATGCGCCAGCCGCGAGATGTCTGAATACCACATCGGAATGACATATCTACCGGTGGTCAAAACGCGGTCCAGTGCTTGGGTGGCTGCGACAAAATCGTCACGCGAGGTGGACGATAGCATGGTGGCAATCATCGCCTCGGCGGCGGGTGAATTCATGCCCATCCAGTTGCGGGTGGCGGGTTCTGTGACCCCTGCAGACCCCCAATAAAGCGTCTGTTCATTGCCGGGTGACAGCGACAGCGACCGGATATAATGGGTCATGTCAAAGTCATAGGCGTTGGTGCGTTCTTTATATTGGGCGGAATCCACCGTTGTGACCTTGGCGGCAATGCCAAGGCGTTTCAGCGCCTCGATGTAGATGTTGGAGACGGACAGCAATTCGTTCGCACCCTGAACCAGCAAAATCTCAAAGGCGAAGGGGTCGCCTACAGCGTTTTTCAAAGCGCCGTCCTGCACGGTCCAGCCTGCCTCTTCCAACAGTTTGGTGGCGGTGCGGATATTGTCGCGGTTGGCCTCGGATCCATCTGCCACCGGCAGGGTGTAGCCATCCAGCGCGCCGGGAAGCAGATCAGCGGCAAAGGGGTCCAGCAGGGCTTTGACCTTGCCCGTCGCGGGGGCGCCGGGGATCATGCCAAGGTCTGAATTTGAATAGTAAGAGGTGATGCGCGGCTGGGTGCCACCGGTGACGGTGGTATTGATCAGCTCGAAATTAAAGGCATGGATCAAGGCATCCCGCACCCGCCAATTAGCGAAAATCGGTTTGCGGGTGTTGAACACCAGCCCCTCTATTCCGGACGGGCGGCCATGCGGAATTTCGGATTTCACCACGTCGCCTGCAGTGACAGCGGGAAAATCATAGTTCGACAGCCATTTCGCCGCGTTGCCTTCCCGGTAGCTGCTGGTATCGCCCGCCTTGAATGCCTCAAACACCACGCCAGCATCGCCGAAAAATTCGTAATTCACCTGGTCGAAATTGTGCATGCCGCGGTAGAATGGCACATCGCGGCCCCACCAATCGGGGTTTTTGGCAAAGCGGATGAAACGGCCCGGTTCCATCTCAGACACGGTATAGGGGCCGGAACCGACCGGGGCATCCAGTGTTGAGGCGGTGAAATCGCGACCTTCCCACTGTGCCTTTTGCAAAATCGGGCGCAGGCCAAGGATCAGCGGCAATTCGCGGTCCACCACGTTGAAGGTGAATTTTACCGACCGCGGGCCAGTGATCTCGGATGTGGCGATTTTGCCCCAGGCGGCGGCATAGCGGGGCTGCCCTTCGGTGCCCAGTTTTTCAAACGACCACAGCACGTCTTCGGGCGTGACGGGTGCTCCGTCAGAGAATCGAGCACCCTCGCGAATCGTGAATTCCACATAGCTGCGGGCGTCATCGGTATCGACCGATTCGGCCAGAAGGCCATAAAGCGTGAAAGGTTCGTCGTAAGACCGCCCCAAAAGCGTTTCAACCGTAAGCAGAGCGACCCCTGCCGGGGCAGAGCCCTTGACGATGTAGGGGTTCAGGCTGTCAAAGCCGCCCGCCTCACCAAACACGATTTTGCCACCCTTGGGCGCATCGGGGTTGGCATAGGGCAGGGACACAAAATCCGGTGGCAGGGCAGGGTCACCATACATAGCTATACCGTGCCGGGGCTCGGACCACGCGGTTTGCGCCTGCGCGCCCAGCAGGGCCGCGATGCCAACTGCCCGCATCATTTGGAAAATTTGCTGTGTCATTGCCCCGCCCATGTTGACCCCCGCGATTTTGCTGATTTCCAGACTAAGCGCGTCGCGGGGGCAATTCAAACTTTTAACTTGGCCAGCGGCGGGGTTATGCGTATAACAACTTCACTGCTCGATAGGTTTCTTGCCTGTATGAAACCTGCCTCAATAACTTTACGCCGGCCTTGTGCCGGCGTTTTTTTATGTCCGGAACCATTCCGCTTATGGTGACGTTTGTTCCTGCGTTTTGCACTTGCAGCATGTAGGATACTGCAAACGCAGCATCAGGAGGCTTTGATGACCCTTAAAGGCAAAATCGCGGTCGTGACCGGATCGAATTCCGGCATTGGGTTGGGCATTGCGGAGATGCTGGCCAAGGCTGGGGCGGAGGTGGTGATCAATTCATTCACGGACCGCGCTGAAGATCATGCTCTGGCCGCCAAGATCGCGGCTGAGCACAAGGTCAAGGTCACCTATATTGCTGCTGATATGTCGAAAGCGGCCGAGTGCCGGGCTTTGATCGAAAAAACAGGTGGCTGCGATATTCTGGTGAACAATGCGGGCATTCAGTTTGTGGCACCCATCGAAGATTTTCCGGTGGAAAAGTGGGACCAGATACTTGCTATCAACCTGACCTCGGCGTTTCACACCACGGCGGCGGCCCTGCCCGGGATGCGGGCCAAGGGCTGGGGGCGGATCATCAACATCGCGTCAGCGCATGGATTGACGGCGAGTCCGTTCAAATCGGCTTATGTTGCGGCCAAGCACGGGGTTGTGGGCCTGTCTAAGACAGTGGCACTTGAAACAGCGGGGCAGAACATCACCTGCAACGCCGTTTGCCCGGGCTATGTGCTGACGCCGCTGGTTGAAGCGCAAATACCCGATCAGATGAAGGTCCATAAAATGGACCGTGAAACCGTTATTCGTGAGGTGTTGCTGGCGCGGCAGCCGTCAAAACAATTTGCCACAACCGAACAACTGGGGGGGACCGTGGTTTTTCTGTGCTCACCCTATGCCGATCAGATCACCGGCACCACGATCAGCATGGATGGCGGTTGGACTGCAATGTAGGAGGGCTGTCGGGAAAGATTTTTCGTCCGAAAAATCTTTGGGGCCGAAAAAAATTCGTCCGAAATTTTTTCTTACGCCGGATGGGTCGAAAGTCAGAGCCTCCGGCGGGGATATTTAAGAACAGAAAAATTGGGGGTTTTGCTATGGTGCGGCGGATCAATTTGGCCTTGCAGGGCGGCGGCGCGCATGGGGCATTTACCTGGGGGGTGCTGGATTGCCTGCTTGAGGATGATGACATCGAAATCGCCGCAATATCGGGCACCTCTGCCGGGGCGTTGAACGGGGCCGCCTATAAAGCGGGGATACTGTCTGGCGGGCGGCAAGGTGCGAAGGATAGTCTTGATCAATTGTGGAGCCAGGTCGGGCGGTTGGATGAAGCGCGGCTAACGAACTGGATGTTTCCGGGCCTGCCAATGGTTGCTGCGATGACCGATGCGATGGCCGAAATGTCACCCTTTTCACCGCAAGGCATCATGGCTCAGTTGGTGTCGCCCTATGCTTGGGGGGCAGCCTGGCAGAACCCTTTGGAAGATGTGGTGCGGCGGCTGGACTTTAGCCATGTTTGCGCTGCAGGTGGCCCAAAGCTGTTTATCGGGGCCACGAATGTGCGCACGGGTAAGATCAGGATTTTTGCGGGCGATGACATCGGGCCAGAGGCGTTAATGGCATCGGCCTGTTTGCCAACGGCGTTTCAAGCGGTCGAGATGTTAGACCCAAAAACCGGGCAGACAGAATCCTATTGGGATGGCGGCTATGCCGGCAACCCGGCGCTGTTTCCATTATACGCCAAAGATCTGCCTGATGATGTGGTGATCGTTTCCATCAATCCGATGCGGCGCGACGAGGTGCCGAAATCACCGATTGAGATTCAAAACAGAATCAATGAAATCAGCTTTAATGCGTCCTTGCTTGGGGAATTGCGATCTATTGAGTTCGTCAAAAAGCTTATCCGGCAAGGCAGGCTGGAGCGCGGCAGTATGAAAGAGGTCTTGGTTCACTTTATTGCGGATGACGCATTGATGAACGAACTTTCGGCCACCAGCAAAATGTTCCCAACGGCGACGCTGCTTTACCGTTTGAAGGCGGCAGGCCGGGCTGCTGCGGCCACCTTCTTGCAAAGCCATCGCGGCGATATTGGCAAGCGTGCCAGCATCAACATGACGGCCCTTTTTGGCTGATCAGGGCGTCAGCACCGGCGGCGTGTTCTTGCCATTGGGATAGACTAACCCAGCCGAGATCACCAATTTGAAGGCATCTTCCAGCGACATATCCAGCATGATCACGTCGCGCGCCGGCACATAGACCAGAAAGCCCGATGTCAGCGGTGTTAACGCCACAAAGACAGTGATCATATCGTCCAAATTGGGCAGACGGGCGGCGATTTCGCCCTTTGGCTTTGCCGCCACAAACCCCACGGCCCAGACCCCGGGGGTTGGAAACTGCACAAGGCAGGTGCGATCAAAGCTTTTTTCCGACTTGGCAAAAACCGTTTCGGCGATTTGCTTGATCCCGGTATAGACAGAACTGACAATCGGCATGCGGTTGACCAGACGTTCAGCGCGGTTGATCATGGATCGGCCAATCAAGCCCTTGGCGATCCATCCGATGATGATTGTGAAGATCAGAAAGACGATAACGCCGACGCCGCGGAGGCTGAAGCGGACGTTTTCGCCAAAGATATCGCGCAACAGGGCTTCGGGCTGCCAAGAGGCCGGGATCAGCGGCAAGATCCAGCTATCAATCCAGCCGACAACAGACCAGATCACATAAATCGTCAGACCGACGGGCAGCACCACGACAAGCCCGGTCAGAAAGTTGCCACGCATTCCCCCAAAGAAGCCGGTTTTCTTGCGCGGGGGCAATGGGCTTGGGTTATCTTCGGTCATCGGTTTATCCCTGTTGGCGCGGCGCATGTAGGCATCCGCTTTTGCAACAACAATGTCAAAGGGGGGTAGCTATCCCGTTGGATCAGGCTTTGCAGCGTGTCAGACAAAAGTGGAGGCCGGTTTTGTCGGCTGACACGCGTAAAAAAGAGGGTCAGCTTCTATCTGGCGATTCTGCCATCGCAAGATAGGAGCTGGCGCATCTCGGCGATTTCGGTGGCAATTGCGCAAGCCAGCCGTGCGTTTGACAGCACTAAGGCAATGTTGGCGGTAAGCGAGCGGCCTTTGGTCAGCTCGAATATACGCTGCAGCAGGAACGGGGTTACCGCCTTTGCGGAAATACCCTGATTTGCGGCATCTTGCAGCGCCGCCTCGATGATCGGGGTGATTTCGGCGCGGGTGATTTCGGCGATCTGCGGGATCGGGTTGGCGATCAGCTGGCCGCCCGCAAGGCCAAGGCGGGCGCGCATCAGGTGTGCGGCGGCGATTTGGGCGGGGGTGGACATGCATAGCGGCGCAGGCAGGCCCGATGACCGCGACCAGAAGGCGGGGAAATCTGGCTGCCCATAGGCGATGACAGGGACGCCGTGGGTTTCCAGCACCTCAAGGGTTTTCGGGATATCAAGGATGGCCTTGGCCCCGGCGGCAACGACCGTCACTGGGGTTTGGGCCAATTCCAAAAGGTCTGCCGAAATATCAAAACTTTGGTCCGCACCACGGTGCACGCCGCCAATGCCGCCGGTGGCAAAAACGTCGATGCCCGCCAGATGCGCGCAGATCATGGTGGCGGCAACGGTGGTGGCCCCGGTTTGGTGGGTGGCAAGGCAAGCGGCAAGATCGGCGCGCGACAGTTTCATCACATCTTTGGCTTGCCCTAGGGTGGTGAGGGTGTCAGGGGTCAGGCCGATGTGAATATGGCCAGCCATCACGGCGATGGTGGCGGGGGTGGCGCCATGTTGGCGGATCTCATCTTCGACCAGACGCGCGGTATCCACGTTTTGTGGGTAGGGCATGCCGTGGGTGATGATGGTTGATTCGAGCGCCACGACGGGGCGACCTTCGGCGAGGGCGGCGGCAACTTCGGGGGTAAATTTCAAGGGCGGGGTCATGAACCGATTTCTCCGGATACGTAGTCGGCTGCGGTGCGCAGGGCGCTGATAAGAGCTTGTTCGGGGGCGGCCCCGCGTTTTTCTGCAACGATGTGGGCGGCCATAAAGGTATCGCCAGCGCCGGTGACGCGGGTCACAAGAACCGGCGGCGGGGTGGCAGTGATGACGCCGTTCCGGCTGCCCATGGCGGTGGGTTGACCGCCGTTGGTGACAAGGATGCGGGTGGCACCGCGATTGACCAAAGCTTCGGCGGCGCTGGGGGCATCGGCAAAGCGGGTCTTGGCAAGCAGGGAGGCTTCTTCCAGATTGACGTAGAGTGTGGCGTTCGGGTGGCCGAGCAGGGGAAGCAATCGTTCGGCCTTGCCGGGGCTGGCGGGGGCCACGCGCAGGTCGGCTTTTGTGAACAGCGGCGACCGCGCGATTTCGGACAGCAGGCTTTCCGTCAGGTTGCCATCCAGCGCGATTTGGCCGGGGTAGGGGTTTTGCACCGACCCCAGACGGCCATCGGCAAGGGCGCGCAGGATTTTGTCGCCTGCGGCCTCCAATGAATGGGCGTCGGCGATGGCGGCGATCAGGCCATTCGCGCCCTCAATCGCCATGTAGCGGTCGGTGGGCAGATCGTCGGATCGGTAGATATGATCGGTGATCATGCCCATCCGGGCGCAGGCGGCAGTCAGATCATCGCCTTCGCCGTCGCGCCCGATGGCGGTCAGCAGGGCAGGGGTCAGGCCAAACCGGCGCAGGGTGACCGCGATATTCATCGCAACCCCGCCGGGCAGCCGGGTGATCCGCCCCGGCACGTCAGAGCCGAGCCGCATCGAGGTGGGCGAACGACCGATCACGTCCCACAGGACGGAGCCGATGCAGAGGATATCTGGGGTTGTCATGACAGCGGTTTTGGCGTGGTTGGGGGCAGGGGTCAAGGTGAGTATTTGGGCGAAAAGGAAGTTGCAAGGCCGTGGAGCGAGGGGGTGGGGCTGCAACACGCATTTTGCGCGCGGTGAAGGTTGGGGTAAGTTCTGGCTGGTGCTGAAAGACATCCCAAGGAGTCTGTTGAACGGTTTTTGGACTGTGATATCTTTTAAACAGTGTTTAGTTAATTCGGGCGTCCGGTAAGGATGAACGGCCAATCTGGCGCACCAAAATTGCCAGAGGCCGTGCTGCGACCCACTACTTTCGGTTTGGCTGCGGGAATGACTTAGCAGCTTGGGTGCAGGCTACCGTGCAGAGTGAAAATTAGTCTCATTTCAGACAATCAATTGTCATTTGATGGAGGCACAAAAATGCAAAATAAAACAGAAAGACTGCTCAATTCTATGGGCAGCGAACTTTGGTTGACCGATGGCGGCTTTGAAACCTGTATGCTGTTCCTCGAAGGTTTCGATCTGCCGCAGTTTGCGTCCTTCCCGCTGCTGGACACTGACGCAGGTCAAGAGGCTATACTTCGCTATAACACATCATTTCTGGATGAAGCTGCAGCGCAGCGGGCCGGATTTATCCTTGGCACGAACACATGGCGGGCAAGTGCTGGCTGGGGCAAAGTGTTGGGGCTGGATGCAGACGAGATAGACCGCATTAATCGAGTGGCCGTGGCGCAGGTGAAAAGCATGAAGGCGGACCGCGCGGGGAATGGGCAAAGCATTTTGATCGAAGGGGTGATTGGACCGCACGGCGATGCCTATGCGCCGGATCAGATTTTGACGGCTGCGGCAGCGCAAAACTATCACAGCCGTCAGGTGGAGGTGCTGGCAAGCGCGGGCGTTGATCTGATTACCGCAATGACCATCTCATCGCATGGCGAGGCGATTGGGATCGCCAAGGCGGCGCAGGCGGTGGACGTGCCGGTGGCGCTGTCTTTCACAGTGGAAACCGATGGGCGGCTGATATCAGGGATGACGCTGGAAGATGCCATTCACCGCACCGATGATGCAACCGACGGTGCGCCTGCCTGGTACGGCATCAACTGCGCGCATCCGGACCATTTCCGGCATGTTTTGACTGGCGATTGGGTGGGGCGGATCGGGTCGGTGCGGGCGAATGCGTCTCGGCTGAGCCATGCCGAATTGGACGAGGCGGCGGAATTGGATGCCGGCGACCCAGTTGAACTGGCGCGGGATTATCATCATCTGTTGCATGTCTTGCCCGGCCTGCGGGTGGTCGGCGGCTGCTGCGGCACCGATCTGCGGCACGTGGCGGCGATCGGGCGGAGTTGTTTGCATCATCATCATTAATTGGGCCTGTGCCTGATTTTTTCTGTTTCATATGAGTTTCTTCTTCGCCCGGTCCCCTTGACCGGGCAGCGCCCGAACCGCCCCCACGGGGCGGGCGCTTTGCGTCCACCCCTCGGTTCGGGCGCGGCCCTCTGGCGGGATAGTAAGAGGGGGCATACACTACTTGCATCCCCCCCACCTTTCCCCTATACGCCGCTCACTTCACAGGTGAGGCTTGGGCAGAGGGGGGAGAAATCCTGTTATGTCCGCCGGTTGTCCCAGCAGGGATAAGACGGCCTTGCCGAGGATTGAAACCGGAAAGGATACGACCATGGCTCTTCCAGAGTTTTCCATGCGTCAGCTGTTGGAAGCTGGCGTTCACTACGGCCACCAAACTGCGCGGTGGAACCCCAAGATGGGCGAATATATCTATGGGGATCGGAATGGCATTCACATTCTCGATTTGACGCAGACCGTGCCATTGCTGGACGCGGCGCTGAAATTGGTGCGTGATACGGTTGCCAAGGGCGGCCGGATTTTGTTCGTGGGCACCAAGCGGCAGGCGCAAAAGCCTGTGGCGGAAGCGGCGGAAAAATGCGCGCAGTATTATATGAACCACCGCTGGCTGGGCGGCACGCTGACCAACTGGCAGACTGTTTCAAAGTCGATCCAGCGGTTGAAGCAGGTTGATGAGCAAATGGCGCATGGTGCCGAGGGCCTGACCAAGAAGGAACGGCTTAACATCGAGCGTGAGCAGGGCAAGCTGCAGGCATCCTTAGGCGGTATCCGTGAAATGGGCGCGCGTCCTGACCTGCTGTTCGTGATTGATGTGGGCAAAGAAAGCTTGGCCATTCTTGAGGCGCAAAAGCTGGGCATTCCGGTGATCGGGATTGTGGATACCAACTGCTCGCCCAAGGGTGTGGATCACGTGATCCCCGGCAATGACGATGCGGCACGCGCGATTGCGCTGTACTGCGATCTGATTTCGCGCGCGGCACTGGACGGCATGTCGGCACAGATGGGCGCTGCTGGCGTTGATCTGGGGGCGTTGGAAGACGCACCTGTTGAAGAAGCTGTCGCTGAGGCCTGAACCTAGGCTTCGCGAGACTGTTACCCGGCGGGGCTAGTGCCTTGCCGGGATATTCCCGTTTTATATTGAGGAGAGCCGCTATGGCCGTCACCGCTCAGATGGTGAAAGAACTGCGCGAATCTACTGGCGCAGGCATGATGGATGCGAAGAAAGCGTTGGTGGAAACCGACGGCGATATGGAAGCGGCGGTTGATTGGCTGCGTACCAAAGGTTTGGCCAAGGCCGCGAAGAAGGCGGACCGTGTGGCGGCTGAGGGGCTGGTTGGGGTTGCGGTTTCTGGCGGGCGCGGGGTTACGGTTGAGGTAAACTCCGAGACCGACTTCGTGGCGAAGAATGCGGAGTTTCAGGCGTTGGTGGCCAGCTTTACCAAGGTCGCACTGGGTGCTGCGGATACCGAGGCGTTGCGGGCGGCGGATTTGGGTGGCAAGACGGTTGAACTGACGTTGACCGAAGCTGTGGCGCGGATTGGCGAGAATATGAGCTTGCGCCGGATGGCATCGGTTTCCGGTGATTTCGTCGCATCCTATGTGCATAATGCTGCGGCGGATGGCATGGGCAAGATCGGGGTGTTGGTGGCGGTAAACGGCACTGACAACGGTATTGCCAAGCAGATTGCGATGCATGTGGCCGCGACGAACCCATTGGCGCTGTCGGAAGCCGATCTTGATCCGGCGGTTCTGGCGCGCGAATTGACGGTGCAGACGCAAAAGGCAATGGAAGAGAACGCATCATCGCCAAAGCCAAAGCCGGATGCAGTTGTGCAGAACAACATCATTCCGGGGCGGATGAAGCGGTTCCTGTCGGAGAATACTCTGATGGGGCAAAGTTTCGTGATGAACCCTGAAATCACGGTGGCCGATGCTGCTGCGGCGGCTGGTGTGACAGTAGTGGGCTTTGTGCGCATGGCCGTTGGCGAAGGCATCGAGAAAGAGAAAGAAGATTTCGCGGCGGAAGTGGCGAAGATGCACGCCAAGGCCTGATGGGCCCTGCAGTGTCTACATCTTAGAAGAAATAAACGGTGCAACCCCCAGGGCTGCACCGTTTTCTTTTGCCCGGCGCACTTGGCCATTGGGGATGGGGACAGTGCCAGGCATCAGGGGTTTGGTGCGCGGGGTCTAATGGACCCTTTCCACCTTAGCAGTCAACGTTCAGTGCGGGGAAGGGAGCTGCCCGGCACCGTTTGGTGCAGGCAGGGCGCTACGTAATCGCGTATCCACCCGGCCTGCTGTTCCTTTGGCTAAAGCCACCACTCACGGAACAAGATCAGGATGCCGCATTATGTGACGTGACGTAAGTCAGGGAATCCCTACCTTGGCGCTTGCTTTTTTCAAACCTCTGCAAGGTCGACAAAGGCGGGTCGATCCTTGGCCTGAAAGATCATGTTCAACATGGCGCCTTTTGCCACCGCCTGTGCGGTGGTTTCCACATCAAGCGCGTCACGGGCAAGGCGCAGGTGTTTTTCTATCATCGCGGCCGACACGCCCATCAGAATGGCAATGTCTTGCGCGGTTTTGCCGTCCGCCACCCATTCCAGCGCCTCGCGCTGCCGGTCGGTCAGCGGGCGGCGGCGGGTCGGCATCGGCAATTGCGAGATTTTGAGATGCATCATGTTGGCCACGGCCATGATTTCCTCGGAATGCTGCGCCCATAGGGCGTCAACATCATCATGTGTCAGGCCAGCATCAGCGATCATGCCAAGGGCCCCCTTGGACCGGGATGACGTTTCGGGAAAGCTGATTGACAGGCCTGCAACAACGCCAAGGGCGTGGTTTTGGCGCACGGCATCCATTTCGTCCGGGGTCAGGGTTCCGGCGGAATACGCGTCTTGCACCCAGCGCCATGTGCAATAGCCCACGTTCTTTTCCACCCAGCGATACACTGGCGTTCGGGCGTAAAGACCACCGCGGAAATAGCGTTGCGCATATTCGGCACTGCCCGTGGTTAAAAACAGCACATCATCCGGATCGCCGATGCCGCGATCATAGCGAAACTTAGTGAAACCATAATTCAACCGCGAAAACCCCAAAGGCCGCAGGTGTGAAACGGTAAGGTCCCAAATCTGTTCAACCGTAGATGCGGTTGCAATACGCCCAAGCAGCGCCAGAACACCTGACACAGGGTTTCCTTTCTGGTTTCTATTGCGCTGCCTCGAAACCCCGAAAAATATCGCTGGCTGTCAAAACAGGGCTGTTTGTCCGCATCCCACTTCCTGTAATACCCAAAACACCAGCATCGGTCGAGAGGATACGACTGACGCTGTGATGACGGTAGGGCAGGGCATGGAAAACGCACAAAAAATAGACGTTTTGGTTATTGGTGGCGGGGTTATGGGGGCATCGGTGGCGTTTTGGTTGACGCGGACGCGCCCCGGAATTTCGGTGATGGTCGTTGAACAGGACCTCAGCTTTGCCCGCGCGGCGACGGCGTTGTCTGTGGCGTCGGTTCGCCAGCAGTTTACCACGGCCGTGAACGTGGAAATCAGCCGCTTTGGAATTGAATTTATTCGCGATATTGCCCTTCATTTAGGGCCACAGGGCGACATCAAATCGCTTGGACTAAAGGAAAACGGCTATCTGTTTGTGACGGGAAATCCAGATGCCGCCGTGGTGATGCAAGAGGTCGCACAGATGCAGCGCGGTCTTGGCGCCGCAACCGAGGTTCTGGGGCCGGATCAGATTAAGGCAAAGTTTCCCTGGATGACCGTTGATGATTTGGTGGCGGGATCTTTTGGACCACGGGATGAAGGCTGGTTTGATAATATGGGGCTGCTCGGCGGCTTTCGCGCCGCAGCACGGGCGCAGGGCGCGCGGTTTGTAACCGACCGGGTGGTTGGAATTGTTGTTATTGCAGGCCAAGTTGCGGCTGTGCAGTTGGAAAAAGCTGGCCGCATGACCTGCGGTGCGGCGGTGAATGCGGCGGGAACCCGGGCCGCCGATGTGATGCGCATGGCAGGGCTTGATCTGCCAGTAGAGCCGCGCAAACGCACGGTCTTTGTGATTGATGCGCCCAATGCCCGGCATCCGTCAGCACCCTTGCTGGTAGATGCCGGGTTCTATTTGCGGCCTGAACAAAACCATTGGATCACGGCGACGGTACCATCGCAGGATGGCCCCTGCGCCGTGGATGATTTCGAGCCTGATTTGCATCTGTTCGAAGATGTGATTTGGGAACAGCTTTATGCCCGCGCGCCGGGGTTTGATGCGGTGAAGGTGATCCGTCATTGGGTTGGCCATTATGACTATAACCGACTTGATCAGAACGCCATTCTGGGGCCGCATCCAGACCTGCCGAACCTGTATCTGATGAACGGGTTTTCAGGCCACGGTTTGCAGCAATCACCTGCCGTGGGGCGCGGCGTGGCCGAGCATATTTTGACGGGTGGGTGGCAAAC
>JANOFE010000074.1:0-3224 GCA_031413495.1 Pseudorhodobacter sp. | reverse complement strand
GTGGCCGGTCCATCAGGCTGATGATGCTGATCGCGACCACGATGTAAACCGGAAGCCCGATCAGCAGGATGGCCAACGAAAGCCCGCGCCGTCCCTTGTAACTTAGCGCCATCCAACACTCCTACAAAGCGGTTATCTTTTTACACAGTGAAGGTTTTTCGCCGAAAATCTTCGCTTCCCGAACCAATACAACGAAAAGATAGAATGTTATCTTGCTGTTTCAATCTTCAAACGGGTCGGTCACAAGAATTGTATCATTCCGTTCCGGTGATGTGGAAAGTAGGGCTACGGGGCATTGAATCAATTCCTCAATACGTCGCACATACTTTATCGCGGCCCCCGGCAGATCAGCCCAAGACCGCGCGCCTGCCGTGTTGTCTGACCAGCCTTCCATTTCCTCATAAATCGGTGTGCAGCGGGCCTGTTGGTTGGCCGCCGTCGGCAAATAATCCAGCCGAACCCCGTCCAGATCATAGCCGACACAAATCTTCAGCGTGGGAAATCCATCCAGCACATCTAGCTTGGTCAAAGCAATACCCGATACCCCCGATGTCGCACAGGTTTGCCGCACCAGAACCGCATCAAACCAACCGCACCGCCGTTTGCGCCCGGTGACCGTGCCAAATTCATGGCCGCGCTCACCCAACCGTTCGCCGTCTGCGTCGAACAATTCCGCCGGAAACGGACCTTCGCCAACGCGGGTAGTGTAAGCTTTCACAATCCCAAGAACGAACCCTATCGCCCCCGGCCCCATGCCGGTGCCAGTGGCCGCCTGCCCTGCAATCACGTTGCTGGAGGTGACATAGGGATAGGTCCCGAAATCAATGTCCAAAAGCGCGCCTTGTGCCCCTTCAAACAAAATCCGTTTTCCCGCGCGCCGCGCCTCGTTCAGCACTTTCCAGACCGGTTTGGCATAGGGCAGCACCTGCGGCGCAATCTCGCGCAGTTTTGCCAGCAGGTCAGCCCTGTCAATCGGCTCCATCCCAAAGCCCCGGCGCAGTGCGTCGTGATGCCCCAGCAACCGGTCAACCCGCGTCTCCAGCGTAGACTCATCCGCCAAATCCGCCACCCGAATGGCGCGCCGCCCGACCTTGTCTTCATACGCAGGCCCAATGCCGCGCCCTGTGGTGCCGATTTTGGCCATGCCCACTGCCCCTTCGCGGGCGCGGTCCAATTCGCCGTGCACGGGCAGGATCAACGGCGCATTTTCCGCGATCATCAGGTTGTCGGGGGAAATATCAACACCCTGCCCACGCAGCTTTTCAATCTCCATGATCAAATGCCACGGGTCCAGCACAACGCCGTTGCCAATGACTGACAGCTTGCCACCGCGCACTATGCCGCTTGGCAGCAGTGACAACTTGTACACCTTGCCATCAATGACCAAGGTATGACCTGCATTATGCCCGCCCTGAAACCGCGCCACGATATCGGCACGTTCCGACAGCCAATCAACAATCTTGCCTTTCCCCTCATCGCCCCATTGGGCACCGACGACGACAACATTGGCCATGGCATATCCTTGTGATTTTAGGGAAACCGTGCGTCCTATAGCGATCAAATACCCCCAGCGAAACCGCAAAATGACCGAAAGGCAGCATATGTTTCTCTACATCACCCTCGGCACCAACAACCTTCCCGCGGCCAAAACTTTTTATGACGCGGTTATGCCGACGCTTGGCCTGACACTGCGCGCCACAGAACCGGATGAGGTCGGCTATGGCCCACCCGCACCTAACCGCATCCGCTTTTGGGTCACACGCCCCTATGATGGCCAGCCCGCCACAACCGCAAATGGGGCAATGCCGGCGTTTGATGCCCCAACCCGCGCCGCTGTGGATGCCTTTCATGCCGCAGGCTTGGCGCATGGCGGCACCGATGAAGGCGCGCCGGGCCTGCGTCCCTATGGCGCTGATTTCTACGCCTGCTACCTGCGCGATCCTGACGGCAACAAGATATCTGCCGTGTGCGACAAGTCGCAATAACGCGCTCTCCCAGCAGCGCCCCTAGACAGGGGCGTTACCCTTTGGCACGAAGGGGGGCTATTTGTAAAAGGTGGTAAAATTCATGGGCATTATCTTGCGCTGGCTGGGCGCGTTTATCCTGCTGGCCGTTACGTTCAACCCCACCCAATATAACTTTGTCCGCTGGGCGCAGGCGAACTGGCAATCCCAAATGCCCTTCACCCTGCTGCTGGGTCTGCTTCTTGCAGTGGGTTACATCATCTACGTGGGTGCCACAGTCCGGTCGCTTGGCGCCTTTGGCATGCTGGTCATCGCGGATGTGTTTGCCGCCGTCATCTGGGTGCTGATTGATTGGGGTGTCTTGGCGCTTGGCAACAATAGCCTGACCGTCTGGCTTGGAATTCTTGCCCTATCTTTGATCCTTGGCATCGGCTTGTCATGGTCGATCCTGCGCCAACGATTGTCAGGGCAGGCAAGCGTGGATGAGATTGAGGGCTGACCCAAACCACTTGCGGGGCGCGCCAACTGCGCCTAGATAGACCCGTCACATTCAGGAATGCCACATACCCATGGAAAATGTTGTTCTCACCGTCCACTTGATCCTTGCCCTTGTGCTGATCGGCCTTGTGCTTATGCAGCGGTCTGAGGGTGGCGGATTGGGCATGGGTGGCGGCGGCAGTGCCACATCCGGGCGTGGCGTTACGTCGCCTTTGGCCAAGCTTACATGGGTTCTGGCGGCGGCTTTCATCTCGACCTCCATTGCGCTGACGATCATCGCTGCGGCGCAGTCTGACGGATCCTCGGTGATTGATCAAATCGGCGGCACCGTGCCCACACCGATAGCACCCGCAGTCGACAATCTACTTGTGCCACCGCCAGCCGCCACCGACGCGCCCGCCACCCCACCCCGGGTTGAAAACTGATCCACCACAAGGCTTAGACGGTTTATCAATTTGCAAGACTGCATCTTGCGGTCCTGTTGCGCTTTTGCTCGGGATCAATTACATCTCCAATCCCGTGATGCAGCGATTCTTTACGATCAATCGCAGCCCTTTTATTTGCACGGGAGCCCACCATGGCACGCTATATTTTCATCACAGGCGGCGTGGTGTCCTCGCTTGGCAAGGGCCTTGCTTCCGCTGCATTAGGTGCATTACTGCAAGCCCGTGGCTTCACCGTTCGCCTCCGCAAACTCGATCCCTACCTGAACGTTGATCCCGGCACGATGTCGCCGTTTGAACATGGCGAGGTGTTCGTCAC
>JANOFE010000073.1:0-14263 GCA_031413495.1 Pseudorhodobacter sp. | reverse complement strand
CCGCCGTGTTGGTCAGATCGGCGGTATGGGTTGGGAAGGGGGCTTCTACCTTGCGGCTGTCTATTCCGGTGACGGTAAAGCCCGCATCGTTCAACAGTTCAGCTGCGAGGTGGCCAACTTTGCCAAGGCCGAGGACGGCGATTTTGTTCATGGTCATCTTGATGCTCCTCAGAAGTCAAACTTCACGCCCTGCGCGAGCGGCAGTTGGGCGGAATAATTTACGGTATTGGTTTGGCGGCGCATATAGCCTTTCCACGCGTCAGACCCGCTTTCGCGGCCACCGCCAGTTTCTTTTTCACCGCCGAACGCGCCGCCGATTTCGGCACCCGATGGGCCGATATTTACGTTGGCAATGCCACAGTCGGAGCCAGAGGAGCCGAGGAAGGCCCCCGCCTCGCGCATGTCCATGGTGAAGATGCAGGACGACAGGCCTTGCGGCACGTCGTTTTGCAGATGGATCGCCTCGTCCAGCGTGTCGTATCCCAGAACATACAGGATCGGCGCGAAGGTTTCGGTTTTGACGGTGGCCGATTGTGCAGGCATTTCCACCAAAGCGGGTGCGATATAGGCACCGCCTTGGGGGACGCCTTGGGTGACGGGTTGGCCACCGTGGACCGTGCCGCCTTCGGATTCGGCTGCCGCAAGTGCTGCTGTCATGCGGTCGCGCGAGGCGTGATCGACCAGCGGACCGATCAACGTGGTTGCGTGGCGCGGATCACCGATTGGCAGGCTGGCATAGGCTTTCGCCAGTTTGGCCACAAGTTCCGCGCGAATCGAATTATGCGCAATCAGGCGGCGCAGCGTGGTGCAGCGTTGGCCAGCGGTTCCAACAGCAGAAAACACAATCGCGCGCACGGCCATATCCATATCGGCAGAGGGGGCCACGATCATTGCGTTATTGCCGCCAAGTTCGAGGATTGATCGGCCAAAGCGGGTGGCCACTTTCGGCCCGACGATAGACCCCATGCGGGTAGAGCCTGTCGCCGAAACGACGGGGATATCGCGTGAATTCACCAGCGCCTCACCAATCGCCGGGCCGCCGATGACCAGTTGCACAAGGCCAGCAGGCGCATCGCCAAAGCGGGCAAGCGCGCGGTCCATGATCTTCATGCAGGCAAGGGCGGTGAGCGGCGTTTTTTCGGACGGCTTCCAGATGACCGGGTTACCTGTGACCAAGGCAAGTGCCGCGTTCCACGACCAGACGGCGACGGGGAAGTTGAAGGCCGAAATGATGGCGCAGGTGCCAAGGGGGTGCCAGCTTTCCATCATCCGGTGGCCGGGGCGTTCGGACGCGATGGTCAGGCCGTAAATCTGGCGCGAAAGACCCACCGCGAAATCGCAGATGTCGATCATTTCTTGCACTTCGCCAAGCCCTTCGGAGGTGATTTTTCCCGCCTCCAGCGTGACAACCGCGCCAAGTTCGGCTTTGGATGCACGCAATTCCTCGCCCAGCAAACGCACCAGTTCACCGCGCCGGGGGGCCGGAATATCGCGCCATGCTTTGAACGCGGATTGGCTGACGGCGATGATGGCGGGCATATCTTCAAGCGCGGTCTCACGGACCCGCGCTACCTCTGCTCCATCAATCGGCGAATGCACGTGCAGGGTGCCGCCAGTCAGGTCTGCGGTGGTCAGGCCAGCGGCGGCCAGGGTTTCGGCGTGGGTCATGGTGTCTCTCCTGTAACGAGGCGGCGTTGATCATCCATACCCATGGAGATCAGAAACGGCGCGTCTTGCTGTGCGGATTGGAAATCGGATTTGGATGCCATGCCCTGCCAGCCCGCGATGATCAAGGCCTGTGCGGTTGCCCCGCCTAGCGTGGTGCCGGGGCCGGTGATGATGAACAGGTCCGGCGCGAATTCGCGGGCGGCTGTGGTGATGGCGTGGGTGAAATCGTAAGGCTCTGTAACCTGATGGCCGAGGGTGTAATCCCACAGCGCTTGTGTGTCATTGGCGTAGGACCACCAGATGGCACCGCGCCCGTCGATAAGGGGGTATTTGGGCTGGGTGAACAAATGGTTTGGCAGTTTCGCGCGCCCCTGTGCCGCGACTGGGGCTTGCAAGGCGGTGTGAAACGCGGCGTGGTTTTGCAAGCGCATGGGAAAGCGGGATTGTGCCGGGGGAACGGCGGCCTCGAATGCGGCTAGGCCCGCGTCGTTGCCTGCCAGCACCAACATACCGCCGAGGTTGATGGATAGCGCAAGGCTGTGGCCGGGGCGGGTGTTGATGTCTGCGGTTAGCGCAAGAAGTGCGGCCTTTTGGGCGGGGTCATTGTGCCAAGCCTCATCCATGAACGGGTGGATCAGTTGCCCGCCGATCAGGTGATCCTGCATCAGCGTGCCCATGGTGTTGACCACTTCAAACCCGTTTTCAGGTGTCAGCGCGCCCGCGCACGCCAGTGCCGAATACCAGCCCATCGAATTGCCAGTGACGGCGAGGATTTCGAAGCCTTTCAGCGCCGCAAAATCGGCAATCGTTGCGGCGTAGATCAACGCAGAGGCATTGTCGCCGCGCGTGTGTTTGGCGACCGAATAGGTGGTGGCACCATCAAGTGCTGTCAGGGTTTCTTGGCCCAACTCCGTCCGGCGGGCGTCGAAATGGGCCAGCAGTGGCGCGTTGTTGAAATGGCGCGCAAGCGTGCCAAGCTCGGCCTTGCCGTAAGTGCCGCGCCCGGGGCAGATGACGACGGCGGTTCTCATTTCACCAACCCCATCGCTGCGGCAACGATATCATCTACCGAAGGCATCGTGGCGGCATAGGCGGGGCCGGTGGCGATGAAGCTGTCTTTGGCAGTTAAGCGGGCCGTTGGAACGGTGGTGCGTTCCGCGAACAAGGCCATCAAGGCTTCCGCTACGCCGCCTGACTGGCGGGTTTCATCAACGATCAGGATGTGTTTGCAGCCTTTGGTGGCCGCAATCAGCGCGTCGGCGGGCAAGGGGGACAGCCAGCGCATATCGACTATGCGGGTTTTGATGCCTGCATCAGACAGACGCGGCAATGCTTGGTGCGACAGGTAATTGCCATTGGCGAATGTGACGATGGCAAGGTCGGTGCCAGTGCCGTGGATGCCAACTTCGCCAAGCGGAATCGATTGGTCGGGTGCCGGATAGGTGTTCATCCAAGCGCCGTCTTTATCGCCAAGCAGATCGCGCATCGGGTAAAGGGCGATGGGTTCAAGGAAAACCACCAACCGCTGCTCCTCACGCGCCTGCCTTACACATTCGCGCAGCATTTTCGCGGCGTCGGCCCCGTTCGATGGGCAGGCCAAAATCAGCCCCGGAATATCACGCAGCACGGCCACGGAATTGTCATTGTGGAAATGCCCGCCGAAGCCTTTTTGATAGCCAAGCCCGGCGATGCGCAGCACCATCGGGTTGGTGTATTGGCCTTGGGAAAAGAACGGCAAAGTCGCGGCTTCGCCCCTGATCTGGTCTTCGGCATTGTGCAGGTAGGCGAGGAACTGAATCTCCGGCATTGGCGTAAAGCCGTTTTGCGCCATGCCGATGGCAAGGCCGAGGATGCTCTGCTCATCCAGCAGGGTATCAATCATCCGGTCCGCGCCAAAGCGCGCCTGTAATTTCTGCGTGACCCCGTAAACGCCGCCTTTACGCCCCACATCTTCGCCCATCATCACGATGTCGGGGTGCGCCAGCATCAGATCGGTCAGCGCCCAGTTTATGATCCGGCTCATCGGTTGCGGATCGGCCATTTGTTTGAGGTCTGACCCGAACACGGCAGTGCGGGCATCGGCGCTGGGGCCATTCGTGGGTTTGCAGGGGCGATGCGGCGGGATGATGCTGGCCATCACCTGCGATGCAGTTTTCAGGCGCGGGCGTTTGATAGCTTGGTCTGCAATGCGTGAAATGCGCGACAGGGTTTCAGTGTAAATCACCAACGCCTCAGACGCGGGCAATGCGCCCGATTGATCCAACTGGCGAACAGCGTGCAGCAGTGGATCATTGGCTTCTTCGGCCTCAACTTCGGCCTTGGGCAGATAGGTGGTTGGCATATCAGCCCCGGCATGGCCGTACAGGCGAATGGTGGAAAGGTGCAGGAACACCGGCTTGCGGCGGGTTCTGGCAAAGTGGGCGGCTTCTTGCGCCACACGGTAAGTCTCAAAAATATCCAACCCGTTGGCGCTGAAATACTCCAGTCCGGGGCGATTTTGGAAACTTGCCGCGATCCAGCCTTTCGGCGTCTTGGTGGAAATGCCAATGCCGTTATCTTCGCAGACGAACAGCAGCGGTAGCGGAATACCTTGATAGGCGGTCCAGCCAGCCGTGTTGAAAGCCCCTTGTGCCGTAGAATGATTGGCCGACGCGTCGCCAAAACTGCATAGGATAATGGCATCATCGGGCAACTGCCGATGTTCCGGGGGTTTGCGTTTGGCGGCGGCAATTGAATAAGCGGCACCAACGGCTTTCGGCAGGTGGCTGGCGATGGTCGATGTTTGCGGCGGAATGTTCAGGGCGCGCGACCCCAGTACCTTGTGGCGGCCACCGGAAATGGGGTCATCGGATGAGGCCGCAAACGACAGCAGCATATCCCATGCAATGCTTTGCCCCGGAACCTGCCCCGCGCGGGCGATCTGGAACGCAGCATCGCGGTAATGCAGAAACGCCATATCGGTGGGGCGTAGGGCCATGGCCACCGCAGCCATCCCTTCGTGGCCGGACGACCCGATGGTGTAGAACCCCTGCCCCGCCCGTTGCATGGCACGCGATGTGCGGTCCAGCGCGCGCGAGGTGCAGGCCGCGCGAAAGATGGTGACGGCATCGGTGTTGGTCAACGGGCCAGAGGGCGCGGCACCTGCAGGGAAATCCCGCGCAGCGACGCGGGTCAGAAAGTTGTCATGGACAATATCGGCGCGGTCCATCGTGGGGGGCGTTTCCTGAAGCTGGCGTATCATGTCTGCCCCACGCCAGAGGCGCAACCGAAAGCGCGGCAGCGGAGGGGCAGAATTTCTATGCTCTATCGGTCATTGAACGCGGGAAGAATACTGATATTTAGGCAGTGATGTATGCGTAAAAGGAATATATATGCCCAATCCACGCCGATTGACCCCATCGCTAAGCCTGCTTTCGGCGTTTGAGGCGGTGTGCCGGACCGGATCGACGCTTGCCGCGGCCCGTGATCTGGATTTGTCGCAAGGGGCGGTCAGCCGGTTGATCCAGAATCTGGAGGGGCAATTGGGCGTGCCGCTGTTCCTGCGCGAAGGGCGGCGGCTGGTGCCAACGGACGCGGCGCTGGCCTATCGGCGCGATGTGGTGAAAGCGCTGGATCTGATCACGCGGGGTGCGATGCGGCTGCGATCTAACACCAGTGGGGGGACATTTTCGCTGTCGGTGTTACCTGCTTTTGGCACCCGGTGGCTGGCCCCGCGATTGCCTGCGTTTCTGGCGGCACATCCGGGGATCACGATCAATCTGGGCACCCGGGTGCGACCGTTTGATTTTGAAGAAGAAGGCTTTGACGCGGCCGTTCATTTTGGTGCGGCGGATTGGCCGAATGCCGGGTTTGCCAAGCTGTTTGATGAGGTGCTGGTGGCGGTTGCTGCACCGGGGTATCTGGCCAGGCACCCGGTTGGGCGGCCTGATGATCTGATCGGATTGCCACTTTTGCAACTGGAATCGCGCCCTGCTGCGTGGGCCTCATGGTTTGCTTATCACGCAGTAGATGCCCCGGCCCCGCAAGGCATGGTGTTTGACCAGTTCGCCCCGATGGTCGAGGCGGCGGTGCACGGCCTTGGCATTGCCCTTCTGCCGCAGTTTCTGGCGCGGGCTGAAATCGCCGAGGGCAGGCTGCTGGGGCTGTTTGGCGATGGCGTGCTGGGGGTAGGCAGTTACTTTCTGGTGTGGCCGAAAACCGGGGCCTGGTATCCGCCGTTGCAAGCGTTTCGCGGCTGGCTGGCGGGGGAATGCGCGTCAGACTAATTTGGGAATATCGAGGGCCTGCTGTGCCGGGGCATCGCGGTTTTCAATTGCGGCCATCACGGCGCGAACCAGAAAATCACCCGCACGACCGACATCTTCATGGGTGACAATCATGCCGGGGCGAAACAGGCCAAGGATGGGGATTGGTTCCTTTGCGGCCACATCAAAATCCTGGTTAATCGCCAGACCTGCCGCTTCGCCCGCCGCAACAGTGCACATCGCCGATGTGGTTGATCCCACAAGCACGCCGTCTGGCCGATCCTGTCCGACAAACACATGCGTCATGACAGACTCAATCTTTTGTCTTGATGAATCGCTGTCTATTCCCTCAATCACACGGCCCTTTACCCCGTGTTTTTGCACCTCATCCACAAAACCGGTGATCATGTGCTGGCCGTAGCTTTGAAAAACAGGCGGGCTTAACAGCGCAAGGTTGCTGCGCCCGCGGGCGACCAGCGCACGCACCATCAGGCGGCTGTATTCCGCATTGTCATAGTCAAAATACGGATGTTCAACCCCCATGTCGGTGCGCCCATGCGTGGCAAAGGCCATGCCATGCTCGATCATGAAGGCAACGCGGGGGTCATGCGGGGTGGTCTGGTTGATGATCACACCGTCGGCAGACCCGGTTTCCCAGATATAGCGCAGTGGCGCGATCGGGTCTTCGTCAGAAAAGAACGGCATGACAATCATGTGGTAGGGTGTGCCGCGCAAACCGGCGGCAATGGAATGGATCAGTTTGCCCGTGTGGTTCAACACATCTGATTCGGCCGACATCACAAGGGCAATGACATTGGTGCGCCCGGTGCGCAGGCGAACGCCGGCACGGTTGGGGCGGTAGCCCACTTGCAGGGCAATGTCGCGCACGCGCGCTTTGGTGTCTTCACCGATGTCGGACGCGTCTTTCAGTGCGCGTGACACAGAGGCAACCGACAAACCTGCCAGGTTTGCGATGGTTTTCAGCGTTGGCCGTTCATTGGCAAGATCGTCTGCTTCAGACACCCGAAACTCCGTTTACACTGACTTTGCGCAGGCAGATCTACTGATCAGTGGCTCTTACATATAGCGATCATCTTTTTTCTTGATAGCGCAAACTACAACGTTATAGTGCGTACTATAACGTTTACGTTAGGGAGGAATCAATGAAATATAAATATCTCGCAGCAAGCCTGCTTGCTGCAACTGCACTTACAAATGCTGCATTTGCAACTGATCTTGAGGTCACCCATTGGTGGACATCGGGTGGCGAAGCCGCTGCAGTGGCCGAATTTGCCAAGGCGTTTGACGCGACTGGCAACAAGTGGGTCGATGGCGCGATTGCGGGTTCAGGTGACGTCGCTCGCCCGATCATCATCAGCCGGATTCTGGGCGGCAACCCGATGGGTGCCACGCAGCTGAACCCCGGCAAGGATGCTGACGATCTGATCGCGGCTGGCCTGATGCAAGACCTGACCGAACTTGCGACTGCGGAAGACTGGGCCACCATTCTGCGCCCGAAATCGCAGATGGACAGCTGCACCTTGGACGGCAAAGTTTACTGCGTGCCGGTGAACTTGCATTCGGGCCAATGGATGTGGACCAACCGCAAAGTCTATGAAGATGCGGGCATCGCACCGCCAACGAACTGGGCAGAGATGATCGCTGCAGCGCCCGCGCTGAAAGAAAAAGGCATCATCCCGCTATCGTTGGCCGAAGGTTGGCCGGTGGGTCTGTTGACCGAAGATCTGATCGTGGCGATTGCGGGCGTTGACACCTATGTGTCGGTCTACCAAGACCGCAATCTTGAGCTGGCGCGTGGCCCAGAATTCGCGGCAGTGTTCAAGGCAATAGACGAAGCACGTCAGATCATCGACCCCAAGACCGTGGTTCCGCAGTGGAACGACGCGGTAGCACTGGTGATCCAGGGCAAGGCCGCAGCCAACGTTATGGGTGACTGGGCTGGTGGTGAATTCGCCGTGGCCGGCTTGGTTGCAGGCAAGGACTTCGATTGCTTGCCCGGCCTTGGTGTCGAGCCTGTTCTGGGCACAGGCGGGGATGTGTTCTATTTCCCGAAAAGCGAAGATCCAGAAGTGACCAAGGCACAGTTGGCTTTGGCGTCTTCAATGGTGACCAAGGAAGTGCAGGTTGCCTTTAACCTGAAGAAAGGCTCGTTGCCGATGCGCGCTGACGTGGATCTTTCCGCGGCCAACGACTGCATGAAGAAAGGCCTTGAGATCCTTGACCAAGGCACGAAAGTGTTCCCGAACAACTCGCAAATGTTGGATCGCGACTCGCTTAACCAGATCAACGACGTGATGAAAGAGTTCTTCTCGGACCTGACAATCACGCCGGAAGTGGCACAAGAGCAGTTTGCAGCGATTATCGAAGCTGCACCTAAGTGATCTTTGGGTCAGTCGAAATCTGATACCCGGCCCGGCATCTCTGCCGGGCCGAGTTTTACCGGGGCGGGGGAAAAGCAATGTCTGAAATGAAGCGGCCAAATCCCCTGTTCCGGAACTTGTCTGCGAAGCTGGCCGCATCGCCGATGATCTTTATCGTTCTGGTGGTTTTCATCGGCAGCACAATATGGACGGTGGCGTCGTCTTTTACCGGCATCAAAACCTTGCCGATCTTCACCCCGCAAGAATTCTACGACAATTGGGTGGGATGGGACCAATATGTGCGTCTGTGGAAAACACCGCGCTGGATTACATCCATCACCAATCTGGCGATTTACGGCATCCTTTTTTCGGGCTTCGCCTTTATCATAGGCTTCCTGCTTGCGGTGCTGATGGATCAGAAAATCCGCGCTGAGGGGGTTTTTCGCACCATCTACCTGTATCCCTTTGCGCTGTCTTTCATCGTGACCGGCAAAGTCTGGGCCTGGATATTGAACCCTGCGTTCGGGTTGGAAAAAACCGTCCGTGATCTCGGCTGGACCAGTTTTTCCTTCGACTGGCTGACCAACCGCGATATGTCGATATACACTGTGGTTATCGCCGGGCTGTGGCAGGGCACGGGCCTTGTGATGGCGCTGATGCTGGCGGGCCTACGCAGCATTGATGATGAGATTTGGCGCGCGGCACGGGTGGACGGCATTCCCAAATGGCGGACCTATCTGCAAATCGTTGTGCCAATGATGCGCCCGGTGATGATCACCATCTTTGTCATCGTCGCGTCAGGATCGGTGCGGGTTTATGACCTTGTGCTGGCGCTGACCCAAGGCGGGCCCGGCAATTCGTCGCAAGTGCCGTCGATGTACATCTATGAAAAGCTTTTTGTGGGCGCGCTTGCCCAGGGTACGGCAGCGTCGTCAGTACTGCTTTTGGCAACGGCCATCATTTTGATTCCGTGGATCGTCGTCGAATTTGGCAAGAAAAGCAGGGGATAAGCGAATTATGGCCATGTCACCTGCATCTGCGATGACCCCTACGGGAGCAAAGCCAAAGCCGTTTTTCGCGCCCGGCAGGGTGCTGATCTATACCTTGTTGATCGTCACTTCGATCTACTACCTGATCCCGCTTTATGTGATGATCATCACGTCGCTGAAGGATCTGGATCAGATCCGCGAGGGCAACATCTTTATCCCGACTTTGCAGCCGTCTTTCGATGCTTGGGTCAAGGCGTGGTCGCAGGCCTGCACGGGGTTGAATTGCACCGGTCTTGCGCCCGGCTTTTGGAATTCGGTGTTCATCACCGTACCCTCGGTGGTGGTGTCGATCGCGGTGGCCTCAATCTCTGGCTACAGCCTTGCAAATTGGCCGTTCAAATTGGCCGAGTGGTGCTTTGCCATTCTGCTTGTCGGATCCTTCATTCCCTATCAGGTGTTTTTGTATCCCTTGGTGATCATCACGCGGGAAATGGGGATTTATTCAACGCTTTATGCGGTCATTTTCGTGCATACCGTCTTTGGCTTGCCGATCCTTACGCTGCTGTTTCGCAATTACTTTGCATCGTTGCCTGATGAACTGTTCAAAGCGGCGCGCGTCGATGGTGCCGGATATTGGCGCATCTTTTTCAGGGTTCTGGTGCCAACGTCACTGCCGATCTTTACAGTGGCCGTGATCTTGCAGGTGACCGGCATTTGGAACGACTTCCTATTTGGCGTCATCTATGCCGGACCAACAAACTATCCGATGACGGTGCAGCTTAACAACATCGTCAACTCGTTACAGGGTGTCAAAGAATACAATGTCGAGATGGCTGCGACCATTCTAACCGGGCTTGTCCCGCTCACCATTTATTTCCTCTCTGGCAAGTACTTCGTCCGTGGCATCGCCGCCGGCGCGGTCAAGGGTTGATCATATGCACTCTGTCTCCGTCAAGGACTTAAGCCTAAATTTCGGCGCCGTCTCGGTCCTGAAAAACATGAACCTTGATGTCGCCGAGGGTGAATTCATTGTGCTTCTGGGGCCGTCGGGCTGTGGCAAATCAACCCTCTTGAACTGTATTGCCGGGCTTTTGGACATCAGCGATGGCCAGATCTGGATCAAAGGCAAGAATGTCACCTGGGCGGAACCGTCTGATCGCGGCATTGGCATGGTGTTCCAATCCTACGCGCTTTACCCGCAGATGACCGTGCGCGGAAACCTGACATTCGGGTTGAAGAACGCAAAAATGCCGAAGGCAGAGATTGACAAACGGGTCAGCCGCGCCGCCGAGATTTTGCAAATCGGCCCCCTGCTTGACCGTAAACCAGCCGCCCTGTCGGGTGGGCAGCGGCAGCGCGTGGCGATTGGCCGGGCTTTGGTGCGAGATGTGGATGTGTTTTTGTTTGATGAACCGCTGTCAAACCTTGATGCCAAACTGCGCGCCGATCTGAGGGTGGAAATTAAGCGCCTGCATCAACGGCTGAAAAACACCATGATCTACGTCACCCATGACCAGATCGAAGCGCTGACATTGGCCGACAGGATTGCCGTCATGCGCGGCGGGTTGATCCAGCAGCTTGCCTCGCCGGATGAAATTTATAACCGGCCCGTCAATAAATATGTGGCAGGGTTTATTGGCAGCCCAGAGATCAATTTTCTGGATGGCTTGCTGGAAAGCAAAGCTTTTCACACAGGCGATGTAACCATGGATGTCTCGCGCTATCCCTTTGCGAAATGGCCAGCCGGGCCTGCGTGGTTTGGCATCCGGCCAGAGGCGGTGCTGACCGGGGATGCCGCCAAGGCATGCCCTGTCCACATGGATAGCATCGTCGAAATTGTGGAACCGATGGGCGCTGATACGCTGGTTTGGGCCAAGGTCGCAGGTCAGGATTTCCGCCTGCGTATGGAGGGGCAAGCCAAGGTTGCCCCCGGTGATGCGCTGCATATCGGGTTTGATCCGATCCGCGCGTCGATGTTTGATAAGGGCACCGAAGAAAGGCTCTGACACGATGTTGGTTGATTTGGGTGGGGAATGGCATCTTTCGGATGGGGCCGAAGGTATGTCTGCCCCGATGCATATTCCGGGCGATGGGATATCGGCGTTGCATGACGCGGGGCTGATCCCGGACCCGTATTTCGGGCGCAATGAATATGGTCTGCGCTGGATTTGTGATCGGGATTGGGTGATTGCGCGGCAGTTTGTCGTGGACCGCACTGATCTGGTGTTGGTCGCATCTATGCTGGATACGCTGGCCGAAGTGGTGGTGAACGGTGTCACCGTTTTGCGCAGCGCCAATATGTTCCGGTCGTTTCGCATTGATCTGTCCGCTGTGTTGCGGATTGGGTCGAATGACATCGAGGTTCGCTTTGGCAATGTGGTGGCCGAGGCGGCACGCCTGCAGGCGGCGCAACCCTATTTCGTGCCGTTTTCTGCCAACAACACCCCCATTCCCAACGGCAATATGCTGCGCAAGCCGTCGTGTGATTTCGGCTGGGATTGGAACATCGCGCTGTGCCCGTTTGGGGTTTACGGGGATATCGGGCTGGAACCCGTGGTGGTGGCGCGGATCGCGTCTGTGGTGGTGGATCAGGTGCACACACCGGGGCGCGTGGTGGTGTCTGTGACGGCTGAGATGGAGGGCGAGGCCGAAGGCGATACGGTTGCAATGACCCTTGCCGGGGTTACGGCGAACGCCGTCATCAAACGCGGCGTGGCGAGGGCGGAGCTGGTAATTGACGATCCGGTTCTGTGGTGGCCAGCAGGGGCTGGACGCCAAGTGCTGCACGACCTTGTGCTGACGTATAAAGCACAGAAAGAGCACAGGAAATGCGGGCTGCGCGACGCCCGTTTGGTCACGCAAAAAGATGCCGCCGGGCTGGGCTTCAAATTCGCGATTAACGGCCGCGATATCTTTGCGCGGGGGGCCAACTGGATACCGGCTGATGCGCTGGCGGGGCGGATTACGCCAGCCAAAACCCGCGATCTGCTGCAATCGGCGGTAGACGCCAACATGAACATGATCCGCGTCTGGGGCGGTGGTCGGTATGAACCGGATTGGTTCTATGACCTGTGCGATGAATTGGGTCTGATGGTCTGGCAAGATTTCATGTTTTCCTGCCACATATACCCGGCAAATGCGGCGTTTTTGGCCGATGTTGCCATCGAGGTGCGCGAACAGGCTTTGCGGTTGCATCACCATGCCAGCCTGATTTTATGGTGTGGCGACAATGAGTTAATTGGCGCGCTGACATGGTTTCCGGAAACCCGCGCCAACCGGGATCAGTATCTGGTGGGCTATGACCGCCTGAACCGCGCAATCGAGGCGGCGTTGAAAGCGGCGGTGCCAAATGCCGTTTGGTGGCCGTCCTCGCCCAGCCCCGGCCCGATGGATTTCGGCGATGCCTGGCATGACGACAGCAAGGGCGACATGCATTTTTGGTCAGTCTGGCACGAAGGCCGGGATTTTGACCATTACCGGGATGTAAGCCCCCGGTTTTGTTCGGAATTCGGGTTTCAATCTTATCCGTCTATGGACGTGATCCGCCGTTTTGCCGACCCGAAGGATTTCAACATTGCCGCCCCGGTGATGGAAAGCCACCAGAAAAACGCAGGCGGCAATGCCCGGATCGCGGAAACGATGTTTCGCTATTTCCGCTTCCCTGTGGATTTCGAGAGCTTCGTCTACCTCAGCCAAGTGCAGCAAGGATTGGCGATAAAAACCGCCGTAACCCATTGGCGGGGCTTGAAACCTCATTGCATGGGGGCGTTGATCTGGCAGTTGAATGACACGTGGCCGGTGTGTTCGTGGTCGAGTTTGGACCATGGCGGTGGCTGGAAATTGCTGCATCACATGGCGACAGAGTTTTTTGCGCCGGTAACCGTGGTCGCTGTACCAGATGCGGGCGGTATCATACTGCGTGCCGTGAATGATACTGCGGCCCCCATTTTGCTGACGGTTGCGGTGAACGCGGGCCGGATGACCGGGGAAATTCGCCCATTGGCAAAACTGTCGGTCGATGTTGGCCCCGACGCGGCCATGCAAGTGGTGCAACTTGCCGCCGACGCGCTGGCGGCAGATGAGGTGCTGGTGGTCTTGTGGACGCTACCAGACGGTCAGCACGCAGGTGATGTGTTCGCGCCAAAGCCGTGGAAAACCTATGATTTACTGCCGCCAAAGCTGTCATCCGTTGTGACGCCAACTGCGACGGGCTGGGATATCACGATAGACGCCCGTACCTTGGCGCCTTACGTGGCTGTGGAATCGGATCAACCGGGCCGGTTTTCAGCCAACGCTTTCACGTTGTTTCCGGGTCATCCGGCGACCGTCACCTTCACGCCCGCCACACCCGGTGCGGCCCCGAAATTCACCCTGCGCGATCTTTATTCGGCCACTTACGGCCCCGCCTGAAAGGACAAACCCATGACCGATTTTTCGTATCAGCTGTACAGCAGCCGCAATTTCCAACCGCTAGAGGCGACATTGGCGATGGTGGCTAAGGCGGGCTATTCTTCGGTCGAAGGGTATGGCGGGCTTTATGACGACGCGGCAGGTTTGGCCACGTTGTTGAAGGCCAATCACCTGTCGATGAAAACCGGGCATTTCGGGCTGACCATGCTGGAAACCGAAGTATCCCACGCGCTGACCATTGCCACCACGCTGGGGATGGAGCGGATTTATTGCCCGCACCTGATGCCGGGTGATCGGCCCACAACGGCGGATGGCTGGCGGGAATTTGGGGCGCGGCTGCAAGAGATTGGCAAACCGTACCGCGAGGCTGGTTTTGGTTTTGGCTGGCACAACCACGCGTTCGAATTCGTGGCCCTGCATGATGGCAGCGTGCCGCAAGACCTGATCTTTGAAGGCGGGCCGGATTTGGAATGGGAGGCTGATATTGCCTGGATCATTCGTGGCGGTGCGGACCCGATGGAGTGGATCAAGTGGTATGGCGACAGGATTACTGCCGTGCATGTGAAAGACA
>JANOFE010000072.1:0-9038 GCA_031413495.1 Pseudorhodobacter sp. | reverse complement strand
GTTTGGTCGATTGTTATTGTGTTACGAGCGGCTTTCCGCCGACTCTGCCCGTAACAAAGAAGAAAAATTTCAGTGTGGCAAGTGCTGAATAATTTGTTTCAAAACTGTAGCACGTAAGACGCGGGCGGAAATCGGGGTCGGAAACAGGTGCTGAGGCGGGGAAAACCGACTGGTCTGACGCCAGTGAGTGGCCTAGATATGACAAGACAGATATGGCGCAAATGCCGCCCAGAGTGAAGGCAACCCCCGGTGATTTTGTGTGAAAATGGCCCAGAGGCAGCCCCAGTTGTGTTTGATCAGGCGCGGGAAACGATTGTGGTCTGGCGCAGTGCAGACCTGCTGCCTGCCTTGGCACGGCTTGATGCCGTGCGCGCGGGCGGGGCTTGGATTGCGGGCTATGTTGCCTATGAAGCGGGCTATGCGCTGGAGCCTAAGCTTAAGCATCTGATGCCAGACGGGCGCGAAGGGCCGTTGTTGGCGTTTGGGATATTCGGCGCGCCGGGGCCTGCGGCTGCGGTGATGGACAGGGCGCGTGCCGAGGCGCGGCATGTGATCATGAGCGAGCCCGCGCCAAAAATCGGCCGGGCGATCTATGATACAGCCTTTGCCAAGGTTGCGGCCTATATCGCGGCGGGGGATTGTTACCAGATCAACCTGACCTTTCCGATGCAGGCACAGCTGACCCAAGGCACGGCGCTGGGGCTTTATGGGGCGCTGCGGGCGCGCCAAAGGGTTGGCCACGGCGTGTTTTGTGATCTGGGGGCGGGGCCTGTGGTGGTGTCGCGGTCGCCGGAGTTGTTTTTTACAGTGGACGCGTCGGGCCAGATTTCGGCGCGCCCGATGAAAGGCACTGCCCCACGTGACGCAGACCCGGTACGCGATGCTGCGATTGCCGCGCAATTGCAGGCGTCGCAAAAGGACCGGGCGGAAAACCTGATGATCGTGGACTTGCTGCGCAATGATATCTCGCGCCTGTCTGCGGTGGGGTCGGTGAAGGTGCCGGAGTTGTTCAAGGTAGAACCCTTTGCAACTGTGCATCAGATGTCGAGCAGGATTGTGGGGCAGTTGCTGGGCAGGCCGGGGTTGGGCGATTTGCTGGCGGCGCTGTTTCCCTGTGGGTCGATCACCGGGGCACCAAAAATCCGCGCGATGGAAATTATCCGTGAGGTGGAACCACATCCCCGCGGGGCCTATTGCGGGGCAATGGGCTGGATGGCCCCGGATGGGCGGGCGTCGTTCAACGTCGCCATTCGCACGCTGCGGCTGTTTGACGGTGGCTTGGTGGAAATGAATGTGGGCGGCGGTGTGGTGCATGACAGCACAGCGACTGGGGAATGGGAGGAAGCGCTATGGAAAGCACGCTTCGCCGAGGGGCTGGCAAGCCGGGCTTGAGGCTGATTGAGACGATTGCATGGGATGGCGCGGCCTTTGGGCGGTTGGATCTGCATTTGGCACGGTTGGCGCGATCAGCGGTCCTGTTGGGGTGGCGCTGTGATTTGCCAGCAGTGCAGGTGGCCTTGGTCGCGGCGGCGGCAACAGGCCCGGCGCGGGTACGCCTGACAATGGATGCACGGGGGGAGGTTGAGGTAACCGTCGCCGCCCTGCCCGCCGCCGCCACGCAATGGCGGGTCGGGTTGGAAGAAGCCTGTTTATCGTCAAATGATCCGTGGCTATCGGTCAAATCCACCCGTCGTGCGGCCTATGATGCCGCGCGGGCGGCGCTGCCGCCTGGGATTGATGAGGCGATCTTTCAGAATGAACGGGGCGAGGTTTGTGACGGGTCGATCACCAGTGTTTTCTTTGACGCCGGTGATGGTCTTTGCACGCCGCCCTTGACCTGCGGTCTTTTGCCCGGTGTGCTGCGGGCGCAGATGTTGGCCACCGCCACAGCGCGCGAAGCCCTGTTGCGCGCAGCCGACCTGGGCCGCGTGCAGCTGTGGGTGGGGAATTCACTGCGCGGCCTGATCCCAGCTGTTTTTGTTGATCAAGTCGGGACGTGAAGTTTCGGTGATGTAATCGCGCGTCAGCGGCACGGCGTCTTGACGGTTGGCCAGCTGCATCTGGAACACACATTGCCGCCCTTCCCGAAAGGTCATTTCCGATGCGACCAGATAATAGCGCCACATGCGGCAAAACCGATCATCGTACAATGCGCGGATGGCATCAATATTTTCTTCAAAACGCGTGTGCCAATGGGCAATCGTCATGGCATAGTGCAGCCGCCACACTTCGACATCCGTGGGCCAAAGCCCCGATTTTTCCACCGCAGCCGACATTTCAGACAGGGCGGGCACATAGCCGCCGGGAAAGATGTATTTGGCAACCCACGGGTTGGTGGAACTGGGCGGTGCGGCGCGGCCAATGCTGTGGATCAGGGCCACGCCATCGGGGGTGAGAAAATCTTTCACGCGGCGAAAATAGTCCGTGTAATGCGGCACGCCCACATGTTCGAACATGCCCACCGATACCACACGGTCAAATTTGCCGACAAACTTACGGTAATCAATCAGTTGAAACGAGACCCGGTCGGACAGTCCGGCGTCTGCCGCGCGCGCCACGGATGATTTGTATTGTTCTTGTGAAAGGGTCAGCCCGACTACTTTTGCGCCGTAATCGCGCGCCAAAGTAATGGCCATGCCACCCCAGCCAGAACCGATATCAAGCACGGTCATCCCCGGCTGCAAGCAAAGTTTTGCCGCGATATGGGCTTTTTTCTGCAGTTGCGCCTGTTCCAGCGTGTCATCCGGGTGAATGAAATACCCGCAGGAATATTGCCGGTCAGCATCAAGGAACAAATCATAAAGCGCGCCTGACAGATCATAATGATGTTCCACATTGGCGGCTGATCGCTTTGACGTATTCAATTGCCCTGCGCTTCGCAGCATAACCCGCGCGGCATTTTGGATGCGCCGCCACCAGACCTGCCGCCCGCCGCCTTTGGTATTGGCGATGACCAACGCAAGAAAGCTGTGCAGATCATCATCGTCGATGGTCAGGGTGCCTTCCACATAAGCCTCACCCAGCGCAAGATCAGGGTTGCGCACCATCCGGGCGGGCAGTGTCGGGTCAATCACCCGCACGGTGACGGATGGCTTGCCGCCGTCGCCGTGGCGCTGCATGCTGCCATCGGGAAAATGGATGATTAAGGTGCCGCTGCGCAAAAGTTGCTTCAGCATTTTATTGAGAAATACGGTCCACATAATAAAAACCCCTTAGCGGTGACACAGCAAAGCCACGACACGTAATTGGTCCCCATTTGCAATTATAACTGATGGCGCTGCCTTGACCAGATATCGCTTTGGGTGCGCACGCAAATGTGCATGTCTTAACGCGTGGCTGGCGATTTGGGTTCCCTGTCTGCCGCCCGCTCTTGACTTCGAGCCTGCCAAGGGGTGTATCCCCGCAAGACATTTCCAACGCCCGGAGCCTATAATGCACGTTTATCGCAGCCATACCTGTGCCGCCCTGACATCCGCCCATGTTGGCGATCGCGTGCGCCTGTCGGGTTGGGTGCACCGCGTGCGCGATCATGGCGGGGTGTTGTTTCTGGATCTGCGCGATCATTACGGGATTACCCAAGTGATTGCCGACAGCGATTCAGCCGCCTTTGCCGGGCTGGAATCCGTGCGCGCGGAATGGGTGATTTGCATTGACGGGCTGGTGAAGGGGCGGTCTGCAAGCCTTGTGAACCCCAAGCTGCCGACGGGCGAGATCGAGGTTTATGCAACCGGATTTACCGTGCTGGGGCAGGCGGATGAACTGCCGATGCCGGTGTTTGGCGATGTGGACTACCCCGAGGAAACCCGGCTGACTTACCGCTTTCTGGACCTGCGCCGTGAAAAGCTGCATGCCAATATGATGCTGCGGTCAAACGTGGTGCGGTCCATCCGCAACCGGATGTGGGATCAGGGGTTCAACGAGTTTCAGACGCCGATCATCACCGCCAGCAGCCCCGAAGGTGCTAGGGATTTTCTGGTGCCGTCGCGGCTGCACCCGGGCAAGTTCTACGCCTTGCCGCAAGCGCCGCAGCAGTTCAAACAACTGATCATGGTGGCGGGGTTCGACCGCTATTTTCAAATCGCACCGTGTTTCCGCGATGAAGACCCACGGGCGGACCGTTCGCCTACGGACTTTTATCAGCTTGATATCGAGATGAGTTTTGTCGAACAGGACGATGTTTTCGCCGCCGTGCAGCCTGTGGTGCAGGGAATTTTCGAAGAATTCGCGCCGGGGAAGAAGACCTATTCTGATTGGACCAAGATCGCCTATCGGGATTCGTTGAAGTGGTATGGCAGCGACAAGCCTGACCTGCGCAACCCGATCAAGATGCAGGAGGTGTCGGAGCATTTTGCAGGCTCTGGGTTTGCGATTTTCGCCAAGCTGTTGGAAAATGAGGGGACGGAGATACGCGCTATTCCCGCGCCAACTGGCGGCAGCCGCAAGTTCTGTGACCGCATGAATGCGTTTGCCCAGAAAGAAGGCCTGCCGGGGATGGGGTATATTTTCTGGCGGGAGCGTGGCGAAGCTACGCAATGGCGTGAAATGCGCCTATTGTTGGAAGCTGCGCAAGCCGGCGATGATAATCCGTTCGCCACTGCGCGAGCTGCGTTGCAGAAAGAAGAAGATAGCGAACGACTTGTAGCCGTCACGCAGATTTCGGAACTTTTGAATTCTGGTGAAACCGCGCGAGCGAAAACTTTAATTGATGCTTATTTCGGCCCCCACGAAGCCGCTGGCCCGCTTGCCAAAAACATCGGGCCGGAGCGCACCGAAGCGATCCGCCAGCAACTCGGCCTTGGTCTTGGCGATGCGGCGTTTTTCCTTGGGGGGCGGCCCGACCAATTCGAAGCCGTCGCTGGACGCGCACGCAATGAAATCGGACGGGAGTTGAACCTGACTGAACAAAATTGCTTCAAATTCGCCTGGATCGTCGATTTCCCGATGTATGAGAAAACCGATGAGGGCAAGATTGATTTCAGCCACAACCCGTTTTCCATGCCCCAAGGCGGGATGGCGGCGTTAAGCGGTGATCCGCTTGCGGTTTACGCCTATCAGTATGATCTGGCCTGCAACGGGTATGAGTTGATTTCAGGTGGTATTCGCAATCACAAACCGGAGATCATGTTCAAAGCGTTCGAACTTGCGGGCTACCCTGCATCCGAAGTGGAAAAGCGCTTTGGCGGCATGGTGAAGGCGTTCAAATATGGCGCGCCGCCGCATGGTGGTTGTGCCGCCGGGATCGACCGGATCGTGATGTTGCTGGCCGATGAGGCGAACATTCGCGAAGTGATCATGTTCCCGATGAACCAGCGCGCCGAAGACCTGCTGATGGGCGCGCCGTCGGAGCCTTTGAATGCGCAGTTGCGCGATCTGCACCTGCGCGTGGTCCCTAAGGAGAGCTGATGCCGCCACTCTATTCCGCCTCGGTTCCGGTCTTTCGGCATTACCTGTCGCAGGTGGCTGGAATGGTGGAAAAGGCGGGGGCAGAGGGGATGGCCGCACAGATTGCCGACAGTTTCACCGTGTCCCAGCATTTTGCCACGGCGGCGGGGTTTGCCATGCGCACGGTCTATCCGCTGGCAGGGCTGGAAATTCCTGATCTGCCGCAAGCGCTGGCCCCCCGTATGGCAGTGGCGCGGGCGCATCTGGGGGCGATGAAACCGGCGGCTTTTGAAGGCGCGGAAGACCGCATCATCCAGCACAAAGCAGGGTTTGCCGATCTGGAACAGACGGGTGCGGATTATCTGCACCTCTTCGGCCTGCCAAATTTCTTTTTCCATCTGACCATGGGCTATGCGGCGTTGCGGGTGGCAGGGGTTGATCTGGGCAAGGCAGATTTTGACGGGCTTCATTGGTATCCACCTGATTTCAGGTTTGATCGCTAGGGGCGGGTTTCCGCGCATCCCTTTGAGATGTGCCACGCGTGCTGCGACGGAAGCCTTAGCAAACCGCGTTCAAGCCATATGTTGACGGCTTTAGCGCGAGGATAGTTTGATGGTGCCAGACCCCACGACGATTGCGTTTCGCTTTGGTTATGGCTTGCCGCTGCCTGAACAGGCCGCTGGTGATGCGGCGGCTATGCTGGCCCTGTTGGCGGCCCCAGATACGATCATCAGGCAGCACAAAGGCGTTGGGTTTGCCGCCGCCTTGCCTTTGCTAACGGACCTTGATGAAACGCGGCGCGCGCAGAAAAAAGACCCCACCCAAAGGCCGCGCTACAAGGCCGCGATTGACGCATCGGGAAATGCAGCGATTGCAGGCGCGCGGGCAGGGTTTGCACGGGCGTTGGACAATCCGGATGGCTTTCGCGAACGGCTGGTGCGGTTTTGGGGGAACCACTTTTCGGTATCCGCCAAGAACCGGCAGGACCTGCTGTTGCCCGGAACGTTGATTGAAGATGCCATCAGGCCGCATGTGACGGGGCGGTTTGCGGATATGCTGCAGGCGGTAACGCTGCATCCGGCGATACTGGTCTATCTGGATCAGGTGCTGTCGGTTGGGCCAACATCTGTGGTCGGGCGTCGGCGCGACCGGGGGCTGAACGAAAATCTGGCGCGGGAATTGATCGAGCTGCACACGCTTGGGGTGAATGCGGGCTATTCCCAAACGGACGTGCGCCAGATGGCGGAACTGCTGACCGGGCTTTCGGTGGATTTGCCGCGCGGATTTGTTTTTGATCCGCGCCGGGCGGAACCGGGGGCAGAAACGGTGCTTGGCATTTCCTATGGCGGTGAGGGTGTTGAACCGATTTTGCAAGCCTTGGACGATCTGGCGATGCGGCCGGAAACGGCGGCGCATCTTGCGCGCAAATTAGTGGTGCATTTTGTGTCGGATACGCCCGATGCGGCGCTGGTGGCGCATGTGCGGGCGGCCTATCTGAAAACGGGCGACGATCTTATGGCGGTCTATGCGGCGCTGTTGGAGCATCCGGGGGCTTGGGTTTCTGCGGTCGAAAAAGCCCGGCAACCGTTTGATTTTATTGTATCCTCGCTGCGGGCGCTGGGCGTTACCGGCGACGCGCTGATGCAGGGGGGCGAGCGGCCGTTTCGGCGGTTTATTATCGCACCGATGCAGGGGATGGGGCAACCCATGCAGGGGCCACCCGGCCCGGATGGCTGGGCCGAGGATGTGGCTGTCTGGATCAATCCGGGCGGTTTGGCCGCGCGGATCAACTGGGCGATGGATGTGCCCGCACGGTTGTTGGCGGAGTTGCCAGACCCAACGGCGCTGGCCGTTCGTGCCTTGGGGCCACGCGCAAGTGAGCGGTTGCTTTGGGCGGTGGCACGGGCGGAATCGGTGCGCGAAGGGGTGGGGCTTGTGCTCGCCTCGGCAGAATTCAACAGGAGGTAGCTTGATGGAGCGGCGATTTTTTCTGCGCGGGGCGGCGCTGATTGGGTGTTCAGCGGCGGCTCATCCGTTTCTGTCGACCGTCACTTTGGCGGGGACGGATGGCGGGCATCCGCTTGGCGATCACCGCCTAATCGTGATCATTCTGCGTGGGGCGATGGACGGGTTGGATGTGGTGCAGCCTTATGGTGACGCGCTATTTGCCAGCCACCGCCCCACGTTGGCGGCGCATTCCGGGGCCACCGATCTGGATGGCTACTTTGCCCTGCACGCGCGGCTGGGGGCGTTGATGCCGCTGTGGCAGGCTGGCGAATTGGCCTTTGCCCATGCGGTATCCACCCTTACCGCGACAAGCGCAGTCATTTTGACGGGCAGGATTTGCTGGAGGCAGGCACAGGCATGGATGTGCCGCTGGGCGACGCGCGCGATGGCTGGTTGAACCGGCTTTTGCAGGCGGTACCGGGGCTGCGGGCCGAAACCGCCTATGCGGTGGGCGGCGAGGCGGTGCCATTACTGGCGGGGATGGCCCCATCGCGCATATGGACGCCGGATACGGCCCTTGAGATGTCATCGCAAAACCGGCTGCTGTTGGAGGCGATTTATCACGACGATCCGTTGTTTCGTGATGCGTCCGCCGAGGCGATGGATCTGGCTGTTGGCATGACCGATGGCATGGCGGCAGAACCCGCCAAGGGCAATGATCCGGCGCGCTTGGCGGACATTGATACGCTGGTGGATTTTGCGGCGTCCCGACTGGTTGAAGACACCCGCATTGCGGCGTTTTCGCAAAACGGCTGGGATACGCACCGGGGCCAAGCGGCGGGGATAAGCCGCAGCCTGACCCGGTTGGAGCGCACGATTTTGCGGCTGAAGGAAAAACTTGGGCCCGTGTGGGGCACCACAACCGTGCTGGCGATGACCGAATTTGGCCGCACCGTGCGCGAAAACGGCACCAAGGGCACCGATCATGGCACCGGCGGGCTGATGTTGATGGCGGGCGGTGCGGTGCGGGGCGGCAAGGTTTATGGCCGTTGGCCGGGGCTGGCGGAGGCGGACCTTTATGATCAGCGCGATCTGATGCCGACATCGGATGTGCGGGCCTATGCGGCCTGGGCGATGGCGGCGGCTTATGGATTGACCCAATCAGTGCTGGAACGCGCGGTGTTTCCCGGCCTCGATCTGGGGGAAAATCCTAAATTCATGCTGTGATCCCCCGTTGCGCATACCGTTTGCCCCACGCATAACTGACACGGGGCAGGGGGAATGCTATGGCAGAAAAGCGCGTGTTGGGGGCGATGGTTGAGGCATGGACCCAGCCGCCAAAACCGGGGCCGGACCGGATTGCAGGGCACTATGCCGCGTTGGAGCGTTTGGACGCTGATGCCCATGCTGCCGATCTGTTTCAGGCCTTTGTGTCTGACCCGACGCTTTGGGACTATCTGTTTGAGGGGCCGTTTACATCGGCCTCCAGCTTTCATCGGTGGTTGCGTGACTGTGCGGCGAAGCCGGATATGTTTTTTCTGGCCATTCGGGATTTGGCCACCGGAACCTGCACCGGTATGGCGTCTTACCTGCGCATAGCACCGGAAGCCGGGTCGATTGAGGTGGGTAATATCTGTTTTGGCCCCGCTTTGCAGCGCACACGCGCCGCAACTGAAGCCATGTATCTGATGATGAGGTGGGCGTTTGAG
>JANOFE010000071.1:0-35727 GCA_031413495.1 Pseudorhodobacter sp. | reverse complement strand
TGTGGTTTTCAAGGTGCAGGTTCAGGCGGGCAAGAGGGCGGCGGAGTTTTTCAGCGTTGATGGCAATTGATGCCTGACCTTCGGCGGTTTTGTCGCCACCGTCGGTTTGGGTATCAAGGATTTCCAGCGCTGGCGTTTCGATACCGGTGGCGGCAAACAGCGTCCATTGATTGATCAGCGCACTTTCCGCGTCGGTCTGCGGGCCAAGCGTGCCGCCATAGCGGCGGGCAAGGTAAAGGGTGATGGCCAGGCTTTCGGTCAGGGTCAGATCACCGTCGGTCATCGCGGGTATCTGTGCCTGAGCGTTTACTGCCAAAAACGCTGGCGAGGCGGTGTGCAGGGGCATGTCGGTTTTCTGCGGGTCTGGCAGGCGGTAGGATTGGATCACTGGCACATGGGTGAACGGGGTGCCGGTTTCCCCCAAAAGCCACAGGGGACGCGAGGCGCGGGAACGGTAGACGCCGTAGAGGGTGATCATGGGGGGCTCCTGTCAGGTTACCCGCGTAGAGTAATGCGACAGTGTGGTAAGGAACAGGGGGGATGCGGTGGCAGAAATATGCCAGACGGCGGGGCTGCGAGCAGATGGCTGTGGCAAGCCCTTGTTGCTGCGGGGTAGAGTTGGGTTGAAAACGAGCAAAGCGGCGCGGTGGACTATGGTTTGGCGAGGGATTGGTATTGTCTTGGGTCTGGGTCTGGGTCTGGGGCTGGCGTCCCCGGCGCTGGCGCATCCGCATGTGTTTGTCGATACATCGCTTGAGGTGATCTTTGATGATCAGGGTCTTGTGACCGGGCTGCGGATCAGCTGGACCTATGATGAGTATTATTCACTGGTGATTGTTGAAGAACGCGGGATTGACCTTGATTACGATGGCACGGCCACGGCGGTTGAGGCGACGGCGCTGGCCGGGTTTGACATGGCGTGGGACGCCAGTTTTGCGGGCGATACTTACGCCTTGATGGCTAAGGTGGATTTGGCCTTGTCGCGGCCCAGTGATTTCACGGCGGTTTATGCGGGCGGTAAGATAACCTCATCGCATCTTCGGACGTTTGATGCGCCATTAAAAATCGAAGCGGCGGACCTGATCGTGCAATCCTATGATCCCAGCTATTATTCCGCCTACGCAATCATCGGAACGCCTGCGCTGACAGATGGGCCTGTGGGCTGTACAGTTGGTGTTTTCGCCCCAGATGAAAACGCAGCCGATGCCATTTTGCAGGCAGCGATTGATGAACAGGCGGGATCAACGGATGTGGAAAGCACGTTTCCGGCCATCGGTGCTGCCTATTCAGATGAGGCACGGGTGACATGCATCGCGGGGTCCTGATCTTTGGGTTGATCATCGCGGTTTGTCTGGCGGGCCTTTGGCTGGCGGGCGGGTTTGGCGCGTTGGAGCGGTTGGTCGAGGCGGGCCAGCGGGACATGCAGGGCACGCTTGCTGGGGCGGTGCGTGGGTTGCGCGCCGGTAATCCGGGGGCGCTGACCGCGTTGATGGTGGCTTGTTTCAGCTATGGGTTCATCCATGCGGCGGGACCGGGGCATGGCAAGGTGCTGATCGCGGGGTATGGCGTGGGGCGGCGGGTGCCGCTGTTGCGATTGTCGATGCTGGCACTGGCGTCGTCGCTGGCGCAATCTTTGGTGGCGATTGCGTTGGTTTTTGCCGGGATCACGGCTTTGGACTGGACCCGCGAGCAGATGGTAGGGGTCAGTGACCGGGTGATGACGCCGATCAGCTATGGCGCGATTATGGCCTTGGGGCTGTGGCTGGTGTGGCGGGGCGGGCGTAAAATGATGCAGCGAACATCACCAGTCTTGGCGCGGGGCCAGAGCGGCCATGCGCGTGATCATGGCCCTGAACACGGCCCTGAAAACGGCCATGTGCATGACGCGCATTGCGGGCATGCCCATGGGCCAAGCCTGCAGGAGGTGGAACAGGTATCGGGTCTGCGCGATGCCTTTGCGCTGATTGCGGGCATTGCGTTGCGGCCCTGCACGGGGGCGTTGTTCTTGTTGATCCTGACCTGGCAGATGGGGATTTTTGGGTCTGGCGTTGTAGGCGTTCTGGCGATGGGCATTGGCACCGCATCAGTCACAGTGGCGGTGGCCGTCCTGTCGGTTTGGGCGCGCGAAGGCGCGTTGGCCAGTTTGCCCGGCGCGCGTATTGCGGCGGCCCTGCCCGTGATGGAATTGGGTGCAGGTCTGGTTGTGGCGATCATCGCCGGGCAGTTGTTGTGGCGTAGCCTCTAGGCACATCTTGCGGCGGTCGGCTGCCCGAGATAGAGGGTCCATATGTCAGACATATCGACCCCCAAAGCCCATGCAGGGGCTATTCTGGTGCTTGGCCTGCCGTTGATCGGCAGCCATCTGGCGCAGATGCTGCTGCATGTCACCGATACGGTGATGATGGGGTGGTACGGGGTCACTGAACTGGCGGCGGTGGTGATAGCCTCGTCCAGTTTCTTTGTGATTTTCATTCTGGGGTCGGGCTTTGCGCAGGCTGTGATGCCGATGGTGGCATCGGCCATCGGGCGCAATGACGAGGTTCAGGTGCGGCGCGACACCCGTATGGGGCTGTGGCTGTCGATCGGGTTTGGAGTGCTGACCTATCCGCTATTTTGGTGGTCCGAGCCGCTGTTGCTGGGGCTGGGGCAAAAACCGGATGTCGCCGCGTTTGGGCAGGATTTTCTGCGCATCGCGGGGCTTGGCATGATTCCGGCGCTGTTGGTGATGGTGCTGAAAAGTTACCTCGCCGCGCTGGAGCGGACGCAGGTGGTGTTGTGGGTGACGCTGGCCGGGGTTGGGGTGAATATCGCCTTTGGCTGGGCCTTGATCTTTGGCAATTGGGGCGCGCCGGAATTGGGCGTGCGCGGGGCGGCGATTGCGTCCGTCGCGGTGCAGGCGATGACGGCGGCGGCGCTGGGCGTATATGCCGGCTGGTTGCCGGAACTGCGGCATTTCCGGCTGTTCCAGCGGTTCTGGCGGCCCGATTGGCATGCGCTGCGTCAGGTGTTCCGGCTTGGCATGCCGATTGGGCTGACATCGCTGGCGGAAGGCGGGATGTTCCAAGCCTCGGCCCTGATGATGGGGTGGATCGGCACGGTGGAACTGGCCTCGCATGGCATTGCGTTGCAGGCGGCGGCGTTGACCTTCATGGTGCATCTGGGGCTGGCCAATGCCACCACGGTGCGCACGGCGCATGCGGCGGGGGCGGGCGATCACGCGGGTTTGCGTCTTGGCGGCAAGGTGGCGATTGCGCTGTCGATGGGGTTTGCGATGATCACGGTGACGGCGTTTCTGACGTTGCCGCGCCCAATCATTTCGCTGTTTCTGGATGGGGACAAGCCGGAATCTGCCCAAATCGTGGCTTACGGCACGGCATTGCTGGCGGTGGCTGCTTTGTTTCAGGTGGTGGATGCGCTGCAGGTGATGGCGCTGGGGTTGCTGCGCGGCGTCAAGGACACCCGCGCGCCGATGTGGATAGCGGTACTAAGCTATTGGGTGGTGGGGATACCGACAAGCTATTTGCTGGCGTTCAAAGCCGGCTATGGCGGTGTGGGCCTGTGGCTAGGGCTGGTAGTTGGCCTTAGCGTTGCCGCAGTTTTGCTGATGGCGCGGTTCTGGGGCCGGGTCGCAAGGCGCTGATCTTGCAACTTCCTTTTCGCTTAAATACTCAAATCCCGGCTTGGTGCAGTGCGCGTCAAATGGATTAAGCCTGCCCCACATCCTTTGTCAGGCGTTCGGATTTCTTGCGCACCAGAACCGTGCGCAGATCGTGCATGGCGAGCAGAAGCGTGTCTGTCACGGCATCAAGTTGATCTTCGCTGGCACGGCTTTGTGCCCAATGCGTGGTCAGGTTCAGATGATCCACCGCGCGGTGGATATCGTCGATGTCACGCAGTGCAAGCGCGGCAATGCGTTTTGACAGCCAGTCTTTTATCACGGCCAATTCGGGCTCCGTCAGCACCGCCTCGCCGTGCGGTTTGATATTGCCGTTCTTGACGTTGACGAATGCAATTTCTTCCATCTCGATCCGGCGCTGCCGGTTTTCGGTATCGACCCGAAACACAGTTGCGCCATTCTCGCGGATGCGGAAGTAAAACTGCGGAAGGTCGGCCGTCATGCGTTCCCCTATTTCAGGCCAGCGCAGAAGCGTTGGATGCGGGTGCAGGCTTCGGTCAGTGCTGCGTCTGAGGTAGCGTAGCTGACGCGGAAGTTTGGCGATAGGCCAAAGGCCGCGCCGAACACCACGGCGACGCCGGTTTCTTCCAGCAGGGCGGTGGCGAATACCTCGTCATTGGTGACGCTGGTGCCTGCGGCAGTGGTCTTGCCGATGCAGCCGGAAATGTCGGGATAGACGTAGAACGCGCCTTCGGGTTTGGGGCAGATGATGCCGGGTGCCTCGTTCAGCATTCTGACCACAAGATCGCGGCGGCCTTGGAACAGTTTGCGGTTGGGGGCGAGGAAATCTTGCGGGCCGTTGAGGGCTTCCAGCGCCGCGTATTGTGACACGGAGCTGGGGTTCGAGGTGCTTTGCGATTGCACCGTGCCCATCGCCTTGATCAGCGCCACCGGACCTGCCGCATAGCCAATGCGCCAGCCTGTCATGGCGTAGGATTTCGACACGCCGTTGCAGGTCAGCGTGCGGTCATAAAGGCCGGGTTCAATCTGTGCGGGGGTGGTAAAAACGAAGTCGTCGAACACAAGGTGTTCGTACATGTCATCGGTCATCACCCAGACGTTGGGATGGCGCATCAGCACGTCACACAGCGCACGCAGTTCGGCGGATGTATAGCCTGCCCCTGTGGGGTTGGAGGGCGAGTTGAAGATGAACCATTTGGTTTTGGGCGTAATGGCCGCTTCCAGCTGGGCGGGCGTCAGTTTGAACTGGGTCTCGATCCCGGCGGCCACGGCCACCGGCGTGCCGCCTGCCAGCAGCACCATATCGGGATAGCTGACCCAATAGGGCGCGGGGATGATCACTTCATCGCCGGGGTTCAGGGTGGCCATGAAGGCGTTATAGAGGATCTGTTTGCCACCGGTGCCGACAGAAACTTGGGCAGGCGTGTAAGTCAGGCCGTTTTCGCGTTTGAATTTTTCGCAGATGGCTTTTTTAAGCTCTGGGATGCCATCTACCGCCGTATATTTGGTTTTTCCTGCATCAATGGCACGTTTGGCGGCGTCTTTGATGTTTTGCGGAGTATCAAAATCTGGCTCGCCAGCACCTAGGCCGATGACATCGCGACCTGCTGCTTTCAATTCCTGCGCCTTGGTGGAAACGGCGATGGTGGGCGACGGTTTGACGCGCGACAAGGTATCGGACAGGAAGGCCATTCTGATGCTCCGGGACAATGCGCCCATTTGCAGCTTCGGGCAGTTCGTCTTAGGGTGCGGGCTCAGGCGGTTCAAGCATTATTGGGGCGGATTATGACAGAGACGGCAGAGGCACGGCTGAAACGCATGGGCATGCGGTCCTGGCGGCGGGGAACGAAAGAGATGGACCTGATCCTTGGCCCCTATGCCGACGTGCATTTGGCGGGCATGGATGAGGCGCGATTGGCGCAGTACGACCAATTGCTGGATGAGAATGATCAGGACTTGCTACCGATGATGATGGGGCAGACCGCAGCACCCAATGGATTGACCGACTTGGTGGCGGAGATTTCAAGTTTCGCCAAGACCCGGCTGATTGGGGTGAATTCGAGGGCACCTGTTTGACCCAAATCGGGTGGGAAAACCGGTACTTCTTTTTCCCTGATTTGCTAAAAATCTACTTTAGTTTACGGAATGTTTTCTTTTTGTGCTGATTCTGCCCCTATCAAACGAGGGCGGAGATAGATCTATGAGCATTCATGAAAACCTGATGGACGGGTCGGCCAAGGCCATGCTGTCCAACTATCTGGAAGGTCTGGCATTGGTGGAACGCCTTCACCGTTTGCTGCTGGACGTGGTGAAGGATGAATTTGAACGGCTGGCGGTGCTGGAAATAAATTCGGTGCAGGCGCTGTTGCTGTTCAACATTGGCGACAATGAGGTGACGGCAGGCGAATTGAAATCGCGTGGCTATTATCAGGGCAGTAACGTCAGTTATAACCTGAAAAAGCTGGTTGAACTGGGCTATATGCATCATCAAAGGTCAGATCTTGACCGCCGGTCTGTGCGGGTGCGGCTGACGGAAAAGGGGCGGCGCGTGCGCGGCATGTTGACAGATTTGTTTGCGCGCCATGCCGAAGGTCTTGAAAAGCGCGGGCTGATTGGGTCTGCCGGGATGGATGACATCAATGCGTCGCTGAAGCGGATGGAACGGTTCTGGACCGAACAAATCAGGTATATTTACTGACGGTTTGGCCGGCACAGCAGGGAAATTTTTGGCTTTAACGCCACAAATGGGCAAAGCCCGCCAAATGGCCTTGCAGTTTAGCAAGGCTGCGGTGGGTGAGGCCAAGCTTTGGGTCCGGGCCGTTGATCAAACGGTCCAATGCCACTTCGGGCGGGCAGGGGCGGCGGGTGACGGGATCAAAATAGCGCGGATAGGTGATGAGTGCGGCATGCGCGAGGCGGATCAGGGTTATCGGGCCGTGGAGGTTTGCTGCGGCGGCCAAGGCGAGGCGGCGTTCTGGGACAGGATTTTTATCGACCGTCAAACCCCAGCCTGCGTAAAACGGCACGCCAAGACAGGTGACGGGTTTGCCGCGCAAGAGCGCCTCGAACCCCAGCGTGGAGGTGATGGTCCAAACGTCATCGCAGATGGCGATGCAGGCTGCGGGATCTGAGTCGTGCAGGATGACATCGGCGAGGCGTGAAAGCTGTGCCTCTGGGATGCCACCGGGGCGCAGGCCTGCTTCAACATCCGGGTGCGGTTTGTAGATCAGCACAGCGGTTGGGTTGGCGGAGCGCGTGGCCTGCAGAAGCGCCAGATTGCTGCGGATTGCGGCGGCACCTTTGAGGATTGAGGCGTCATCCTCGACCTGACCCGGCACAAGGATGCGGTAGCCTTTTGGCAGGTCTGGCAAGGTTCGGGCGCCCGAATTGTATTTTGTGGCACCACCTTTGATCAGCACTTTGATCAAGCGCTCGGCGCGGTCTGCGCCGCCGGGGGGCAACGGGGCGGCAATCAGCAGCTCTAAACGGCTGGGGCGGGTAGGATCGTAATAAATGCCCAGATCATCGGTGATCAGGCTGAGCGGCGGGATCAGATTTGCGCCAAGGCCGCGTGACCGCAAAAAGCCGTCTTCAACGCGGGTGATGCGGGCGGAGGTTGCCAGATGCGGCGGCTCTTTTCCCGCCCAGATCAACAGACCGCGCCCGGTTTTTTCGGCTTGCCGCGCGGCTTTTAGCGGTGTGCCTGCAAAGCGCAGGGGTGTTTGCCCGCCGTAGAAAGCTTGCAGATGGCGGCGTTTCCATGCGCGCATACCGTAGGCGACAAAGCCCTTATGGTCTTCGCGGTGGCTGCGGGTTTTGGCCTCTAGCTGGTCCAGCACATCTTCGAATTGGCAAAGCCGGTCGCGGCAGGGATCATACCACGTGGGGGCCATGATCATCGCGGCGGCGAAAAGTTGGGCTGCGGTCCGGGTTTTGGTGCGGCGGGGTATCGGGTGCTCGTCGTGGCTTAACCCCCAACCGGCATAGAAGGGCGTGCCAAAAACGCAAGGTTTATGGCCGGCCAAAATCGCCTCGAACCCCAGTTGTGATGACACAGTGTAGATAGCAATAGCACCGTCAAGCAGGCGGTGGGGGGAGAGGGCGGCGGTCAGCAGGGTTACTTTGCCGCCAGCATCATGGGGGCTGAAATGGCCGGGGCGCAGGCCAAGGGAGGTTTCGGGATGCGATTTCAAGACGATAGGCGCATCCGGGTGATCGGCCTTTGCACGGGCCAGCATGGCGTGAAAGGTGGCGCTAGCGGCACCAGAGGCGCGAAGCGATGCATCATTGCGGGTCTGGTCGATGACCAGAACATAGCCGGGCTCAGGTGCCGCCAAATTTGGATCATGCAAGTTGTATTTTGATAAATCCAGATGGCGTAAACGGGCTATTCCATCCGTTGCACGCAAATGTAGGTTCGTATTCTGCAAATCATCAGAATTGAGGATGCGTTCGAGAAGGCTTGGGTTTGCCGCATCGTAATGAACGCCGATAGGATCAATAAGCACGCCAAGCGGCGCATCGCCCATGCGGCCGGGGCGCAGCGAGCGTAGAAAGGCATCTTCGATGTGGATCAGCGGAAGTTGCAGGCGTTTTGCCATCGCCTGCCCGCGCCAAGATGTCGGGCTTTGGCCCCAGACGACGACGCCATCATTTGGTCCGGGGCGACCGAGACATATCTGGTGGCCCGCCAGATGCAGGATGCGGCGCAGGCGTGTTTGGGTCAGAAAGCCGCCGGAAAATGTAAAAAGCCGCCGGGGGATTGGCCCGGCGGCGGTAGAAACAGGGGCGGCATCGCCAACCATCAGGGCCGTTATATGCCGCCGGTGGCATTGCCAAGCTGGTTTGCGGCACCGGCCGTGCCGGTGATGGCGGACAGGCTTTTTTGCCACTGCACATAGGGGGCTTCGGTGACATAGACGGTGTCGCCATCGCGGATCAGGAAATCGCGCGCCTCAAACATGCCGGTGGGTTGGGTCAGATCCAGCACATAGATCATCCTTTGATCACCCATCAGATCATTGCGGCCCAGAACAGCATTTGCAATCTCTGCCGGTTCGTTACGGAACACAAAAACGCCGGTCGGATCGGCGGAATTGGTGGCCAAGCCGCCGACGGTGGCAATCGCCTCGATCGCGGACAGGGTTTTGGTTTCAAACTGCAGGCGGTTTTGCTGACCGGTGGCCCCCAGTGCTGTAAAAGCGCGGGTATCCTGTTCGACCACGATCTGATCGCCCGCCCGCAAGGCGATGTCGAGGCTGGGGTTGTCATACAGGTCTTGCAGCCAGACCTTGCCGGACTGGCCGCCGCGCGTCACCCGGATAAGGGCAATGGCGGGTTCAATGGAAATGCCACCTGACATCGCCAGCATGGCGGCCAGAGTGCGGGTCTGAATCTCGATCGGATAGACGCCGGGACCGCCGATGGCCCCTGCGAGGGTAACAGACGAGCCTTCGCCGGCACCCCGCAGCACGGTAACCTGCGGGTCGGGTGTCTGGGGGTCAAGTTTGCGGGTGATCGCCTGACGCAGGCCATCGGGGGTTTGACCAGCCGCGCGAATTTTCCCGGCATAGGGCACAAAGATGTAGCCCTGATCATCAACCTGGGCATCGCTGAGCGGGGTAACGCGCTGCCCGGTGTTGCCCAAAAGCGGGTCTTCTTTGACGTTTTCAAACACGGTAATGGACAGAGTATCGCCGGGGGCGATGGTATCAGAGCCAACCAACCCGGCATTTTCAAAATTGCTGCCAAAGCCGAAAGACGGCAAGACGGCGGTGGCTTGTGTGACGCGGGAATTTACATCCACTACGAACGCATCGCCTTGTTTGAGAACAGAGCCTGCGTAGATTTCGCGTTTGGTGGGGCCGGAACGGGGCAGGCCGCATGCGCCAAGCGCCACGACGAGCATGGCAAGGGTCAGGGCATTTGCCCCCCTTGATAGGTTCGATTTCACTGCTCGGGCTCCTTTACGCGGCTTGCCTCAAGTTTTTTGCAACGATACCCAACGGTTGCGTAAAAGGCGAGCCTTCAGGCCCGCGCGCCCGATACAAGGCGCAACTGTGGCTTTGCTGCCGCGTCATCTGCGCGCAAGGCATCGTAGGGATCGGTGGCGCACAGCATCATATCTACCACAGATCGTAGCAGCACCTGCCGCCCCCGCGAGGAATAGTAGCCACCCGGCACTTGGCTGGTTTCCAACAGGTAGCGGCGATAATCACGGTAAGCCCGGCTGTCGGGCTTGTTTGGCGTGCTAAAGAACTGGTCAAGCGGTTGGTCAGAGACAAATTCAGGCTTGCAATAGACCGATGTGCCAAAGGTTTTCAGCGGCAGACCGCGCCAAAGCGCCTGTTGCCCGGCGGTGGAATTGACGGTGACGGCGGTGGTTGCTTGGTCCAAAAGCCGCGCCAGTTTGCCGCCACGCACAAAATGCACACGCGCCGCGATGCCATGGTTGCCAGCGATATCGCGGATCATGCGGGCAAGGGGCACACGGCCATCTTCCAGCGGGTGGGCTTTGAAAACAAGGTGGTGGTGGGGTGAAGCGCCTTTGGCAAAGCCGTCGATAACCACAGCCAAAAAATCGGCCATCGTGGCAAAGGGGCTGTGCATCTGAAAGCTGGCATCATGTTCAAGCTGCAACAGCGCCAGATGATAAGGAAATCCGCCCCGACGAATGCGAAAGGTGGCGGCCATACGGGCCAACCCATGCAGCGGTAAAAGGGCATAGCGTTTGGCATAGAGCCAGAATTCTTGGGCGGCAGTCAGGGCGCGGTGCGGGCGAAAGGCAGGATACTGGCTGCGCCCCGCCAGAAGGAGGCCGTGATACACTGCCCCCCAGAACATATGGCGGCGCATATCGCCCCAATGGGCAGGGGCGGACGCGAGATCAACATCGGTGGCGTCAAGTTGGGCGCGCATCTGGGCCACGGACATTTCCATCAGCCGGGAATGGCCGTTTGACCCACCTCGTTCATAGGTCTCCCAATGCGGGCGAAGATAGCCTTCTTCAAACACGTGCACAGTTAGGCCAGCGGCACGTGCCTGTAGGATGGCCTGCGCATGGATCGGCCGGGTATCACCGTAAAGCACAAGGTCGGTGATGGCATGCGCCTTGATCAGGGTGCCAAGCGTCGCAGGCCATGCGTCGATCAGGCCGTGAAAGGCAGTGTAGCTTGGCTTATCGGGCCAGAATGCCTGATCGCCACGGTTAAAGCCGACACGCCAAACCTGTGCGCCCGCCCGCCGCAGCATGGCGGCCAATTGCCCAAAGAACGGGCCATGCGGGCCTTGCAGAAACAAGAAACGTCGGTGCGTGCCGATGGGTTGCATCTAGGGCCTTTTGTGGCGGCGTATCAGTTTGGGGTAGCGTAAACGCAGGTTGTTACCAAACCTCAAGCAATTGGTTTTGAAGTGCAACCGATAGCTGGCCCCCTATGCGCATGCCTCTTAGGGGAGTTGCCCTTGCACTGGGGCAGGTGGGGGGCTACCAAATTAGAACGGGTTTGAAGTGAGGGCGCTTATGTTCACTGGAATTGTGACCGATATTGGCCGTGTGTTGGAGCTGGAGCAGCGCGGCGATTTGCGCGCGCGCATCGGCACGACCTATGATGTGGCGGGCATAGATATTGGGGCGTCGATTGCCTGTGATGGGGTCTGTTTGACGGTGATTGCACTGGGGGCAGACCCGCAGGGGTGGTTCGATGTGCAGATATCGGCGGAAACGGTGGGGGCCACGAATATCGGGCGCAACGGCTGGTCGATTGGAAAGCGGATCAACCTTGAGCGGGCGTTGAAGGTGGGCGATGAACTCGGTGGGCATATCGTGTCAGGCCATGTCGATGATGTGGCAACCGTAGTGGGCGTGCAGCCCGAGGGCGACAGTGTGCGGGTGACCTTCCGAAGCCCTGAGGCGCTGGCGAAGTTCATAGCGCCCAAAGGGTCTGTCGCGCTGAACGGCACGTCTTTGACAGTGAATGCGGTAAAGGGCTGCGATTTTGGCATCAATTTTATCCCGCACACCCAAAAGGCCACGACCTGGGGCGATGTGGCGCTGGGGGATAGGGTGAACCTGGAGATTGATACGATGGCGCGTTATGTGGCCCGGCTGCGGGAATGGGATTGATGGCCGCAGTTTTGCCGGGCCAGCCATTGGCGGGTATGGGCCACAACCTTGGTCCGACGATGGAGGCCGGGGCAAGTTGGCGCAGGCATTGCTGGGCCCATGCGCGCGAAAATTTGCTACCGCATTTGCCGATAGAGGTCCTGCGCGGGCGCATTCGACGGGCCAAGGAATTGGGGTTGGACTATAAGACCTATGCGTCGGTGCGGGCGGCATCGGGGCATGATGTGGTGGCGTTTTTATTCTCCAGCAATGCGCTGCGGTTGTTGGGGGCAAATCCTGCCTTGCCACAGGACCGGGCCAAAAAGCTGGGCGCGCTGGTAGGGTGTGGGCGGTTGGCGGTGGTGTCGGCACCGATGACCCCTGAAATGGCGCTGCACGCAGGGCAAGGTGTTTTACAGGCGGCTTTTGCGGCCCCCGGCGCGCTGGCCAGTTTTGCCCAAGCGAAGGCCTTGCTGCAAGCGGCCAAAGCAGGTTTGCCGGGTGACCGGATTTTGCTGGTGGGCGACATGGCGTTGGAACAAAGCTGGTGTGCCGCGGGTCGGCTGGCGGGGTATCTGCCTGCAGAGCGATACTTCGCGGGATAGCTTTATGCCAACGATGCCTGCGGCGCGGATATTTGCGCAAGATAAAATTGGGCGTGAAGGTGGCGCACACGGGCTGTTGGCGAATGTGGACACTGCCGCCTCTGGCGTTTGAGGGATTGGCAGAGTAAGGCATTTCGCAACAGTTTGCGGAGCCTTAAGCCATGAGCGATGTGAAGACCGAATATTCGGACGCGATATCTACCATTGAAGAGATCATCGAGGATGCGCGCCGTGGCCGCATGTTCATTTTGGTGGACCATGAGGACCGCGAGAATGAAGGCGATCTGGTGATCCCTGCCGAAAAGTGCACAGCCGAGGCCGTGAATTTCATGGCAATGCATGGGCGCGGATTGATCTGTTTGACCCTGACCGGTGAGCGGATTGATCAGCTTGGGTTGCCGTTGATGGCATCGAAGAACTCCAGCCGCCATGAGACGGCCTTTACCGTGTCAATCGAGGCGCGTGAGGGGGTATCGACGGGGATTTCGGCGGCGGACCGGGCGTTGACAGTGGCGGTGGCGATTGATCCCAGCAAATCGGGCGCGGATATTGCGACGCCGGGGCATGTGTTTCCGTTACGCGCGCGCGAGGGCGGCGTCTTGGTGCGGGCAGGCCACACCGAGGCGGCGGTGGATGTCAGCCGATTGGCGGGGCTGAACCCATCGGGCGTGATTTGCGAGATCATGAACGAAGATGGCACCATGTCACGCCTGCCGGATTTGGTGAGCTTTGCGCAGAAACATGGGCTGAAGATCGGCACGATTTCGGATCTGATCGCCTATCGCCGCAGGCATGACAATCTGGTGGGTGAAAAGGCGGTGAAGAGGGTCATTTCTGCCTACGGTGGGGATTGGCTGATGCGGGTGTTTGCCGATGACATTCAGGGGGCGGAACATATTGTTCTGACCAAGGGCGATTTGACGTCGGCGGCACCCGTGTTGGTGCGGATGCATGCGCTGAACCCTTTGGAAGATGTGTTGGCGATTGGTCCGGGGCAGGCCAGCGAGTTGCCCGATGCGATGCGCCTGATTGCCGCCGAAGGGCGCGGCGTTGTGGTGCTGTTGCGTGACACCGCGATGAAGTTGGTGATGGAGGGCGAGGCGTCGCCCCAGACCTTGCGGCAGTACGGGGTGGGCGCGCAGATATTGTCGTCGCTGGGGCTGCACGCGATTACACTGGTGACCAATTCACGCGCACCAAAGGTTGTCGGGCTGGACGCTTACGGGCTGACCATTGCCGGCACCCGCGCGATCAACGAGGGTTAAGATCATGGCTGCCAATGAAAATCACTATACCTTGCCGCTGCCGACGTTCGACAAGCCCGTGCGGCTGCTGATTGTGGTGGCCCCGTATTACCGCGACGTTGCGGATCAGTTGATAGCCGGGGCGAAAGCGATTGCCGCTGGTTGTGGCGCAGAGGTTGAGGTGGTTGAAGTGCCTGGTGCGCTGGAAGTGCCGACGGCTATTGCGATGGCGGAACGGCAGGCGAAGTTTGATGGGTATGTGGCGCTGGGCTGTATCATACGGGGGGAAACCACGCATTATGATACGGTGTGCAATGACAGTTCGCGCGCGTTGTCATTGCTTGGGCTGCAGGGGGCCTGCATTGGCAACGGCATCCTGACCGTGGAAAACCGGTTGCAGGCCGAAGTGCGGGCGGAGGCTGCAGGCCAGAACAAGGGCGGCGGGGCAGCGGCGGCGGCGTTGCATCTGGTGGCTTTGTCGCGGCGCTGGGCCGGGCAGACCAAGGGTATTGGGTTTCGCGCATGAAGGGTCCTGACAAGAAGCAGATGAAATCGGCGTCGCGGCTTTATGCGGTGCAGGCGTTGTTTCAGATGGAATCCAGCGGCCAGACGGTGGAAGATGTGGTGCGCGAATTTGAGACGCACCGGTTTGGCGCAGTCTATGACGGCGACGAGATGGCCGAGGGCGATGTTGATCATTTCCGTGCCGTCGTGGGCCATGCGGTGAATTGGCAGGCGAAAATTGATCAGCTGACCGACCGCGCTCTGGTGGCAAAATGGCCGATTGACCGCATCGACCCGGTTCTGCGCGCGTTGTTTCGCGCGGCGGGCGGTGAGATGGTGGAAATGCCGACGCCACCGAAAGTGGTGATCACCGAATATGTCGATGTCGCGAAGGCGTTTTTCCCAGAGGGAAAAGAGGCTAAGTTCGTCAATGCCGTGCTGGATCACATGGCACATGAGGCCAAGCCAGAGGCGTTTTAGGGCTGGCTGGGGCGAAGTGACGGAAACCGCAGCGGCCGTGTAGGCGTGAATTTCCCGAGAGCCTGAGTGTTCAGGTTGGTCGCCAGATACCAAGGCCGGAACCAAGGCAGAGCCAGCTCCCTCGGAGATGCTTATCGGCCACTGGAAAGGGGCCTCGCACGAGAAGAGCAGTAACCGTCAATTTGTAACATAGGGCGGTAGGGGGCTCGGCGCAAGGATTCGGGGATAGGCTTGCACGGTGTTCATCTTTCGTTCATATTTATAGGATGAATGAGCCCGATCTGAAACAAATGCCCGTTTTTGATGTAGCACCCGGCCTGACGCCGGGACAGCGACTTGCCCGCGGTGTTGCCCGGCATTTGCGCGGCCATGGCTTTGTGACGGTAGAGGAATTGGTGCCTGCGCAAGGCCTGCGGGTGGATGTGATGGCATTGGGGCCGAAGGGCGAAATTTGGATTGTGGAATGCAAATCGGGCCGGGCGGATTATGCGACGGACCGCAAGTGGCAGGGCTATCTGGACTGGTGTGATCGGTTTATCTGGGCGGTGGATTCGGATTTTCCGACGGATTTATTGCCCGATGGCACCGGGTTGATTTTGGCCGATGGCTATGATGCCGAAATTATCAGGATGGGGCCAAACACGCCGCTGGCCCCGGCACGACGCAAAACTTTGGTGCAGGGCCTTGCACGCCACGCGGCGGGGCGATTGCAAAGCTTCCGTGACCCCGGATTTAGCGTTTTTTCGGTTTAGGCCGGCCCTGCGCCATGGCGCGGGCGGCGGTTGCGGCGGCGCGCAGTTCCTCGGCAATTTCTTCGGCTTCTTCGGGATCGAAATCCAGTGGCAACTCGATGCCGCCTTCCGCCTCGATATAGATGCGCACCATGCCAAGGTCGGTTGGGCCGATCTGGATGTTGGCGGCAAGATCGCTTTGTTTGTCGATGCCCATGGTAAGCCCTTTCGGCGCAGTGTTTGAATTGGACTAACGCCGAACGGTGGTGCGTTCAAGTCTGGTCATTTGGCCAATCATCCTCTTGCAATCTGGAAGGCACGGGTCTAAATCGCGCATCAGTGCCGCGTTAGCTCAGTTGGTTAGAGCACTAGATTGTGGATCTAGGGGTCCCCCGTTCGAGCCGGGGACGTGGTACCATCCTTCCTTTTTCAGAATTGACGGTGGCGGGCCTTGGCGCGGGCGTTTGCCTTGGCTTTGTGCAACGCCTTGGGTAGGGTAGCGGTCCTTCAATTGCAAAGGCCAGACCCATGACCCCAGACCAGAATCGTCGCATTGCCCTGTTGATCGCCACCGATATTGCCGCGCGGGCGGATCAGGTCAACGCGGCGGTGGCGCTGCTGGATGAAGGGTCAACAGTGCCGTTCATCGCGCGCTATCGCAAGGAAATGACGGGCGGCTTGGACGATACGCAACTGCGCAAGCTGGCGGAACGGTTGGAGTATTTGCGGGAGTTGGAGACGCGGCGGGTGGCGGTTCTTGAGTCCATTCGCGGGCAGGGCGTGTTGACCGATGCGTTGGAGGCGGGGATAGCGCGGGCGGTGACAAAGGCGGAATTGGAAGACCTGTATCTGCCGTTCAAGCCGAAACGCCGCACCAAGGCGATGATTGCGCGGGAAAATGGGCTTGGGCCGTTGGCGGTGGCGATTTTGGAGCGGCGCGCGGCGGAGCCTGCGGTTTTGGCGGCGGGGTATGTGACGGAAGCGGTGCCAGATGTGAAGGCGGCGCTGGAAGGCGCGCGGGATATTATCGCGGAGGGGCTGGCCGAGGATGCGGGGCTTCTGGCGCGATTGCGGGCGCATATGAAGGCAGAAGCGCGGATTGTGTCGAGCGTGGTGGCGGGGAAAGAGGCGGAGGGGGCGAAGTTTTCGGACTATTTCGCTCATTCCGAAGCCTACGGCAAAGCGGCGGGGCACCGGGTTTTGGCAATGCTGCGCGGACGCAATGAAGGGTTTTTATCGCTTGATCTGGAGGTCGAGCCGGATGCTGCGCGGGGGACATCTTCGGCGGAACGGATGTGTGCTGGGCAGGTGAAGGCGGGCAGCGCCTTGCCGGGCGATGTTTGGTTGCGCGATGCGGCATCATGGGCTTGGCGGGTGAAGTTGAAAACCTCGTTGGGGTTGGATCTGATGGGTGATCTGCGCGACCGGGCCGAGGCCGAGGCGATAGCGGTTTTTGCGCGGAATTTGAAGGATTTGTTATTGGCGGCCCCGGCGGGGGGCAAGGTTACCATGGGGGTTGATCCCGGTATTCGCACCGGCTGCAAGATTGCGGTGATTGATGCGACGGGCAAGGTGGTGGATCACGCGACGATCTATCCGTTCCAGCCGAAGAATGATGTGCGCGGCGCGAGCGTGGAGATTGCACGGTTGATCCGGGCGCACGGGGTGTGGTTGATTGCGATTGGCAATGGCACGGCATCGCGCGAATCTGAAAAGCTGGTGGCGGATGTGCTGGCGGCTTTGCCGGGGGATGGCCCGAAGCCTGTGAAAGTGATCGTGTCGGAGGCGGGGGCGTCGGTTTATTCAGCGTCGGAATTGGCCGCCAGGGAGTTTCCTGATCTGGATGTGTCAATCCGGGGGGCTGTTTCAATTGCGCGGCGTCTGCAAGACCCGCTGGCGGAATTGGTGAAGATTGAACCGAAGGCGATTGGCGTAGGCCAGTATCAGCATGATGTCGATCAGCATCGGTTGGGGCGGTCGCTTGAGGCGGTAATTGAAGATGCGGTGAATGCGGTCGGGGTGGATTTGAACACGGCGTCGGGGCCACTTTTGGCGCGAGTGTCGGGTCTTGGGCCGGGGCTGGCGGAAGCGATAGTCAGCCACCGCGATGCGAATGGGCCGTTTGCCTCGCGTCGGGCATTGTTGAAGGTGGCGCGGTTGGGGCCGAAGGCATTTGAACAGGCAGCGGGGTTTTTGCGAATCTCTGGCGGGAAAGAGCCGCTGGATGCAAGTTCGGTGCACCCGGAAGCCTATGATGTGGCGAGAAAAATTGTCGCGGCCTGTGGACGTGATTTAAGGGCGGTGATGGCTGACCCGGCGATGCTGCGGCAGTTGGAACCGGGTGATTTTACCGATGCGCGGTTTGGCTTGCCGACGGTGAAGGATATTCTGGCGGAATTGGAAAAACCGGGGCGTGACCCGCGGCCCAGTTTCAAGACGGCGACCTTTGCGGCGGGGATCGAGGATATCCGCGATCTGAAGCCCGGTATGATGCTTGAAGGCACGGTGACCAACGTGGTGGCGTTTGGGGCGTTTGTGGATATTGGCGTGCATCAGGACGGGTTGGTGCATGTGAGCCAATTGGCCGACAAGTTCGTGCGCGATCCGCATGATGTGGTAAAAGCGGGCGATGTGGTGACGGTACGGGTGGTGGAGGTGGATGCGGCGCGCAAACGCATCGGGTTGTCGATGAAATCGGACACATCGGAGGCGCGAGAGCGGGTGGCAGAACGGGCTGCGGAGCGGGGGCCTGCACAGCCGAAGGGCAAACCGGGACCATCGGTGGCGGCACCTGTGGTGCAGGCGTCTGGGAATGCGTTTGAGGCGCTCAGGGGGAAGTTTGGGCGGGATTAAAGGGAAAATTCTTGAGAAAGAATTTTCAGAAAAGGGGGCTGTTTGCCCCTTTTTGGCTTTGCCAATTCACCCCCCGAGGATATTTTTGAACAGGTAAATACAAAGGGTCGCTAGACCTTTGGCATGGTTTCATTGGCACCGATGCGGCAGGCGATGAAAGCTGGCAGGGCCTCGCATTTGGCGGCCAATGCTTCGAGTTTGGGGTAAGCCCCCGGCGGGAAGGCCGATTGCAGACGCAGGTTCATGTAGCCGATGGCGCAGGCGATCATGATGTCGGCGTGGGTAAAGGTTTCGCCGCAAAGCCATGGGCCTTCGCACAGCTGTTCCAGTTCAGTTAGGCCAGCGGCGAGTTGGGATTGGCAGCGGGCCAGCCATTGTTGGCTAACGTGTTCGGGCGGGTGGAAGATACGCTCGTAGACCAGCGCGCCGGATTTCTCAAAGCAGCTGTGCGCGCGGGCAGTGGTTTGCAGGATTTTGCGGCGCATCGGGCCGGAAGGTGGGATCAGCGAGCGGGCGGGGCCGACCAGTTCGTCGAGGTGATCAAGGATTGCGTTTGAGTCGATCAGCACTTCGCCACCGTCCAGGATCAGGGCCGGGATGCGGATCATCGGGGTGATTTTGGCGATTTCCGCGGCATCGCCAAAGATGGAGCGCGCATCGCGCGTGAAGGGGATGCCATACTGGTGCAGCACCACGCCGACGCGGCGTGTGACAGGGCTGTCGAATTGGCCCACCAGAATAAGTTTAGGGATCATGTCGCCGATCCGCCCACCGTCAGCCCGCCAATCATCAACGTCGGTTGGCCAACGCCGACGGGCACCCATTGGCCCGCTTTGCCGCAGTTGCCGATGCCGGGGTCGAGCGCCATGTCATTGCCAATAGCGCGGATGTGTTTCAGGGCGGTGGCACCGTCGCCGATCAGGGTAGCGCCTTTGACGGCCTCGCCGATGACGCCATTGCGGACGCGGTAAGCCTCGGTGCAGGAAAACACGAATTTGCCGTTGGTGATATCGACTTGGCCGCCACCAAAGCCGACGGCATAGATGCCGTCTTTAAGGCTTGCGACGATTCCCGCCGGATCATCCTTGCCGCCCAGCATATAGGTGTTGGTCATGCGCGGCATCGGGATATGGGCGAAACTTTCGCGCCGCCCGTTGCCGGTGGGGGCAACACCCATCAGACGGGCATTCTGGCGATCCTGCATGTAGCCCACCAGAATGCCGTCTTCGATCAGCACGTTTTTGGCCGACGGCGTGCCTTCATCATCAAAACTGATGGAGCCGCGACGATCGGGCATGGTGCCATCATCGAGCACGGTGACACCGGGGGCGGCGATGCGTTGGCCCATAAGCCCCGCGAAGGCCGATGTTTTCTTGCGGTTAAAATCGCCTTCCAACCCGTGACCGATGGCTTCGTGCAGCAGGATACCCGGCCAGCCGGGGCCAAGAACCACGTCCATGGTGCCTGCGGGGGCAGGGACGGCATCGAGGTTGACAAGTGCGATGCGCAGCGCCTCACGCGCCACCGATTGCCAGTGCTGCGGTTCCATCAGGCGGGCGAGGCCGTAGCGGCCGCCGCCGCCGGTGCCACCGCTTTCGCGGCGGCCGTTTTGTTCCACGATGACCGAAATGCTGATGCGGGCCATCGGGCGGATGTCGGTCAGGCGCAGGCCTTCGGGGCGCAGAATCTCCACCTCTTGCAGGCCAGCCGCGACGGAAGCCGACACTTGTACCACGCGGGGGTCAAGTGCGCGGGTGAACGCGTCGATTTCTTTCAGCGTGTCGATTTTGACGGCGAACGTGGCGTCGGCCATCGGGTTGGCATCGGTGTAAAGGTGCAGGTTGGTGCCTTTTGGCGGCGGCGCAAGGGTGCCACCGCCCGCGCCGACCGCTAGCCGCGCGGTTTCGGATGCGCGGCGCAGGGCATGTTCGGAAATGTCAGTGGAATGAGCATAACCTGCGACTTCGCCCCTGACCGCGCGCAGACCGAAGCCCTGGCTTGCGTCATAGCTGGCGGTTTTGATACGGCCATCATCAAGCGAGATGCCTTCGGCGCGTTTGCGTTCCAAGAACAGCTCGCCATCATCTGCGCCCGCCGTGGCAGCCTGCAGGATTTGCAAAGCAGTGGCTTCATCCAAATCAGTCTCAAACGGGCGGAACGGATCGTCGGATGTGGGGCCGGGCATGGGAATAGTCCTTAATTGGGGGCGGATGGCGTCTCTTTGCCGCAACTGTTTTGCTTGTCGCCAGCCCTTTAATATGGTTTTACCGGGGCCAGAAACAACGGGATTCTGTCCTAAGTCCGGGCTTATCCATCAGGCCGCAAATCGGCAGCCACTTGAGCGGGAATATATCATGCGTCTTTTGACCTCTATCACCGGTTTTGCAGCAGCCGCGGCTTTGTTTGCAACATCTGCCAAAGCACAGCAGACGCTGGAGATTGTGGGTCGCCCGATTGATAAAGGCATTGGATTTCAACCCGCAGCCACAGAACTTGCGCGCGAAATCTATACTCTGGATTATATGCTGTTGGTGATCATAACCGTGATCACGATCTTTGTGACCGGGCTTTTGTTATATGCGGCCTATCGGTTCAACGCCAAGCGCAACCCGACGCCTGCAAGCTTTACCCATAATTCGCCGCTAGAAGTGGCATGGACGATGATCCCGATTGTGATCCTTGTGTTCATTGGCGCGTTTTCTTTGCCAGTTCTGTTCAAGCAGATGGAGCCGCCGAAGGCTGATCTGGTGGTAAAAGTGACCGGTAATCAGTGGTATTGGAGCTATGAATACCCGGATGCAGGCGTAGCTTTTGACAGCTTCCTGATTGGCAGCGGCAAAGTGATGAACGCAGAAGTTGAGGCGGAACTGGTTGCTGCAGGTTACACCAAGGATGAGTTTTTATTGGCGACCGATACCGCCATGGTCATTCCGGTAAACAAGAACATCGTAGTGCAACTGACCGGGTCTGATGTGATCCACGGCTGGGTGATCCCTGCCTTTGGCGTGCAATCGTCGGCAGTGCCGGGGCGTTTGAACGAGCTGTGGTTCAATGCAGACCGCGAAGGCATTTATTTTGGCCAATGTTCGGCTTTGTGTGGCAAGGACCATGCCTATATGCCGATCACGGTAAAGGTAGTCAGCCAAGCCGCCTATGACGCGTGGCTGGTGAAGGCGCAGGGCGGCGATGTGTTGTTGGGCGCGTTGCCTGCGCCTATTGACGTGGCTGCGGCAGATTAAGCGTAACGCTCGGCTTTAGGCGGGGCAAGGCAGGGATTGTCGGGTGGCGCGCGGATCAGCGCGCCGCGACTTACCAAGGGACTGGACCGCGCAATGGCTGATACCCGGATCATTGATCTGCCCGGAGAGGCGGGTTTTGGCGATTATCTGCAGCTGCTAAAGCCGCGTGTGATGTCTTTGGTGGTGTTTACGGCGCTTGTCGGGCTGTTGGTCGCACCGATTGGCGTGCATCCCTTTGTGGCGATTGTGTCCATTCTGTTCATTGCCCTTGGAGCGGGTGCGTCAGGTGCGCTGAACATGTGGTGGGATGCAGATATTGACGGGCTGATGAAGCGCACGCGCAACCGACCCGTACCATCAGGTCGGGTGACAGCGGGCGAGGCGTTGGGGCTTGGCATGGCGCTGTCTGGCATTTCCATTGTGATGCTGGCGCTGGCCGCGAATTTTGTGGCGGCGGGGCTGTTGGCCTTTACCATATTCTTTTACGTCGTGGTCTATTCGATGTGGCTGAAACGGGCGACGCCGCAGAACATCGTTATTGGTGGCGCTGCAGGGGCGTTTCCGCCGATGATCGGCTGGGCAGTGGCGACGGGCGGGGTATCTTTGGAATCCGCGTTGATGTTTGCAATTATCTTCATGTGGACACCGCCGCATTTCTGGGCCTTGGCGTTGTTTATGAAAACGGATTATTCGGATGCGAAGGTGCCGATGTTGACGGTGACGCACGGCCGGAAATCGACGCGGGCGCATATTCTGGTCTACACCATTTTGCTTGCCCCGGTGGGGATCGCGGCGGCTTTTACCTCGATAGGCGGGCCGATTACGCTGGCGGCAGCGGTGCTGCTGAACGGATGGTTCTTGGTCGGGGCATGGCGCATCTGGAGGCGCAATGAGGTACAGGCCGAAGCCGATAAATACAGCGTTGAAAAGGCCGTGTTCCGGTTTTCTCTGTATTACCTGTTTTTGCATTTCGCGGCATTTCTGGCCGAAGCGGCGCTGCGACCCTATGGTTATGGAGGCTGGTAATGTCGTTTCGCCCGGATCATGAAATTTACAAACGCCGCTTTAGCCGCAACCTTGGCGTCGGGCTGTTGCTCGCATTGTTTGTGGGGCTGGTGTTTGGCTTGAGTGTGGTCAAGGTGGTTTCCATCGGGGCTGTGCAGGGGTTTGATCATGTGGTGCGCCCCGAGCTGGTGCCAGAGGTGAAGGCGCCATGAACGAAAGCCGCGCCACACGCAAAACTGCCGCATGGCTGGCAGCAATGGTGCTGACCATGGCATCACTGTCGTTTGCGGCGGTGCCATTCTATCAATGGTTCTGTCAGGTTACGGGGTTTGGCGGGACAACCTCTGTCGCCGAGGTGGGGTCTGACGTAATCCTTGATGAGATGATCACCGTGCGCTTTGATGCGTCGCTGGAAGCAGGCATGCCGTGGCAGTTCAAGCCGGTTGAACGCACAATGGCGTTAAAAATCGGCGAGACTGGCCTTGCGTTTTTTGAAGCGCATAACCCGACCGACCGGGTGGTGGCAGGCACCGCGAGTTTCAACGTCTTTCCCTATTCTGCGGGTGGATATTTCACCAAAATCGACTGTTTCTGTTTCGAGATGCAGGTATTGCAACCGGGCGAGACTGTGCTGATGCCGGTCAGTTTCTTTGTCGATCCGGGGATCGCGGACGATCCTGAGGGAAAATATGTGTCCGAGATCACTTTGTCTTATACTTTTCATGAAACTGACCTGCCAACAGACCAAGCAGCCCTTGCCCCAGTGCCTGCTGGCGCTGTAAACTGATAAAAACGAGGAAAGACCGCATCATGGCCCATGCCAAGAACCACGACTACCACATCCTGCCGCCGTCCATCTGGCCGTTCCTTGGTGCATTGGGCGGTTTTATCATGCTGTATGGGGCGGTGTTGTGGATGCATGGATCAGGGCCGTGGCTTGGCCTGATCGGGTTTGCGCTGGTGCTGTATGTGATGTTTGCCTGGTGGTCCGAGGTTGTAGCCGAGTCCCACGTTGGCGATCATACGCCTGTGGTCAGCATCGGGCTGCGCTATGGGTTTATCCTGTTCATCATGTCGGAAGTGATGTTCTTTTCGGCGTGGTTCTGGACCTTTTTCAAACATGCCCTGTATCCAATGGGGCCGCAAAGCCCGGCGATAGATGGCATCTGGCCGCCAGCCGGCATTGAAACCTTTGACCCATGGCATCTGCCGCTGATCAACACGTTGATTTTGCTGTGTTCAGGCGCGGCGGCCACATGGGCGCACCATGCGCTGGTACATGAAAATAACCGCAAGGATATGGTCAATGGCCTTATTTTGGCGGTGGTTTTGGGGGCATTTTTCACCGCGTTTCAGGCCTATGAATATAGCCACGCGGCGTTTGGATTTGCGGGCAATATCTATGGCGCGTCGTTCTTTATGGCGACCGGCTTTCACGGCTTTCACGTTCTGATCGGGACGATTTTTCTGACCGTGTGTCTGTTCCGTGTTCTGAAAGGACATTTCACGCCAGAACGCCATATCGGGTTCGAAGCCGCAGCTTGGTATTGGCATTTTGTCGATGTGGTCTGGCTGTTCCTGTTCGCGGCGATTTACGTCTGGGGCCAGTGAACGCGGCGGTCAAAGCCGGGCTAGGTTGGACGTCTGAAGGAAGCACATCATGCTGCGCCTGATATTTCCGTTGCTGCTTGGCTTGATCGGGGCGGGCATCCTTGTGGGCCTTGGGGTCTGGCAAATGCAGCGGTTGGAGTGGAAATCCGGCATTCTTGCAGAAATTGATGCAAAGATCGTGGCCACCCCGGTGGTGTTGCCAGAAACCGTGTCACCAGAGGCGGATAAATATCGGCCAGTGACCGTTTCCGGCCGGTTGCTGGGGCCAGAGGCATTGGTTTTGACCAGCATGAAAGATGCAGGTGCCGGATACCGGGTGATCGCCGCGATGGAAGTGACGGGCGGCACGCGTAAGATCATGGTTGATCTGGGGTTTGTCAGCGACGCGAAGCGAGAGTTTTTGCGCCCGACCACCCCAATCACGGTGACGGGCAATCTACATTGGCCAGAAGAAGTTGACCGCTTTACACCAGAGCCAGAGCTTTTGCGGGATGTCTGGTTTGCCCGCGAGGTTGAGCGTATGGCCAATGTGCTGGGCACTGAACAACTGTTGGTCGTGGCGCGCAGCCTTGCCCCCGGTATCCCCGAGGTCACGCCGATGCCGGTCGATACCGCCAGTGTTGCCAATGACCATCTGACCTACGCGATCACATGGTTTTCGCTGGCCTTTGTCTGGCTGGGGATGACAGCGTTGCTGGTCTGGCGTATCAGACGCCGGACATCGTGATCTGAGGGAATGATGCAGTATATCTCGACCCGCGGCGCGGCCCCCGTGCTTGGCTTTGGCGATGCGATGATGACCGGTCTTGCCCGCGACGGTGGGCTTTATGTGCCGCAAACGGTGCCGGTATTCAGCAAAGCTGACATCGCGGGCATGGCTGGCTGCAGCTATGAAGATATCGCGTTTCGGGTGATGCGGCCCTATTTGGGCGATACCTTTGGTGATGACGAATTTCGCGGATTGATTGCTGCGGCCTACAAGGGCTTTGGCCACGCGGCGCGCGCGCCCTTGGTGCAATTGGGGGCCAATCATTTCCTGCTGGAATTGTTTCACGGGCCGACGCTTGCCTTCAAAGACTTTGCCATGCAATTGATTGGACAGATGATGCAGGCGGCTTTGGCAAAAACGGGCCAGCGCATCACGATTATCGGGGCCACGTCGGGCGATACCGGGTCGGCCGCGATGGAGGCGTTTCGAGGCCTGTCTAACGTTGATCTGTTCATCCTCTATCCGCATGGCCGGGTGTCTGAGGTGCAGCGCCGCCAGATGACAACGCCGTCGGAAGCCAATGTGCACGCGCTGGCGATGGACGGCGATTTTGATGATGCCCAAGCCCGTGTGAAGGATATGTTCAACGATTTCGCGTTCCGCGATGGCGTGCGGCTGGCGGGGGTGAACAGCATCAACTGGGCACGGGTTTTGGCGCAGGTGGTATATTATTTTTCGTCCGCCGTGTCTTTGGGTGCGCCGCACAGGCCAGTGTCGTTCACCGTGCCCACGGGCAATTTTGGTGATATCTTCGCAGGCTACATTGCCCGCAAGATGGGGTTGCCGATTGAGAAGCTGGTGATTGCCACCAATCAGAATGATATTTTGCACCGCGCGATCAGCACGGGTGATTATGTAAAGGACGGTGTGGCCCCGTCGATTAGTCCGTCGATGGATATTCAGGTATCATCAAATTTTGAGCGGGCGTTGTTTGATGCTTACGGGCGTGATGGCGTGGCAGTGACGGCATTGATGGCAGAATTGGGCGCGGGTGGTTTTCACATCAGCCAAGGGGCACTTGAATTTCTGCGCGGCCACTTTGCATCGGGGCGCTGTTCAGAGGATGAAACACGCGCCGCGATCAAGTATTTTTACGCCAACACGGGCGAGGTTCTGTGCCCGCATTCCGCCGTTGGCGCGCATGTGGCACAGGCGCATCAAGGTGCCACACCGATGATCACGCTGGCCACGGCGCATCCGGCAAAATTCCCCGATGCGGTGGAGGCGGCGATGGGTGTGCGGCCAGACTTGCCCTTACGTATGGCTGATCTCTATACTCGGGCAGAACGCCTGACACGCGTGCCCAATGATCTGGGGGCCTTGCAGGGCCTTATCCGCGAAAGGATTGCCCATTGACGCTTCGCCTTGATACGCTGCCAAACGGGTTTCGCATTGTCACAGAACATATGCCGGGGCTGCAATCTGCATCTGTTGGCATCTGGGTGACGGCAGGCGGGCGGCATGAGCGGGCCGAGCAGAACGGCATTGCGCATTTTCTGGAACATATGGCCTTCAAGGGTACGAAAAAGCGGTCGGCCCTGCGGATTGCCGAAGAAATTGAAGATGTTGGTGGTTATATCAACGCCTATACATCAAAAGAAATGACCGCCTATTACGCGCGGGTTTTGTCTGCCGATGTGGGGCTGGCGTTGGATGTTATTTCCGACATCGTGCTGAACCCGGTGTTTGACGAGCGTGAGATCGAGGTGGAACGCCATGTGATCTTGCAGGAAATCGGTCAATCGCTGGACACGCCCGACGATATTATTTTCGACTGGTTGCAAGAGGCAAGCTATCCTGATCAACCGTTCGGGCGCACCATTTTGGGGCCAGCGGAACGGGTATCCAACTTTAACCGCGATGATCTGACACGGTTTGTGGCGGAACATTACGGCCCGGATCAGATGATTTTGGCGGCGGCGGGCGGCGTCGATCATGACGCGATTTTGGCGCAGGCGACCGAAATTTTTGGTGGGTTATTGCCCGTTGGTGCGCCAGTGGTGCAGGCGGCGGCCTTTGGCGGGCTGGAACGGCGCGAGGTCAAGGATCTGGAGCAGGTGCATTTTGCGCTGGCGTTCGAGTCCCCAAATTACCGCGCGCCCGATGTCTATGCCGCACAGATATATGCCACGGCCTTGGGCGGCGGCATGTCGAGCCGGTTGTTCCAGAAAATCCGCGAAGAACGGGGCCTGTGCTATTCGATCTTTGCGCAAAGTGGGGCCTACGAAGACACCGGGCAGATCACCATTTATGCTGGCACGTCTGAAGATGAAATTTCCGATCTGATGCAGCTGACGGTGGATGAATTGAAACGCGCCGCTGATGATATGTCAGACGCCGAGGTGGCGCGGGCACGGGCCCAGTTGAAGGCAGGCTTGCTGATGGGGCTGGAAAGCCCGTCCAGCCGTGCCGAACGATTGGCGCGTCTGCTGGCCATCTGGGGCCGGGTGCCGGATGTGGACGAGGCTGTGCAACGTATTGATGCCGTTGGCACATCTGACGTGCGCAAATACGCGGCCGAAATGGCCGGTTCGCGCGCAGCATTGGCGCTGTATGGCCCGGTGGGCAAAGCGCCGGGGCTGGAGGCTGTGCGCAAAAGCCTGCGCGCCTGATGCTATCCCTGCGCCGTAAAGTGCGGGTCGAGGCAGAGCGGATCACCCTGCGCTTGCCCGGCCATGGCGACTACCACGCCTGGACCACCCTGCGCGAAGCCAGCGTCGATTTTCTGCGTCCGTGGGAACCTGTCTGGGCGCATGATCATCTGTCGCGGCGTGCCTTCACCAACCGGGTTTACTGGGCAAGTCGGGCCGAGGCACAGGGCACGGCACTGCCCCTGTTGATGTTTCGGCGGACTGATAACGCGCTTTTGGGTGCGATTACCTTGGATAATATTCGCCGTGGTCCGGCGCAGGCGGGCACACTTGGCTATTGGGTGGGGGCGGCTTACGCGCGGCAAGGCTTCATGCACGAGGCGATCGAGGCGGTGGTGCACCACGCATTCCAGCAGTTGGACCTCAGTCGGGTTGAAGCCGCATGTCTGCCCGGCAATGCCGCCTCGCGCGGAGTGCTGGAAAAAACCGGCTTCAAATACGAAGGCGTCGCGCAAAGCTATTTGCAGATCAATGGGCGCTGGCGCAACCATGTGCTTTACGCAAACCTGCGGTCTGACCGGCGTGGCAAGACGGAAACGGGGTAGGATAACGCCATGTTAAACCCAGCCGACACCGCATTTGCGGCGTATCTTGACTCCCTTTTGCCCGACGGCTGCATCAGCGTTCCTGAACCGCGGCATCTTGAAGACCCGCGCGGGCGGTGGACCGGGCAAGGCGTGGTTTTGGCGCGGCCCAGATCGGTGGACGAAGTGGCAGTGGTGGTGCGCGCCTGTGCGCAGGCGCGGGTTGGCATCGTGCCTTGGGGTGGCGGCACGGGGCTTGTCGGTGGGCAGGGGATGGCGCAGGGGGGCCCGCCGGTGATCCTGTCATTGGAACGGATGACTGCGATAAGGGCGGTTTACCCCTTTGAAAACGTGCTGATTGCCGAAGCCGGGGTAATTCTGGCTGATGTGCAGGCGGCGGCATCGGCCGTGGACCGGTTGTTTCCGCTGTCATTGGCTTCAGAAGGATCCGCCCGGATCGGTGGCAATCTGGCCACCAACGCGGGCGGGGTGAATGTGCTGCGTTATGGCAATGCGCGTGATTTATGCCTTGGTCTAGAGGTGGTTATGCCGGATGGCGCAATCTGGAACGGGCTAAAGCGGTTGCGCAAAGACAACACCGGCTATGATCTGCGCAATCTGATGATCGGGTCTGAAGGCACATTGGGTATCATCACGGCGGCCAGTTTGCGGCTTTATCCAGTACCCGCCGAACAGGGGGCTGCGTTTTTTGTGGTGCCGGGGCCAGCGGCGGCGTTGGAATTGCTTGCGCTGGCACAGGCGCGGCTAGGTGGCGGCATTTCGGCATTTGAATTGATCAATATCAAGGGGTTGGAGTTTCTGCGCGACACCATGCCCGAGGTGCGGCAGCCCTTTGCCGAAATGCCGGAATGGACGGTGTTGATTGATCTTGGGCTTGGGGCGGGGCAATCGGTGCCAGAGGCCTTGTCGGCGTTGTTTGCGGCGGGGCAAGCAAAGGGATTGGTCAGCGACGGGGTGATTGCCGGGTCCGGGCCTGAGCGGGACCAGTTCTGGCAGGTGCGCGAATCGATCCCACTGGCAAACCGCAAAATCGGGGCGATATCGTCGCATGACATTTCATTGCCGCTGGGCGAAATTGCTGGCTTCATTCCCCGCGCGGGGGCGGCGTTGGCCAAATTGGGCGATTGGCGGATCAACTGTTTTGGCCATTTGGGCGATGGCAATTTGCACTATAACGTCTTCCCACAAAAGGGAAAAACACGCGCTGACCATGAAAATAAGCGTGAAGCGATCAAAACATGCGTGCATGATTTGGTGCATGATTTGGGCGGGTCCGTCAGCGCGGAACATGGGATCGGACGACTGAAAGTGGCCGATCTGGAACGCTACGGCGATCCTGCAAAGCTGTCGGCCATGCGGGCGATCAAGGCAGGCCTGGACCCATTGGGTATTATGAACCCCGGTGCGGTCTTGCGGGGCTGAGCCCAACTTTCCATGCCTTGAAGTGCAGTCTTGCAACGCTTTGCAAAGTTGCCCCACCGGGGTGAACCGGCGGGGCTGGGGGTCGAAGTGGGTCACATGGTGCAAGCAGCGCCCGGTCAGGTTGGGTAAACCTGATGCAGCTATCGTTAGGGTGATTCCCTTAAGAAATCATTGACCAGCCTAAAGCCCTTCAAAGGCGCAAAGAGCGTGCACATCCATGCCCATCGCCTCTAGCCGCTTGCGACCACCAAGATCAGGTAAATCCACAACAAAAGCGCAACCGATGACATCGCCACCCAACCGTTCGATCAGGCGAATGCCCGCTTCTGCGGTGCCGCCCGTGGCCAAAAGATCATCGACCAGCAGCACCTTTTCCCCCGGTTGCAACGCGTCATCATGCACTTCAACAACAGCCTCGCCATATTCCAGCGTGTAGGATTGCGCGATGGTGCGGCCCGGCAGTTTGCCCTTTTTTCGGATCGGTACAAATCCGGTAGACAGTTGATGTGCCACCGCCCCGCCAAGGATGAAACCGCGCGCCTCTAGGCCCGCGACCTTGTCTATCCGGAGGCCTGCATAGGGGGTGAGCAATTGGTCAATCGCCATCCGGAACCCGCGCGCATCGGCGAAAAGGGTTGTTACATCGCGAAACAAAATCCCTTCATGTGGGAAGTCAACGATGGTGCGGATGTAATCCTTGACGGTTTTTTTTATCATGTCTGTGCCTTGTCTGGTCAGGGGTAATGCCGTCGCAACGCCATGATGTCTTGCGGGCCAAGCTGCGTGCGTTGATTGCTGGTTTCGGAGAAAATCGACCGCGTTTCATAATATGCGCTATCGACGTCTGTAAGAAGCCCCATAGTTTGAGTGACCTCTTCAAGCATGATTGATGCAATTTCATCGGGATCGATATCGTTTGCCAAAACAATTGCGCCGTTGATCAGGCTGCGGTCTGCACGCCACCAGATCTGCGCCTTTGCGGCCTCTATCTTTGCGCCATCAAGCGGAATAAGCCCGGTGCCACGGATGATATCACCCTCTTTTATGGCAGAGAGATAAATCATAATATCAAGATTTGGTATTTTTTTAGAACGGGTTACAAGAAGTTTAGCACCTGATGCATTAAGTTCAAACAGTGCCGCATCAAGTGCTTGATCTGCCATGCGTCGAAGCGCGGTTGGATAGCCCCGATCAATCTGTGCAAAGCCGATTGTCAATGACACTGCATCGGCGGGGGACCAGCGTACTGTGTCTTTTTGGCACGCGCCGGAGGGTGGGGCGGCACAGGAAACCAGACGGTAAAAATCATCATCAGACAGGCGGCCATCGGACCGGATTGATTCTTGCGCTTGGGCGATCCCTGCGCAAAGGCACAGGGCAAGGGCGAGTTTCAAAGCACCCTCCGTGCGACCGCATCCAGTTTGGTTAAAAGAGCCGGGTCGCGTTTGTCGGGGGCTGTCATCAGGGCAAATTCCAAGGCGCGGTCGCAGCCGTGCGGGCAAGGGTGTCCTGTCGCCTCGAGCAGGGCGGGAAGCTGCGATATCAGGGATTTTGCACTTGAGGAATTGGCTGTAAGCGTTTGAATAACTTGCGATACATCAACTGCACCATGGCCTTCATGCCAGCAGTCAAAATCGGTGACCATGGCGATAGAGGCATAGCAAAGTTCGGCTTCGCGGGCCAATTTTGCCTCTGGCATGCCGGTCATACCGATGACATCGCAGCCCCAGGACCGGTACAGCCGGGATTCAGCGAGGGTAGAAAATTGCGGACCTTCCATGGCAAGGTAAGTGCCACCTTGGTGGGCCTTTACTCCGGCCAGTTGGGCGGCTTTGGCACAGGCGGCAGACAGACGCGGGCAGGTCGGGTGCGCCACCGACACATGGGCCACGCAACCGGGGCCGAAGAAAGATTTTTCACGTGCAAAGGTGCGGTCAATATATTGATCTATAATGACAAAATCACCGGGGGTGTAGTCGGCGCGCAAGCTGCCTACGGCAGATACCGCCACCACATCGGTCCCGCCAAGCCGCTTTAGTGCATCAATATTGGCGCGGTAGGGCACGGTTGTGGGGGTATGGATATGACCCCTTCCGTGGCGGGGTAGAAAGGCAATGGGCATGCCATTCAGGCGGCCGACCAGCACGTCATCCGACGGGGTGCCGAAAGGGGATTTGACTTTGACCCAAGATGCGCCTTCCAGCCCATCAATCTGGTAGACACCAGAGCCGCCAATGACGCCGATCATGGTTTGCAAGGGCAGACTCCGTCTGTGTTCGTGGGCAGTTTAGGGGGCAGAAAGGGCGGCGAAAAGGGGGTATGTTTCGCGTGCTTTATCCGTGCTTTTTGCGTGCATACGAGGGATCATCCGCCACAACAGGCTATTCCCCCGGCCGTGGCAGGGTCACCAGATCGCGCACCACGGCGTAATCCATATAGCCAAGCCGGGCCATGGGGCGGTAGCTTGTCACGTCGAAGCGACCATTCACCATGCAATCATCGCGCAGGTGAATGCCTGTGACCTCGCCGATGACCATATAGTTATCGGTGCCTTTCAGGGTGATCACTTGCAACATCCGACATTCCAGCGTGGCGGGGGCGTTTGCTACGCGGGGGCAATCAATCGTGCTGCATTCGGCTTTGGGCACATCTGCGTGGGCGAATTCGTCGGTGCCATGCGGCAGGGATGCGGACGTTTCGCTCATCTTGGTAAACATCGCTTGTTCGACCACGTTCACCGCGAAGACGCCGCTTTTGGTGATATTGGCAATGCTGTCTTTCAGGCCGCCTGCGAACATCACTTGGGGCGGTGCGTCGGTGACGGCGTTGAAAAACGAATAGGGCGCAAGGTTATCGCCATGCGCGCTGCGGGTGGAAATCCAGCCAATGGGGCGGGGCGATACAATCGCCTTGAACGGGTTGTAGCGCAGGCCGTGGCCTTCGGAGGGGTGGTAGAACATCGCTGCCTCACATCTGCGTTTGAACCTGACGTAACCCCGTGTTAGGCGCGATTCCAGAAGATTCGTCGCAAGGCAGGTAGCGCGTTTGTACCATCTGGAAGAAGAAACCGAAGCCGATTGGTGGGAGGTGGAGGCGCTGTATGATCTGTGCTTTGCACCCGGTCGCACGGCGCTTTCCAGCTACCGGTTGCGCGACGGGGTGGCGACGGTGGCCGCACTATGTGGCGTGTTGCGCGACGAGGATGGCACCTTGGCGGCGGCGATCCGGTACTGGCCTGCCGAAGTGGGCGAGCATGATATTTTGCTGTTGGGCCCGATTGCCGTGCATCCGACGCGGCAGGGTGAGGGGCTTGGCGCGTTGCTGATCCACGAAAGCCTGGCTGAGGCGCGGCGTTTGGGCTGGGAACGGGTGCTGCTGGTGGGCGACGCGCCTTACTATGCGCGGTTTGGCTTTGCAAAACTGGACGGGGTCGAGATGCCGCCGCCGACGAACCCGGACCGGGTGTTGGGGATTGCATTGAAGAAAGATGCATGGCGCGGGATCGCGGGCCGGGTCGGCAAATCATCAAGCTGATGGGATTGCGCGACGGCGCCGCCGTGATTACCTATCCCGCATGAAGAATACTCCAGCGCCCGCTAATGATGTTGATCTTGATGTATCTGGCCTCGCTGTGCGCTACAGACGTGCGAATGGTCCGGTGATGGCCTTGATGAACCGTCTTGGCGGATCGTTGGAAGCGCAATTGAAGCTGCTGCCCGACTCTGTGCGCGACCAACTGAATGCGGTGACTGCGGCGGCGTTAAGCCGGGCCATGGATGTAGCGGCGGTTGGCGGGCGTGCGCCTGATCTGGGCCCGCGCGGGCCGGTAGCGGCGGCAATGGCATCTGGTGCGGCGGGCGGCGTTGGCGGCATTGTGACCGCACTGGCGGAATTGCCGGTGACGGTCACCATCATTCTGCATGCCATCCGGCAGGCGGCGGTGGCGAATGGGTTTGATCCCGATACGCCCGCAATTCGCGCCGAATGTCTGGCGGTGTTTGGCGCGGGCAGCCCGCTGGTGGGGGATGACGGCATCAACACCTCGTTTCTGGGCACCCGGCTTGCCGTCACCGGGCCGGCGTTGCAAGCCCTGATCGCGAAAATCGCCCCGAAGCTGGCGGCGGCGATGGGGCCAAAACTGGTGGCGCAATCGGTGCCTTTGCTGGGCGCAATTGCCGGGGCGGGATTGAATGCAGCCTATATTACCTATTACCGCGAAATTGCCGAGATCAGGTTTGGCTTGCTTCGGCTTACTGAGCGGCACGGGGTAGATGCGGTGCTTGTGGCGTTCGAGCAGGCAACGCAGCCATCGGCGATTTTGAAAGCCTAAGGGTTATTTTTCTTCGCCCAAATACTCATTTTGCGATATGTGCCGCGAATGCGTCATTCGCCTTGCCGCGACAGCCAGTCCATCACCGCGGGGCGGACGGATTCGGCCCCGGTATCCCGTGCGGCATGGATCACGGTGCGGACCTCGTTCAAATCGACGCGGCGCAGCAGGGCTTTGACCGGGCCAACCGATGCTGGTCGCATCGACAACGTGCCGATGCCGAGGGCCGCGAAACACAGCGCTTCAATCGGGCGCCCCGCATCTTCGCCGCAGAAGGACAACGGCGTGCCCGACGCCGCACAACGGGCGACGATGTGTTCCAGGAACGCGAGGAAACTGACATTCAGGGTGTCGTAACGGCGACGGACGCGTTCATTTTCGCGGTCGGCGGCAAAGAAGAACTGCTTCAGATCATTGCCACCGATCGACACGAAATCTGTCAGATCAAAGAAGGATTGTGGCGCAAAGGCTAAGCTGGGGGTTTCCAGCATGGTGCCGATTTCAACGACGTCCGGCACCGGGTGGCCAAGGCTGCGTTCGCGGTGAATTTCACGCAAGACGTGGGAGCGGGCCTGCATGAATTCGCCTGCCTCGGAAATCAGCGGGAACATCACCGTCAGATTGCGGCCATTGGCCGCCCTGATCAGCGCTTGCAACTGCATGCGCATGACGCCGGGTTTATCAAGCCCTACCCGCACCGCGCGCCAGCCCATGGCGGGGTTCTGCTCGTCGTTTGGTTTCATATAGGGCAGCACTTTGTCGGACCCGATATCAAGGGTGCGAAAACACACGCGGCGGCCTTTGGCGGCATCCAGCACGCGGGCGTAAAGTTTCGCCAGTTCATCGCGTTTGGGCATCTGATTGCGGACAAGGAATTGGAGTTCGGTGCGGAACAGACCGACGCCTTCGGCACCGGACCCTTCCAGACTGGGCAGATCGGCCATCAGGCCTGCGTTCATGTAAAGCTGGGTCACCGTGCCGCAGGTCGATTGCGCGGGCAGGCCTTTGAGCGAGGCATAGCGTTCCTGCGCCTTGGCCTGCATCGCGATTTTGTCACGGAATGCCCGCGCGACGGTTTCATCGGGGCGCAGGTGGACGATGCCCTGATCGCCGTCCACCATGATATGATCGCCGTTCAGCGCCTCTTGCGTGATGCGGCCTGCGTTGATGACCAAGGGAATGGCCAGCGCACGGGCGACGATGGCGGCGTGCGATCCGACAGAGCCTTCTTCCAGCACCACGCCGCGCAGTTTGCGGCCGTATTCCAAAAGTTCGCCGGGGCCAATGTTGCGGGCGATCAGCACCGGGTTTTCGGGCATTTCCGCCCCGGTATCCGACCCTTGCCCGGTCAGGATGCGCAAAAGGCGGTTCGACAGATCATCCAGATCATGCAGGCGGTCACGCAGATAGGCGTCTGGCACCTGTTCCAGCCGCGACCTAGTGGCGGATTGTTCCTTTTCCACCGCCGCCTCCGCGGAAAGGCCCAAGGCAATGTCATCTTCCATCCGGCGCAGCCAGCCGCGCGAATGGGCGAACATGCGGTACGCCTCCAGCACCTGTTTTTGGTCTTTATCAAGGCTTTCCGCCGCCAGAAGATCATCGACTGAGACGCGCAATTCGCCCACGGCGGCGCGAATGCGGTCGATCTCGGTCAACGGATCATCGGCTACCGGGTTGGTGACCACAACGCGCGGTTCGTGCAGCCAGACATGGCCTTCGGCAGCCCCTTCCTGGCCTGTGTTGCCCCGAATCATCACCTGCTGTTTGTGCAGCGCCCCCATGGCGGCACCTTCACCCGCGAAGGCACCAAGTTCGGTCATCTCCGCCAGCACCATGGCCACCACGTCGAGGGCATCCATTTCATCGTCTGAAAACGCGCGGGCGGCGCGGGATTGGACGACGAGGACGCCCAGTTTTTCGCCAACGCGCTGGATCGGCATGCCAAGGAACGAGGAATAAAGTTCTTCCCCGGTTTCCGGCATGAAGCGAAAGCCTTTTTC
>JANOFE010000070.1:0-8869 GCA_031413495.1 Pseudorhodobacter sp. | reverse complement strand
TTCTACAGCTCATTTTCGCCCTATTTATTCCGCTGCCAGTTCCGCGACGAAGGTTGATATCATTGCCACATCGTCCGCCGTGCAATCAAATTGCCCGACCTGTACCCGGATCACATAGCGCCCGAGGTGCCGTGTCTGGGTCAGATAAATCCGCCCATCCTCGTTGATCCGCGACAGCAGACGTTCCGTTGCCGCATCGCCTGCGTCCAGCGCAAAGGTGAACAACGACAGGGCAGGCGCTGTCACAATCGAAACACCGGGCAGGGCGGCCAAGGCCGCCGCTGACGTTTCTGCCCACTCCACATGGTTGCGTATCCGCGCGCGCAATCCTTCCAACCCATAGGACCGCATCAGGAACCACAGCTTCAACGCCCGGAACCGCCGCCCCAACGGCACCGTCCATTCGTTGAAATTGGTAATCTCCTCTCGCCCAGCCGTCTGTAAATACGTCGGCCGCAAACCCAGCGTGCGTATCTGCGGGGCAGGGTCCGCCAGAAACTGCACCGCACAGTCAAACTGCGCCCCCAGCCATTTGTGCGGGTTGAACACGATGCTATCCGCACCCTCCACTCCTGCCCACAGATGCCTGAACTCCGGGCAAATCATCGCAGACCCCGCCCAAGCCGCATCGACATGCACTGGCAGATCAGCAGCCTTCGCCACCGCGATACACTCTGCAATCCGGTCAAACGCGCCAATCGAGGTGCCCCCCGCGCACAGCACCACGCCACAGGGCATAAACCCCGCCGCCCGATCCACCGCAATCGCATCCGCCAGCACCTCAGGCCGCATCGAATGCGCGGCATCGGTGGCGATCTTCACCAGATTATCCTGCCCAATCCCCGCAATCCGCACCGCCTTATCCACCGAAGAATGCGTCTCAGCCGACGCATAGATTCGCAACCGTGGCTGCCCTGCCAACCCCGCCTGCAACCCCGCCCAGTGCAGCGCCGCCTCGCGCATCGTCAACACAGCCGATAATGTTGCAGTCGTCGCCGAATCGTGGATGGTTCCGACAAAGCCCGCAGGCAGGCCCAGCGCCCGGCGCAGCCATTGGATCATCACTTCTTCCATTTCGGTCGCCGCAGGGGATGTTTGCCACAGCATGCCCTGTGCCGCGATGGCATTGGCCAGCTGTTCGGCCAACATAGATGCAGGTGCCGCATTCGCCGGAAAATAGGCAAAAAACCGGGGGTGCTGCCAATGCGTCATACCGCCCGGCACGATTCGCTCAAAATCGGCAAAAATCGCCTCCATCGGCTCCGCCACTTCTGGCGCGGCTCTCGGCAGTTGCGCCGCAATCGCCCCCGGATTCAGCGGCGCACGCACCGGCATATCGCGCAAACCAGCGTGATACCCATGCGCCCAGTCTGCCGCCCGCTTGGACCATACGCGCAATTCATCATGGTTCATCGGCCAACCTTCCCTGCAAAACGCACCAACCGCACCAGCGCCTCCTCAAAGGCATCATCCGCAATGGTCATTGCCACCCGCACATGCCCCGCCGCCGCCGCCCCGAAACTTTCACCCGGCATCACGGCAATCCGTTCCTTATCCAGCAAAGCCTGCGCAAACGCATCGCCCGACAGACCCGTGTGGCGTATGTCCAGCATCAGATACATGGCCCCCGAACTCGGGATCAGCCCTACCGAGTTTTGCCCCGCCAACACCCGCGCCGCAATCGCCCGCCTGCGCAAAAACGGTGCGGCCACCTCGGCCTCAAATCCAGCCCCTTTGTTCAGCGCATACAAGGCCGCATCCTGAATGAACCCCGGCAGCCCGTAGGTCGTGTTGGTCGCAAGCAAAGTCACCGCCTCCACCACCGCTTCCGGCGCCACCATCCAGCCTATGCGAAACCCCGTCATCGCATGGCTTTTCGACATTGACCCCACCACAATCGTGCGATCAACCATCCCCGGCAGCGCGCGCGGCGACAGATGCACGCCGTCCCACACTTGGGTGTCATACACCTCGTCTGAAATCAGCCACAGGCCGTGATCCTGCGCTGCCCCCGCAATCGCCTCCATCGTGGCGCGGTCATAAACCACCCCGGTCGGGTTGTTGGGGGAATTGATCAGCAAAGACCGCGCACCGGGGGCATGGCGTGCCAACACTGCACGCTGCGGCATGAACGCGTCACGGGGCAGGGTGGGCACCGCCTCGGCAATCGCGCCGACCGCCCGGATCGTGCCGGGATAGGTTGCGTAATAGGGGTCGCAATACAGCGCCCGGTCACGGTCATTGCACACCGCCATATGTGCCGCAAACAGCGCCGCCTGCCCACCCGGAGTAATTATAACATTGCGCCAACTGGTCGGCACACCAGTGCGCGCCTGCACCCGTGCTGCCAGAGCATCCCGCAAGGCCCGCTTGCCGGGGCCAAGCGTATAGCCGGTTTGTCCCGCCGCCGCACTTGCCGCCATCGCATCCAGGATCGACGCATCGGTGCGGATATCATGCTCGCCCACCGTCAGGCGCAGCACGTCTTCCCCCGCCTCAGCCATGGCGCGGGATTTATAGTGAATATCCCATCCATCCGACCCTTTGTCCCGAATGGCATCAATCCGGCGCGATAGGGTCAGGGCAGGAGGCATCGGTCATCCATGGCTGTGATTTGCCGCCAAGCCATCATGAAACCCACCGCTTCACAACCCCAGACTACCGCCAACTACCCCAGCAAGGCCTGCACCTTCTTTGGCAATCCACTGCGGATGATGCGGTAGGAAATATCCACGCGTTCGCGCAACTCGTCCTCACTCACCACACCCCAAGGCACCAGCACCCAACTGGCATGCAGATAGGGTGCCCGCGCCGCCCGTCTCATCTCGATCAGCAATTGCGCTGTCTCCACATCGGCACATTTCACCGAGACCCCAAGATCCATCACCCCCATCCCGGCGAACATTCGGCCCCCCACCTTCCACACGTCATGCCCACCACCCCAGGGGTCGGATACCGTAGCCCCCGGCAGGGCGGCGCAGTAGATGTTGATCGAGGCACGGGTCACGGGCTTACCTTTCAAAGTAACGATCACGCTATGTTACAGCCAACAACACCTGCGTGAGACGCCTGACACGTCCTATCCCAAATTGATCCACCCGCCTAACACAGACGCACATCGGATCAACAACAGGGACACCACCATGCGCGCACTGAATGGATACACACTTTGGACAATGATCTTGGCCGGGGCAGTTGCCACCGTGGCCTTTGACTATTTCGGCCAAAGCCTTTCCCCTATGCTGGGCTTTGCAAACCTTGCCCCGGTGCCATTGGCCAATAGCGTGATCAAGGCCGTGTTTGGCGAAACCTATGGCCCCGGTGCCAACCTGCTGCATTATATCGCAGGCATGATCGCCTATCCGTTTGGCTGGATGTTCATCGCCGAACCCCTGGCCCGCCGCATCACCCCCGACCTGAACTGGCTTGTCGTCGCAGTGATCTATGGCATCGGCCTGTGGATTTTCGCGCTTTACATCATGGCAAGCCTGATCGCAGGCCAGCCTGCATTCCTGGGTTTCACAGGCATCACATGGATAGCCCTTACGGGCCATGTGCTGTTCGCCATCGTGGCCGCCATGGTCGTGCGCTGGCGCGATGGCCTACCGCGCAACTTGGGCGCTGCAGTCTAGCCGCCCGGAGCGTCCGATCTATCCCCCATCAAATACCGCGGCCCGGTGCCATAGCGCCGGGCCCGGTCTGCGGGGTTCCATAGCGCACAGGTGTCAAGCGACAGACATCCACAGCCAATACACCCGTCCAGCTTGTCCCGTAACGTTTCCAACGCCGTAATTCGCGCATTGATCTCGCCTCGAAACTCTGCCCCAATCGCGGCCCAGTCACCTCGGTTCGGCGCTCGCCCCTGCGGCAACCCCGCAAGCACGCCCGCCAATTGCGCCAAGGGAAACCCCAACGACTGCGCAATCATCACGAAACTCAACCGCCGGATATCCGACTTGTCATAGCGCCGATGCCCGCCCGTGTTGCGCAATGGCGCCAACAACCCCAACGTCTCGTAATGCCGGATCGCCGGCACCGACAACCCGGTCCGCGCCGCCAAATCGCCAATCGCCAACCCACCGCGTGGCATGAAAAATACCTCTTGATCTAAAGTGCACTGTAGATTCTACAAAGAACGCCGGATCAACTCAAGGAGACATCTGATGTCGGTAAAATTGGAACACGTGAACGTAACCGTATCTGACCCCGGGGCCACCGCCGCCATGTACGGCCGCCTGTTTGGCTGGGATATTCGCTGGCAAGGCGCATCAATCCATGGCGGCCACACAGTGCATGTCGGAAGCAAAGACCAATACATTGCCCTCTATCGCGGGCCCGGGGCGCAATCAAAACCCGACATTTCTTATGAAACCTTTGGTGGTCTAAACCACATCGCCATCGTGGTTGATGATCTTGACGCGCTTGAGCAGCGGATCAAGACCGAGGGCTTGCCGGTCTATTCCCACGCCAACTATGAACCGGGTCGTCGGTTCTATTTCAATGATACCGACGGCATCGAGTATGAAGCGGTCAGTTACGCCTGACAGCAACAAGACTTGCCAATGGGCCGCCAGCTATGCTAGCCCATTGCGCATGAAGAACATGGGCATCGCAATCATCTGCTGCATTACCTGCTGACAGACGTCACGCGGGCCCATCTTCCATTTCCCAAAGAAAGACGAAGTTGTTAAACCCGCGCGGGACCGCTGCGTTGTTTTATTCGGACGTCGCTTTATTTGGGTTAGACACATGACCACGATCAAACTGCACAACACCAAGACGCGCGCGAAAGAGGTCTTCACCCCGATCGACGACAAAAACGTGCGCATGTATGTCTGCGGCCCCACCGTCTACGACCGCGCCCACCTTGGCAACGCCCGCCCCGTGGTGGTGTTCGACGTCCTTTACCGCCTGCTGCGCCATGTTTATGGCGAGGGTCACGTCACCTACGTGCGCAATTTCACCGACGTGGATGACAAGATCAACGCCGAGGCCCTGCGCCGCCAACGCGCCGGTTCACCCGGTACGCTGGAAGACCTGATTGCAGGACGCACCGAAGAAACCATCAGCTGGTATCACGCCGATATGGACGCGCTGGGTGCGCTTCGCCCCAGCATCAAAGGCGAGGTCACCGACCGCGCCGCCCCCCGTGCGACCGAATACATCGCCCCCATGGTGGCAATGATCGAAGACTTGATTGCCAAAGGCCACGCCTATGCCAAAGACGGCCATGCCCTATTCCGCGTCCGCTCCTACAAAGACTACGGCAAACTCTCCGGCCGCTCCATCGACGACATGATCGCAGGCGCACGGGTGGAAATAGCTCCATTCAAAGAAGACCCGATGGATTTCGTCCTCTGGAAACCGTCCGACGCCGACCAACCCGGATGGGACAGTCCCTGGGGCCGGGGCCGCCCCGGCTGGCACATCGAATGCTCCGCCATGGCGGATGAATTGCTGGGCGACCATTTCGACATCCACGGCGGCGGCCTAGACCTGCAATTCCCCCACCACGAAAACGAACTGGCCCAAAGCACCTGCGCCCACCCCCACGGCGGCTTTGCCAACGTCTGGATGCACAACGAGATGCTGCAGGTGGAGGGCAAGAAGATGTCCAAGAGCTTGGGGAACTTCTTTACCGTGAGGGAGCTAATTGAAAAAGGATATCCCGGTTCTCTTATTAGGTTTGTATTGCTCGGCACACACTATCGAAAACCAATAGACTGGACTGTTGAGAAAGCAGAGCAGGGGCGTAAAGAATTAATTGAGCTGCTGAATTTGGTCAAAAGCGTAAGTCCTACCAAACCAGACCAGTCAATCGTAAATGCTTTATGCGACGACTTGAACACCGCTCAAGCAATTTCCGAATTGCGTCGACTACGCAACGCTGTGGCTCATGGAATTGGTGATGCAGGTGTTTTGCGCGCTTCGATGGATTTGCTCGGTTTGCCCCAAGTTCAAGTTTCAACAGGGTCGATAGGTTGGGGCCCAAAGACAGAAACAGACCATAGTGTGGCGAATGCAATCGCTAGGCGATGGTTTGGATTGCGGGCTTCTGGAGACTTTGAGCAAGCGGACCGGTTTAAGCTGCAGGCATTGGAAGTTGGAGTGAGGCTGGAAGTCCTTAAAGGTGAAAATGGTCAGCAAGCATTGGCAAAACTGGAACATAACTACGACGCACTGCGAGCCGAGAAATTGCTCTCATGACCCTATTGTTTGATAAGTATATAATTGACCGATCCAAGCCCCGGAAATCAATGACACCGTGTCATGTCCCCTTGTGGGACACTCATATTGGACCCGTCAAATGACCCGCGAACCCCTCTCTCTGTTCGACACTACCCTGCGCGATGGTCAGCAAACCCAAGGCGTCCAGTTCTCCACGCTCGAAAAGTGCCAAATAGCCGAAGCCCTCGACGCCCTCGGTGTCGATTACATCGAAGGCGGCTGGCCCGGTGCCAACCCGACCGATTCAGAATTCTTCGCCAACCCGCCCAAAACCCGCGCCACCATGACCGCGTTCGGCATGACCAAGCGGGTAGGGCGGTCGGCGGATAATGACGATGTTCTGGCCGCCGTGCTGGATGCCCAAACCCCCGCCGTCTGCCTCGTTGGCAAAACCCACGATTTCCACGTCAAAACCGTGCTGAACGTCACGCTGGATGAAAACCGCGACGCCATCGCCGCCTCCGTAGCGCATCTGAAATCCAAACACCGCGAGCCATTATTTGACGCCGAACACTTCTTCGACGGCTACAACGCCAACCCCGAATACGCCCTATCCTGCCTCCACGCCGCCTATGCAGCGGGAGCCAGATGGGTCGTCCTCTGCGACACCAACGGCGGCACGCTGCCGTCAGAAATCCACCGCATCACCAGTGCCGTCATCGCCTCCGGCATCCCCGGCACGCACCTTGGCATCCATTGCCACGATGACACTGGCAATGCCGTTGCCAATTCCCTCGCCGCCGTCGATGCAGGTGCGCGCCAGATCCAAGGCACGCTGAACGGCCTTGGCGAACGTTGCGGCAACGCCAACCTGATCACCCTGATCCCAACGCTGCTGCTAAAATCGCCCTACAAAGAGCGCTTCCAAACCAACGTCACCCCCGAAGCCCTCGGCGCAATCACCCGCACCAGCCGGATGCTCGACGATATCCTGAATCGCGTCCCCCACCGCGCGGCCCCTTACGTCGGTGCTTCCGCCTTCGCCCACAAAGCGGGCCTGCACGCCAGCGCAATCCTCAAAGACCCCACCACCTACGAACACATCGCGCCCGAAACCGTCGGCAACCAACGCATCATCCCGATGTCCAATCAAGCCGGCCAGTCCAACCTGCGCGCGCGGCTAGTCGCCGCCGGGCTGGATGTAACCGCCAATGACCCGCGCCTTGCGGGCATCCTGACCTTGATCAAAGACCGCGAAGATCAGGGCTATGCTTATGATTCCGCCCAAGCCTCCTTCGAACTGCTGGCCCGCGCCGAACTCGGCCTGCTGCCAAATTTCTTTGAGGTGAAACGCTACCGCGTCACGGTGGAGCGTCGCAAAAACAAATACAACCGCATGATCAGCCTGTCGGAAGCCGTCGTTGTCGTCAAAATCGGCGACAAGAAAATGCTCTCTGTCTCCGAATCGATGGACGAAGAAGGCACCGACCGCGGCCCTGTTAATGCGCTCGCCAAAGCCTTGGCCAAAGACCTCGGCCCATGGCAGGCGGTGATCGACGACATGAAACTGGTCGATTTCAAGGTCCGCATCACCATGGGCGGCACCGAAGCCGTCACCCGCGTGATCATCGATTCGGAAGACAGCATGGGCCGCCGCTGGTCCACCGTCGGCGTCTCCGCCAACATCGTGGACGCGAGTTTCGAGGCGCTTCTGGATGCCATCAACTGGAAACTCATCCGCGACGTCGGCAAACCAGATGTGGTCAAACCGTGACCATTGCCGCCTGTGCCGCCCTTGTTGAACGCGGTGATCCCGACCGGTTCATTGCCACCATGGCCGCCCCACCAAAGGCGCGTGAAACCCTGTTCCCGCTTTACGCCTTCAACCTCGAAGTTGCCCGCGCGCCTTGGGTCACGGCAGAGCCGCTGATTGCAGAAATGCGCCTGCAATGGTGGCGCGATGTGGTCGCTGCCCCCGCATCCGGTGCCGCCTTGGCCCACGAGGTCGCAGGCCCGCTGCATCATGTCATCCACAGCAAAAGCCTGCCCGTTCAGACGCTTGACCGCCTTATCGCCGCCCGCCGCTGGGATATTGGTCAAAACCCGTTTCTGACCAAAACCGACCTGACCGATTACCTTGAAGACACCGGCGCCGCCCTGATGTGGCTTGCGGCAAAATCCCTAGACGCCCCCGATACATCTGAACAAACCGCCCGTGATGCAGGCTGGGCCACAGCCCTCGCCAACTACTTCCGCGCCGTGCCGGACCTTGCCGCGCGGGGCAGGGTGCCTTTGCCCGACCCCAGCGAAAGCGCCATCGTAACCCTTGCCCAAATTGGCCTGAACCGCTTGAACACCGCACTCAAAACCCGCGCCATCATTCCCCGCCACGCCGCGCCCGCCTTGTTTCCTGCATGGCAAACCCGCGCCCTGCTGACCCTTGCAATTAAAGACCCCACCGCCGTCACAGACGCTCGCCTACAGCAATCCGAATTTGCCCGCCGGGGTGGCCTTGCATGGCGCGGCCTGACCGGGCGCTGGTAGCCGGGCGGTGGTAACAGGGCGGTGGTAACAGGGCGCGGGCGATCCCAAATTCGCCACCAGCCAAGCGCTCACAAATCTGATACAGTTACAGGACTAGACGCCTGCGTGCCGCCTTCCCATACTCACCACGGTGGAGGATCATCCGATGTCAAACGAC
>JANOFE010000069.1:0-24085 GCA_031413495.1 Pseudorhodobacter sp. | reverse complement strand
CCCCTTTCAGCGCAGCAACCACTGGGCAACCAGGGGTCTATTCATAACCATAGACCCCGTCATTGTAGCGGCATTTGTTCAGGACCACTCCCATCACATTGGTCAGTTCCGCCACTTGACGCTCGGCCTGATCAATCTGTTCGATGGTCGTATTATCCGCCTCAGCCATGATCAGCGCGCAATCGACGTTTTTCAGAAAGCCGTAATTGTCATCGCTGCTCATCAGAGGCGGCATGTCGAAAATCATCAGCTTTGGCTGATAGGCGGCTTCAATCTCGGCCAGAACATCGCGGGTCTGCGCGCTTTGCAACAGCTCTGATGGGTTACTGGCAGGGGCATTGTTCAAACCAACGGCCACGTTGGTTCCATAGCGCAGGGCATGATCGGCAAAACTGACCCGGCGCTCCAGCACATCGGCCATGCCATATTTGGTTTTCTGGTCCAGAACCTTGCCGAGGCCGACCCGGCGCAGATCAAGATCCAAGATGATGCAGCGCATATCCTTCTGGCGGCTGAAGCTGAACACAAGATTGGCCGCTGTCGTCGTCTTGCCGCACCCTGAATGGGGCGAAACAATCGCAATGCGGCGCCAGTCATTTTTCTGGGCCTGCTGCAACATACGCGTGCGCAGCATATCATAAGGCCCTGCATCAGCACCGCTTTCAAAGGCGACAAGACGGTTCTTGCGTAATTTACTGCCATGAACAGCAAAGGACGCCAAACTGTTCCAAGCCGTCTCGACCCCGATCTGGGGGCTATCCGGCTGGGTCAATGACGCCCGTTTTGGGGCGTCTTGGCGACGCGTCCGCGCCTTCTCGATGGCTGCCTGCAGTCTTTCCATTCACGCGTTTCCTTGCACTTGTCTGCGCGGGGTGGGGGTTACCACCGCATGCCAATCTTGTTCATGATCTGCTCTGCGATCAGATCGAGAGGCTGGTAAAAAGTATGGATGGCATAAACGATGGCAGGCACCCCCACCAAAATCAGCATCGTCAGGATCAGTTTGCGCCCACGCCGGGCGAAAACCTCGCCGCGCGTCTGGACATAGGGGATCGTGGCGATGGGTGATACGCCAAGCGCGCGCACCAGATCTTCTGGCCGCCGGATCGCGCGATTGAGCGCTTCCAATAAAACGACAAGCCCCAATCCAGCCAGAACCCCAAAGGCGCTGCCCCCCCCGGCAATCAACAGCCGGTTTGGCTTGGTCGGTTGGTTGGGGGTCGCAGGGGGTTCAATCACCGAGATTTTCTGCCCGCGCGACATGAACTCGATGCGCTCTCCTGCGCTGGCCTTGGCCAGGCGGTCTACGGCAGAATTATACTGTAGCTGGATATTTTCGTAATTCAGCGTCAGCTCGTCCAGACGGATCGCATTCGCAGGTGTCCGTTTGATCGTGGCCTCTATTTTTTTCAGATCCGCATCGACAGTGGTCTTTTCTTCTTTCAAAGACACAAGCCGGGTGTCAATTTCGGTCAGCTGAAAATCAAGCATCGAATTGCCGGTTTCCACAATCTCTTCCGACGATTTCACGGGCTGCGCCCTTACAATTTGCTCGACTTGGGAAATGCGGGCCTGAAGCACCTTCACACGGGGGTTCTCAGCAGAATAGACAGCAAGTGCATCGCTCAGCTCGGCACGAAGGGTCTCCAGTTGTTGCTGCTCGGGGGTTAGTGCCTCGACACGCGATGCTTCAACTTGGCCCGTCGTTTTGAAAACCTCTACCATCCGCAGGCGCTGGCTTGCCAGGTTGAAAATATCGCGTTCAAGCTGACCAAGCCGTTCTTGCAATTGGGATTGCTGCCCCAAGCGGTAATCAAGACTGTCAGGAAGCGCGTCGGAATTGGCTGTTTTAAATGCCAGAATACTGGCACTTTTCTCGGCCAGTTCGGCACTAAGCCGGGTGACTTCCTGCTCAAAGAATTCCAACGTCTGGGCCGCACGTCCGGTCCGCGATTCAATGTCTTCCTGCTGGATAAGCGTCAGATATTCATTCAGCACCGCGGCCGCTTTTTCACCGGACCCTGCCTCGAAAGACACCAGCATCAGCGAGGCTTCATCGCGACCGGAATTGGTCTCTATAATGGTGCGTGCCCGCATCGCTTGGACAATCTCGTCCGGGGTCAGTTCGTCCTGATCACCCAAAACTTTCAGACGATTGGCGATGTCGAGAAGATTGGTGCGCGTCAAAAGCCGCTGCTCAACGATCTGTAACTGTTCCTGGGCAGGTGTCGAGGCAGTCGGCGCCGCCAATTCACCCGGAATTTGTGATGATTCCACGATAAGCTGCATCTGCGAGACATAGGCCGGTGGCAGCGCGATAGCGACGATGACGGAGACCGCCGCAATGACGAGAGCAACGGGCAAGAAAAACGGTAATCTGCGCAGGAAAATAGAGAAGTAATACTTTAAATTCGCCATCAGACTGTGGTCTCCTCTTCAAGCGAATATCCGCCAAAAAATACGCCGTCTGCCAGAACTTTATCTACCGTGCTGGCGGTAACGATCTTATCTTCGACGCTCCATGCATAGAGCATCGCGAAATCACAAAGCTGGTTTACCAGACGCGGCACGCCGCGTGTGGCCTTATGGATAACGCCGCAGGCTCCATGTGTAAATTCTTCGCCACTGCCGCCTGCTTTTTGTAGTCGATGCTCGATATACTTGGTGACGGTGTCGGAATCCATCCTTTGCAGATGGAAACTTGCCGCCACCCGCTGGGCCAGTTGGCGCATGGTGGGGCGCAGCACAATTTCGCGCAATTCGGGCTGGCCTACCAGGACCAGCTGGATCAGCTCATCCTTGTTGGCGTTGATATTGGTCAGCATACGCAGCTCTTCCAGGCCTTCAGTCGACAGGTTCTGCGCCTCGTCAAAAATCAGAATGACGCGGCGGCCTTCGGCATATTCGTTGATCAGAAAATCCTGCAGCTTTTGGAACATCTGCACATAGCTGGCAGCGGGGTTACATTCGACCGCTAGGGAATGCAGCACCCATTGCAACAATTCGCCCCGCCCGCCTTGTGCATTGGATACCAGACCCACGGTGACCGATGTCGCCATGCGCCCCAGCAGCTCCTGCAAAAGCGTGGTTTTCCCGGACCCTATCTCGCCCGTGATCAAGGTGATCGGCGCGCGTGACATGATGCCGAATTCCAGAACCGCAAAGGCGCGCTTGTGCTGATCGGACCAGTAAATAAAGCTTGGATCTGGCACAAGCGTGAACGGCCGCTCACTCAGGCCAAAGAAATCCGCATACAAAGTTTCCGAGGCCATTCCGATCCGCGACATTACTGGTCATTCCCACCGGGCATAAGCATTTTTGTGTTCCCGCAGTGGCGCCAAGCCCCACTCCCGAACAGTTCTCCGATATAGGGTTGCTCGGAGACATTCCTAGAACGCCTCTCCCCCTAACCCTAGTCTGGCCAACTGTGCAAGCCACGAGCCATTACACTGTCAGGGCATCACCTGCCACTTGTCCGATTTTGCGACAATTTAAGGGCAAACCCGCGGCCAAAACCACATGGCGAGGCCCAAATCGGGTGAGCGCACCTTTGAACAGGGATTATTCTCAATTCAAGGTCAGAAATACCTCAGTTGCACAACCGTTGCGAGAAGCGCGATAATCAGACGGTAACGATTGATGATTCTCTTGTAACAATTGTATTTTTGCATCATATTTTCATAGACTTGACCCGTTTCTCCCTATTAACCGATCATCAACTTTGTTTGCCAATTACGGCAAGACTAAGTATGGTACGCCACACTGGAGCTGGGAATCAGTTTCAGGTAGTAAGCGTCATGATCGGACGTTGTATTGGGTTAGAGCTGCGGGTTTTTGTCGCCAGCTTGTTAAGGATGAGTGTGAGCGGATGACGATTCATTTGAAAGATTTTCCCGAAGCAGGGGCCGGTTTGACTGTGGCGCCTCTTCAAAACGGGGCCGCAAGGTCCCACAAAAGCTTTTACAAAACCTATGGCAAACGTGCAATTGACGTAGCCTTAATTCTGTTTGCGGCCCCCTTCATTCTGCCCGTGGTTGCAATGATTGCGCTGATGGCTACATCCAAAGGTGTATCGCCTTTCTATTTCCAGCGCCGGGTTGGCAAAGGCGGGGCTATCTTCAACCTGGTGAAGATCCGCACCATGGTACCAAATGCTGAAGCGGCCCTTGAGACCCATCTTGAACGTGATTCTGCGGCTCGCAAAGAATGGGACAACACCCAAAAGCTGAAGCACGACCCGCGCATCACAAAAGCCGGGCATTTTTTGCGCAAATCCTCCTTGGATGAACTTCCGCAACTGTGGAACGTGCTGAAAGGCGACATGTCGTTGATCGGGCCACGGCCCATGATGGTAGACCAGCAAAAGCTGTATCCGGGCACTGCCTATTATGCCCTGCGTCCGGGCATTTCCGGGGCCTGGCAGGTGTCAGACCGCAACGACAGCTCGTTTGCTGATCGCGCGACCTTTGACACGGACTATAACACCAACCTGTCATTCAAAACCGATCTCTCAATCCTTGTGCGCACCTTTGGTGCTGTCATACGCTGTACCGGATACTGACGTCAGACCCCTGCCTTCCGGCAGAGGGCTGCAGGGACGGCAAGAGAAGGTCATAAAATGCGCAGATACTGGTTTTTGGGGGCGGTGGCGCTCTGCCTAAGCCTTTCGGGGTGCGATTCCTCTGAGACACGCGCCGAAAAGCATTTCCAAACCGCCCTGGCCCATATTGAGGCGGGCGACGTAGACCGTGCGATTGTTGAATTTCGCAATGTTTTCCAGCTGAATGGTCGCCATAAAGAGGCCCGTCAAACCTATGCTAAACTGCAGCGTGACCGCGGCAATCTTGAAGAGTCCTACAGCCAATATTTGCGGCTGATCGAACAATATCCGGATGATCTTGATGGTCGCATTGCTTTGGTCGAAATGGCCTTGGAAATCGGCAATCTTGATGAAGTGGAACGGCACGGAGCGGCGGCGGCGGCACTGGCCGCAACCGACCCTCGCGTGCAGGCGATCAATGTCACGCGCGCCTATCAAACTGCCCTTGAGGCCCGTGACACTGGGGCCCAAAGCAATGCCCGTATATCCGCCGAAGCCCTTGTTTCAATGGATGCCAGCCTGATTATGGCACGCCGGGTCGTGATCCGCGACCTGCTGCGCATCAGTGACTGGCGTGCTGCCTTGGCGCAAACGGATGCCGGACTTGCCGCCAACCCTGATGCACGCGATCTTTATACGGTTCGTCTGGGGCTTTTGCAGCAGCTTGGAGACACGGCAGGGGTCGAGGCGCAGCTGACGGCCTTGGTGGCGCGCTATCCGGATGATGCGAACATGCAGCAGGCCCTGGTGCGTTGGTATGTTGATCAAGGCAATCTTGACGCCGCCGAGGCACAACTGCGCGGCCAGATCGACCCCGCCGCTGAAACGTCGGATGCAAAAATTATCCTTATTCAATTTCTGACGGAACTGCGTGGGGCCGCAGCCGCAAGCACCGAACTGGACCAGATGATTGCCATCGGCGGACCAGATTTGCCACTTTTGCGCGGTATTCGGGCCGGCCTTGATTTTGATGCTGGAAATCGAGATGCCGCCATTGCCGCCATGGAAACCCTGGTGACAGGGGCCGAGGCCAGCCAACAGACGCGCAACCTGAAGGTGGCCTTGGCCCAGATGCTACTGCAGACCGGCAACCCCGTGGGGGCCCGTGCCCGCATTGAAGAGGTGTTGGTGGAAAACCCCGCTGAAGTTGAGGCCCTAAAGCTAAAGGCGGTTTGGTTGATCGAAGATGACAAGACCGGCGATGCCATCGTGGCGCTGCGCACCGGTCTTGGTGCCAGCCCGCGCGATCCTGGCCTGATGACGCTGATGGCGCGCGCACATGAGCGCGACGGCAACCGCGAGCTGATGGGCGAGATGCTGGCCCTTGCCGCAGATGCGGCCAGTTATGCCCCACCCGAAGCGCTGCGCTATGCCACTTTTTTGGCGGTAGATGACAGGCTGTTACCGGCCGAGGATGCCGTACTGGCCGCACTGCGCCAGCGCCCACAAGACCTTGAGTTGCTGGCGACGCTCGGGCAGATCTATCTGCGGCTGCAAGATTGGTCGCGCGTGGGCCGGGTAACGGAAGCCCTGCAGGCGATCGATACTATTGAAGCCCGCAAAGCAGCAGACGCGTTAACCGTGCAGCGCCTGTCAGGCCAGAACCGGAGCGAGGAGTTGCTGGCGTTTCTGGAAGACATAAAGCGCAGCTCTGGGTCCGCAACAGGGATCGGTGTCGATGCCGCGATCGTGCAAGCCCATATTAGTCGGGGCAATATTCCCGCAGCACTTGCCCATGTTGACACAGCGCTAAAGGCGGCCCCGCAAGACCCTGACCTGCGCTTTCTGCGCGCCGCCGTCTTGGTAACTGATGGCAAGTTTGATGAGAGCACACAGATTTACCGCACACTTCTGGTAGAGGATTCTAAAAGCGAGCGTGTTTGGACAGCCCTTTTCGAGTTGAATTTGCGCAAAGGTGATACTCAGGGGGCCAGTGCCGTACTGGATGCCGCCATCGACGCACTGCCCGAAAGTGTCTCCCTCAATCTGCGTAAAGCAGGTATTCTTGAACAAGACGGGGCTATCGACGGAGCCATCGCAATCTACGAGGCGCTTTATGCGCGCGACAGCCGCAGCTCCATGCTGGCCAATAACCTGGCCTCGCTATTGGCAAGCAATCGCGCAGACGCCGCAAGTCTGGCCCGGGCAGAACTGATTGCGCGGCGTTTGCGCGGCACGGACGTGCCCGCTTTCCAAGATACCTACGGCTGGATTGCGCACCGTCTTGGCAACCATGACGAGGCTTTGCGCTACCTAGAACCAGCCGCAACAGCGCTGAATACCGATGCCACCGTGCAGTATCACTTGGCCGCAACCTACGCCGCCTTGGGTCAGGACCCACAGGCCCTGGCCCAGTTTCAGGTCGTGGCCCAAATGCTTGATCCTGCGGCCCCCGCGCCCTTCATGGCCCAAGTCACAGCAGAACTGTTACGGCTGGAGGCTAAAAATTGACCCATTTGGCCCCAAAAACGCGGCAATTTCGCTGCACTGACGACTTTCCTGCCGCATATGGGTTTTGCAAGATTGCCTGAACGGGAATATAGTGATGTTAACAAATAAGAATATTGGGGAACTAACATGATCAGAATCATCCTCGGCGCGCTGCTCGCCGCCATACTGTCCACCGGGGCTTTTGCACAAAGCTCTTATCAGATCAGAAGCGGCGACAGCCTGCAGATCGAAGTGCTGGAAGATCCGGCGCTGAACAGGTCTGTTCTGGTATTGCCAGATGGGTCCATCAACTTTCCGCTCGTGGGCACCATTCCAGCCGCCGGCCGGTCGGTCAGTGATGTGCGCAGCGATCTTTCGGCAGCTCTTGCCTCAAAATTTGCTGCAGCACCTAACGTTTTTGTTGGCGTAGGTACATTGGCCGAGGTTGCACCACGCGTAAGTGCGGCCGCAGCGACGATCAGTGTTTATGCCATGGGCGAAGTTACGTCTCCCGGTAAAGCCGATGTTGCTCCGGGTACGACCGTGTTGCAATTTCTGGCGCAAGCCGGGGGCTTTACCCGCTTTGCCGCCCAAAAGCGCGTCCAACTCCGCCGCACAGCCAAAGGTGGGGTGGAACAGATCTATCTCTTCAATTACGATGGTACTGGTACCTCGGGCATTGCGGGCAGCACGCGTTTGCAATCTGGGGACGTGATTGTGGTTCCACAGCGCAAGCTGTTCGAATAAACATAAAACCGGCAGGCTCTGACAGGGTCGTGCCGGAATAAAGGGTGGGGCAGTGAAAAGACAACGTATCGGCCATTCCATGGCTCTTGCGAGCATCATTTGTGTCGTCGGCGGGTTTGCTCCCGCCGTCGCCCAAGAAGATGTACCCGGTGGCACCATTCTGACTTTTGGAATTGAGACACGGCTCAGCGTCAATGACAACTATGGTCTTGATTTTGTTGCCCCCGGCACCAGCACCCTTCTGGATACTGCGCTGTCATTCGGTTATCTGGCGGAAACGGCGACAGAGCGTTTTGCCTTTGATATCGACGGTGTTCTGCGCGGCTCTAATCTGCCAGGCGCGGGGGGTGACTTCCGGTTTGACGACCCCGGCGTGAGCATCAGCTATGATCGCGAAGGGGCCAACAGCCGCCTGACCGCAACTGCCGCCTATAATGAGGCCAATCTTGATTTTCTTGACCCCTTCGAATTTATCGAAGATGGCGATCTGATCAGCGGCTCTGGCCGCCGGGCGACCAGTTCTGCCCGCATAATCTTTGAGACGGGCACAAATGGGCCGCTTGGCTTCGGGGTCGAACTGGGGCGAAGGGGCGTCAATTACAGTGATACCACCGATCTGAGCCTGTTTGACAGTCAGACAGATGACGCCGCACTGACCTCACGCCTGCAGCTTTCCCCCGTTTTGGAAGGCCGGGTGCGTCTGTCACAGGAAGATTATTCGGCCGAGGATGCGCCCTCAACCGACAGAACAACCCGTGCGCTCAGCTTTGGGGCCACCTATGAGGTCTCGCCTGTCACCACGCTGGATGCCACACTTGGGTTTGAGAAAATTGACGATTCCGTGGACGGAAATGATGAGGGCAGCTTTGGCAGCCTAAGTGCGACCCGCGCGCTGGCCAATGGCAGTGCAGGCATTGTGCTTGACCGCAGCTTTGGGACCGAAGGCGGTCGTACAACGCTAAGCGTTAGTCGCGATCTGGAACTTCCGAACGGCAGGCTGGCCTTCAATCTTGGTGTGACAAAGGGTGAATTGGACGGAACCGGCATTGTCGGCAGCATCGATTACACCCAGACCCTGCCACGGGGAGAGCTGACAGCCTCGCTTGAACGCAGTGTTGACAGCGATTCCTCTGGCAATGATGTGCGCACCACCACAGCAGCCCTGGGCTACAGCATGCCTGCAACAGCGGTCTCAACCCTGTCCTTTGACTTTGATTATGTCGCTGTCGACGATGTCGGAACCGGAAGCACCCTCAGCACCGATCGCAGCACCTTTACGGCGGCCTATACCCATGAGCTGACAGCTGACTGGGATCTTTCTGCAGGCTACGAGCATCAGCGCAGGTTTACCGAAGGCAGCGGTACAGCAAGTTCAAACGAGATTTTCATGACCTTAGGCCGCGAGTTTTCGATCCGCAGATAGACCAGTGCGGCTTGCAACAAGGGCCGCAAAATGCCTTTGTTTGGTGTCGATCTTTGCATAATCCATACCTATATAGCGGCATGAAGGGCATTTTTGCAAAGTGCCATCAAGATCGCCAAGGATTGACGCCGCATGTCTTCGACCAAGGATTTTGATCCTCCCAAGGCAATGATCCCCGCCGTCAACATTGGCGGCAGCGCCGCATTTCTGCTGTTGCTGGCAGGGTCTTTGCCTATTTTCTGGATCGGTATAGCGTCCCTTATCAAAGCCTGGGGCACACCAGAATACAGCCACGGGCCGCTGATACCGCTGATCTCGCTCTATCTGTTCTTGCGCGAATTGCGCCGCGCGCCCTTGCCCGGGACAGATGCCCCCCTGCGCTGGCCCGGCCTTTTGGTGGTGGCATTCGCGCTGGCGGTGGCCGTCTTGGGCAATCTGGCGCGGATCCCTGATATCGTGACCTATGCGATGATCCTGTGGGTTGCCGGGGTGGTGTTGGTGGTGTTCGGCTGGCATCGCGGTATCCAGCATCAATTGCCGGTGTTGCATCTGGTGTTCATGCTGCCTTTGCCGCAATTCCTGTACTGGAAACTAACAGTCCTGCTGCAAGGCTATTCATCTGAACTCGGCGTCTGGTTTGTAAGTCTGGCCGGGGTCTCGGTTTACCTTGAAGGCAATGTGATTGATCTGGGCGTCTACAAGTTGCAGGTGGCCGAAGCTTGTTCCGGGCTGCGTTATCTGTTTCCGATCCTATCGTTTTCTTATCTGTTCTCGATCCTGTACCGGGGCCCTCTTTGGCACAAGGCCGTGCTTTTGCTGTCAGCCGCCCCGCTGACCGTGTTGATGAATTCAGTGCGCATCGGGGTGATTGGCATTCTGGTCGATCGCTACGGCATTGAGCAGGCCGAAGGGTTTTTGCATTTCTTTGAAGGCTGGGTGATCTTTCTGGCCTGTATTTCCATCCTCTTCGGGCTAGCGGTGGCGCTACAACGACTGACGCCGCACCCCTTGCCGCTGTCGCAAGCCATTGATCTGGACACGGATGGTTTTGGCCCGATATTGGCCCGCGTCTTTGCCATCCGATGGTCAGCCGTTCTGGCACTTACCGCTGCGCTGACAGTGGCTGTGTCATTGGCTTGGGTGATCCAGCGCCCACCCGAGACTATGGCAATCGCGCGTGACCCCTTTGCTCTTTTCCCGCGCCAGATTGGGGATTGGTCAGGATCGACCGCGCTTCTTGATACCAATGTCGAGCGCGTGCTGGGGGCAAGCGACTATCTGAACGCCACCTATGCGGCCCCGGGGGAGCCAGCGGCCGTCAACCTGTTTGTCGCCTTTTATGACCGGCAAACTGATGGAACCGGCATCCATTCCCCCGAGGTTTGCTTGCCTGTGGGCGGTTGGGAAATATTCAGCCTCGAGCCCTATGCAGTAGATTTCACCGCCGCCGGCTATGGTCAGTTCGAAGTGAACCGCGCGGTCATCCAGAAGGGCCTGTCAAAACAGCTGGTCTATTACTGGTTCGAACAACGCGGCAAACGCATGGTCAATGATTTCCGCGCCAAGCTGAGCGTGGTCTATGACGGGCTGACCATGGGGCGCACCGATGGCGCACTGGTGCGCTATGTCACCCCGATCTGGGAAGGTGAGACCGAGGCGGACGCCGAAGCGCGCCTGATCCGATTCATCGAACAAAGCCTGCCACCCCTGCCCCGCTTTGTGCCGATGTAGGGACAGGGTTGACCAAACTTATGAAAGTGTTTTGGATCAACGTTTATGCCTGAAAGATTTGGTCCAAATCTGCTTGACCCTTTGGGCTTCCCAGACAAAGAGTGGCGCGCGCTGCGAGGGCATTGTCTATCAGCGGGTAGGCTTGGTCCAAAGCAAGGGTCAAGTGTGAAAGGATGTATCCATGTTCAAGTCTGCGTTGTTGCTTTTGTCTGGGAACATCTTCGGCTCGCTTATGCTACTTGTGCGAAATCTTGTGGTGGCACGTCTGATAAGCATTGAAGATTACGGCATCGCAGCCACCTTCGCCATCAGCATGGCCATTGTCGAGATGATGACGTCCCTTGGCTTGCACCAGATGATCGTGCAGGACAGCAAAGGCAATGATCCAAATTTGCAGACCGGGCTGCAAGGCTTTCACCTTCTGCGCGCGCTCTTTTCTGGTTTGATGCTTTTTTTATTGGCGGGGGCCATTGCGCAATTTATGGGCATCCCCGAAGTGACCTGGGCCTATCAGATGCTGGCCCTTATCCCGATCATGAATGGTCTGATGCATTTCGATAACTACCGGCTGCAAAGGCAGATGAAATATCTACCCTCTATTCTCAGCTCCTCCGTTCCAGCATTTCTGTCAGTTTTGATGATCTGGCCGTTGTTTAGTCTCTTTGCGGATTACCGCGTGATGCTGTTCTCGGTTCTGGCACAAAGCGCTATGACCGTGATCGCATCTCATGTCTTGGCCGAGCGGCGCTACCGTCTGTCGCTGAACACCATCGTCATGAGAAGGGCGTTCAGCTTTGGCTGGCCACTTCTGCTGAACAACATTCTGCTTTTTGCCGTCTTCCAGGGTGACAAGATGATCGTGGGGCGTGAACTGGGGCTGGCGACTTTGGCTATCTTTGCCATGGGTTTCACACTGACCCTGACGCCAACGCTGGTGGCCGCCAAATCGGCGCAGTCTTTCTTTTTGCCACAGCTCTCGGCCAGCAAAGACGACCCCGAACGGTTTTCCCGTCTGTCCATGGCCACGCTGCAGACAAGTCTTGCCAATGGGCTACTTGTGGTTTTTGTCGTGGTACTGATCGGCAAACCAGTTGTATTTTTTCTTCTTGGTCAGAAATATATAGATCTCTTGCCTTATTTGACCTGGCTGGCGATTTTGCAATCGCTTCGGGTGTTCAAGGCGGGCAGCTCGGTTGTTGCCCTTGCGCTGGGTCAGACCAGCAATGCCATGATCGCCAATATGTGTCGTATGATCTCTCTTTTGGTCGCTTGGTATGTCGCGGCAAATGGTGGTGATCTGTTTGCCATCATCTGGATTGCCATAGCCGGTGAAGCCATCGGCTATCTGGTCTCACTGGCGCTGGTCCATTTCCGCCTGAAACAGCCGATTACGCCGATGATCGCGCCAAATCTGTTAGGCCTTGCAACCCTAGGGATGGCGGGTCTGCATGCGGGGCTCTCCGAAAGGGAAGGGTCGCTTCAGGGCTGGGCCCTTGCCGCCTTGGCCTTGCTGTTCATCGCAAGTCTTGCCACGATGCGCGATCTTCGACACTACATTCTCAAAAGAACCACAAACAAATATTCCGAGTGAAAGTATTAACCTGATGCCACAGCGCCTTTTAATCCATATTGGCTACCATAAGACAGCCACAACCTGGATGCAGAGACTGTTGTTTATGCCTGTGCACGGATATCATCCACTGGCAAACCATGATCAGGTTTCTGAACATATTACCGCACCGCATGGGTTGCAGTTTGATCCTGCCCCTATGCAACGACTGATTGCAGAGGGCTTGCCGACAGTGCCACCAAACAGTGTGCCCGTGGTGTCATCAGAGCTTATGTGCGGCAATCCTTTTTTTGGCGGCCGCGAAAGCGATGTTTATGCAGAGCGCCTTAAAACCATCGCTCCGGACGCGTGCATCCTGATTTCAATTCGCGCGCAGCTACGGATATTGCCGTCTATCTATATGCAGTATCTGACACGCGGCGGCACAATGTCATGGCAGCAGTTTTTCGAAGCCCCCGCAGCACGCGGGTATTTCGGCTTCGATCTGGCTCATTTTGAATATGATCGGCTTGTGGCCCTGTATCAGACCCTATTCGGGGCCGCGAATGTCTATGTTCTGCCCCAAGAAAGCATAGCGGCGGATATGGAAGCCGCAGCGCAACGGCTGGCGGAGTTCTGCGAGAATACTGATTTTCGCGGCCTCTCACAGGATGCGCATCAGATCCGCATGGCGAGCTATCCCGAACATGCCGCACCCCTCCTGCGCCGGGCAAATCATCTTCAGCGCAGTGTTCTTCTGCCTAACCCGGTTTTCAAAGTCGGAGAAACGCCGGGGGGGCTCTATAAGGCGGTGGGCTATGTGTTGAAGATGCCTGCCCTAGCGCGTCGGCTGAAAACCCATCAGCCGGTGTCGCGCTATGTGCAAGACCGTTTCACGGGGCGATATGCAGACAGTAACGCCCGCCTTGCGACCCTGACCGGTGGAACGCTGGATCTGTCCAAATACAAATGACAGGGCTGCTTTCAGCTGCCGCAATTCTTGCCCAAAAGCTTGGCAAAATAGGCCGTGACGACAGGCACCACGACGGACGTTGCGGCGGCATCTGTGGGATGAATACCATCGGTCAAATCCTGTGCCAGTCCCGGGCTTGCTAGCCAGCGGGGGGTAAGATCAATCAGCCCGGCATCGTGATCTGCGGCAAGCTGATAATAGAGGCCATAATAGGCAGGCAGGCGCGGACGCAGCAACCGACGAAACCCGTGTGCAGGATTTGTGGTCATCAGAACAATCCGGGCATTCGGCAGACCCTGTTGCAGACCGGTGAGGATGACTTGATGGTTGTCTCTGCTTGCAGCCCACGAAATTCCGCGCCGCAGATCCGCATCATTGATAGCAAATTCCATCACCACAATATCAGGGACAGCGGCAATCACGGCTTCGATCTGTGTCACGCCCCAAGCTGATGTTGCCCCCCCTTGTGCAAAACGCAAGGCGCGCACCGGTTGCAGCACACAGGCTGCCAGCCTCTCGACCACGCCGTCTGGCCAAGGGGCGTCAGAGGTCAGGCTGGTGCCCATGAATGCGATTGTGACAGGGCTATCATCGTGTGGCGATCCTGCTGGCAGCAACAGATCAGAGGCGTCTTTCGGGTAGGATAAAAACACCAACATGCTGCCAAGCCAGACGATCAGCGCGGCGGCAAGCCCCCAACGCAAAGTTGCCGTCACGTCAGCCCTTGTTCTGCAAGCGTGCTTTCCGTCGCATCCGCCGAAAGGAAGCGCCCGTATTCCATAACTTCGATATCAGATCTCAGAATCCGCGCGGGGTTTCCGGCAACCAAAGACCGGGGTGGCACCGATTTTGTGACAACAGACCCTGCCCCCACGACAGAATTATCGCCAATCTCTACCCCGGGCAGGATCAAGCTGCATCCACCAATGAAACAATTTTCCCCGATCCGTGTATGGACATAAAGTCCGCGGGTACGATCATGGGTCAGAATACGCGCATCAAAGGCCACGTAGCTGGCCCGACCGACATGCACCCCCTGCGGGAAGGTTCGGTCAAACTTGGCGGAAAGCGAAAACTGCGCCGTGGGGTGAATATCCATCCCCCAGACACGCGTGTAATAAAGCCGGTAAAGAGAGATGAGCCCGCCGCGCAACCGCCAAAGACGATTAAGACCCCGGCGCTTCGCCTTCTTGTAGGCAGGCGAATTTTCAGCCATCACATTCTCACATAATCTTGACTTATATAGATGTTATTAAACGCTAAGACTATCCTAGGCCCCAAACAAGGCGAAAGGGGAAATAAACCTGTTTTGTCGCGTCTAGCCGTTGGATTTTGCGATCAGATCAGGCATTCTACCGCAATGAATTATCGGAGCGCGCGACAATCTTGACCCTGACTGCGTATGGTAACGCGCGCGCTATGGGCCGCGTGGCAACAGAAAACCTTGACCAGCCCGCGACCAGCTCCCTGCCCTTTCTGGCGCGGCTTTATCTGGTGATGACGGTTCTGCCGATCCTGTTCAATGCCGGGTCTCTGGCGCTGTCCGGGCAACGCGTTCTGCTGCTGGTCATGGTCGTGCCTTTAACCCTTAAGCTGCTGCGTGGAGCATACGGACGGCTGATCTGGACCGATATTTTTTTCTTCCTGCATATGGCTTGGGCGACAGTCGCCATCGCCGTCAATAACCCGGACCGCGTGCTGCAAAACGTCGGATCAATCGGGATCGAGTTTCTGGGGGGCTATCTGGTTGGTCGGGCCTATATCCGTTCGATGGATGATTTTTTGGCTTTGATCCGCTTTTTGGCCCTCTTGGTTTGCAGCACATTTCCTTTCGCCGTGTTCGAAGCACTTACCGGACGCCCCATCTTGATTGAATTAATTCAGAAAGTGCCGGGTTTTACCAGCGTTGCCATTCTTAACATTGAAGCCCGGATGGGCTTGGAGCGCGCTCAGGTTCTGTTTGCACACCCTATCCATTACGGGCTTTTCTGCAGCGCTGCCTTCTCGCTGGTCTTTGTTGGCCTCAAGGGGCTCATTTCCACGACCCGGCGGTATCTGACGGCAGCCATCATCGCGATCTGCGTTTTCTTTTCGCTGTCCAGCGGGGCGTTGCTACCCATCATCTTGCAGGTTTTTCTCATCCTCTGGGTCTACGCGCTTCGGGATGTCCGACAACGCTGGGTCATCTTGCTGGGGATTTTCGCCGTGATCTACGTGGTGATCGATCTTCTGTCCAACCGGGCACCAATCGGGGTTTTCATGAGTTATGCGACCTTCTCGGCGCATAATGCCTATTGGCGCGGCATCATCTTTGAATGGGGAATGATGAATGTTTGGGCGAACCCCATTTTCGGCCTTGGACTGAATGAATGGGTGCGCCCTTTCTTCATGCGCAAAGGCAGTGTCGATAATTTCTGGTTGCTGAATACCATGCAGTACGGCATCCCCGGCTTTCTTCTGCTTGTGATTGGATATCTGCCCGCAATGTGGTGGATCGGGCGGCGCAATTTCGATGCGGATCAGCGCCTTTGGCTGCTGCGCCGTGCTTGGATGTTTACTTTCGCGGGGCTGACGCTGACGCTGAGCACGGTTCATGTCTGGACATCCATCTTTTCATTCGTCTTCTTCCTGTTTGGCGCGGGTATGTGGTTTTTAACGGCAGAGCCCGCATCTACGGATCAGCAAGGCCGCGCGGGGCTGACCGCATCGCGCCCGAAAACAACTTATTCTCGTTCGTTTTCTGACCCGGAAAGTACGTCCCTCCCCATGAATAGAGGTCAGAAAACGCCATCCCCAGCCCACGCCCGAACTGCGGCATCGCTTTCAAAGCCGCGGCGTAAAGAGGGGCTTTATACCCGCTCGCCGCCTTCCAGAGACGCGTGACCCCCACAGCACCATAAGGCAAGAAACCGCAGCCCTGCTAATTTCACAGTGGACAGGATGATGTCGTAGGGCCATCAGTTGCCTTGGTTCAACCCTCTGTGGTTAAAAGACAAAAGATTACGAATAAGAAAAGTGGAGCGATCCTTGGTTGATTTTAGCGATTTCCCAAAGCAGTGGCTGATCAGTCAAACGCAACCAGAGCCTGTCATCGCCGGTCAGACAGACTGCTTTGGAAACCTTCATATCCAAACCGCCGCAGCCGTGCCCGTGGTGCGCCTTGTCGGGATTGACGGCCAAGACATAGGACGTTTGATCGGATGGGTGATCCGGGAAGAGACCTTCTATCGTAAGAATGATAGCATTCATCTGGGCGTCGGAACCTCTGCAGAGGATGTTTTTGCATCATTGGGCGGGCGCTTTGTGATGCTGTGGAAGGCAGCGGATGGCCGTGTGCTGTTTCGCGAAGACAGTTCTGGCAACCTGCCCGCTTCCTATTGCCCGGCATCACACTCCATTGCGTCAAGCGTCACAGTTCTGGATATTCTGTCCCCTTTGCTTCAAGCTGACGATGTCAATGCGATCTTTGCGTTCCCTCAGCGCCGCGGCTTTCTGCCCTTTGGTCTCACCTCGCGCCAAGGGTCCCGTCGGCTCATGCCAAACCATGCGCTGGATCTGGCCGATTTTTCCGTGCGGCGGATCTGGCCCACAGCTGAGTTTTGCAAGCGCCCAGAGCAGACGGAGATCGTGGCCCGCGCTCAGGTACAAGAGGCCGCAAAGATCGTGCAGCGTCATATGCGGGCGATCCTAGCCCAAGGAGAAACAGTGCTTTACCTAAGCGGGGGGCACGATTCCCGGATGGTTCTGGCAGCGGGCCGTGAAAATGCCCGCAATCTGCGCTGCGAAACCTTCGGGGAGCCTAACTGCCTTGACATGTATGTCAGCAGCCGGGTGACCAAGCTTGCAGGCGTAGCGCATCGGAATGTTGTGTTCCGGCCGTCTACCCGTGATCAGGTGACAGCTTGGCTGCACCGAACCGGATATGCGATGTATGATCCTGTGGCCGAACTGGTGGCAACAACACTTGCCAATGAACCGGTCAATAATCCTATTAGCGGCACCGGATCCGAACTGCCGCGTGCCACCAACTGGACAGTGGACGATATTGGCGCTGCACGTATTGATATTGGGGTGTTGTTGAAACGGATCAGGGTTCCTGATCATCCCGCCGTGCGGGCCGCTGGTCAGGCCTGGCTCGACAGTATTCCTGCCACCGCAGATGCCGTGATGGTCCTAGATCTTGCCAAGATTGAACAGGTTCATGGGTGCTGGGCAGGATCTGCCGTCTATGGCCATCCTGTCGCCCTGCCCTCGATTTATCCATTCTCGGGTCAACGATTGAGTGAAATTTCCCTTTCGCTCGCTGCGAGCTACCGCATCGAGGCCAATTTCTATCGTGACTATATGCAAGCAGTCTGGCCAGAGATGTTAAGCATTCCCGTTAACCGCGCCGTGGGGCTGCATAGATTGCGCTTTTTGCGGCGTGAGATAACCCGCCGTATTCCCTCTCGGTTAAAGCGCTGGTTGAAGCCGCTACGCTGAGGGCCAAATCCCTCTGAGGCCTGAAAGATAACGGGCAGCCCTTGAAGGCTGCCCGATTTCATACTGCAGTTCTTAGGATATTATCCCACCAGAGACATGTCCATCACTGGACCGTCGACAAAATCGGCACCACTTTCGATGCTGAAATCACTGATATCACCATCGAGATAGTCGCCCCATTTGGTTCCCAGCGACCACCCATATTCGCGGCCACCAGCACCCACGATCTGGAAATCGTAGTCATCGTTGTCGAGCACCAGCCTGTCATCAACAATGATCTGCAGCCTGTCAGCCTGAGTATCCAGCAAAACCGTGATATTGTGCTTATCGGTATCGTTCAGACCCAGATCATCAACCGAGATCCGGGTGAACTTGCCATCCGCAGTGCCAACAGAAATAACGAGGCCGTCGTCAACAACGGAAACCCCAAGCTTTTTGTGGTTCCAAGCGAGGTTGGCCGTGCCACCATCCGCGACATCCTGCTCATAATCAATCGAGACGGTGAGTTGCTGGGCCTTCTCAAACTGCGCCAGACGGCCGACCTTGGCATAGTCGCCGGCACCATCAAAGCGCAAGATCGGCTCGCCAGCAACTGTTACAACTTTTGCGTCACCGCCAAGCTGCTTGGTTCCGATCATCCTAAGGAAATCTGCGGCATAGTCATCAACCACGGGTGGCGTGACAACACCACCAGTGCCGCCGCCAACTGTGCCACCGCCAGTTCCACCACCAACGGTACCGCCACCGGTGCCACCCCCAACGGTGCCACCGCCAGCTGTGCCGTTACCAGAATCGATCATACTTGGTGTAAGATTGGCGCCTGCATTCGCTGGCAAGGCACCTGGGATCTTCTGGAAGTCTGCCAGATTGCCGTTGGCGAGCGGCAGGTTTACGAAAAGCTTGCCAACATAATTTGACGCTGAAGGGTTGTCATACTGGACAACGATCGTGCCCTTCTCGACGATGTTGTTGCCCGAAACATTGTCCATGGCCCCACCAACGGTTGTGTTGGAGACGATGTTGTTTTCAACAAGGATATTCTTGCTGCCGTCTTCCACACGGATCCGAGGGGCATTGCTATAGATACCTTCGGACTGCAGCAGCGTGTTGTTGCGTACGATACCACCATTGATATCTTCCAGACGAAGGCCCTGCCCATTGCTGTTATGGATCACGTTGTTTTCGATCAGAACATTTGTAAACCCTTGGGGGTTTGTGTTGTTATCCATATATATGCCCAGCAGGCCGGTGCCGGTGCCCTGTTCGATGAAATTGCCCCGGATCACAAAATTAGCGCTGGCACCAACTTGGTCTGGTTTCGTCCAGTAATGGATAAAATCACCATGATCCCCGGCCCCACCAAAATTGTTCGGCGAAGAGCTTTCAAGATGGTTGCCCTCAATCAACACGTTGCTCACATTGCCGCCGCCAACGGTCGTTGTGCGGTTTTCAAACACGTGATTGTAGGTGATCTTCAGCCCATCAACATCCGGTGTGTGTATACCGCGCCGGAAATGCGAAATGTCGTTGTTGGTGATAGTAATATCCGAACTGGCGAGAGCATAGATACCCCGGCCGACCATCAGGCCATCATTTGGCGAAACTCCACCCTCAAAAACCGAATTGGCAATGGTGATATGGGCGCTGTCACGCACGCTTAGACCCGCGTCACTATCATTGGTTGCCGCTGTGGGTTTGAAATCGACAAACACGCTGTCGATGGTAAGATTTTCAACCCTCGTAAGCGAGATCGTATTGAAGGTCGCTGGTTTATTGGCATCCTGCGAAGCAATCGTCACATTTGAAGCGAATACTTTTCCAGAAAAAGAAAAATCTCCGTAGCTCCCGCTCGCCAGCAGGATCTTATCCCCACCCGAGGCTTGACTAAGCGCCGTGGTCAGTTGTGCGCTGGTTGAAACAGTGAACGTTGCCATCAGAGTACCTTCCGAGTGTTTTGCGTGCAGAAACACGCAGTTGTAGGTGTCGTTTCGTATCAAACGACAATCTCCAGTCTTTCGCGGCAGCATCGCGACTGGATTGAGGCGAAGGCGTGTTCATTGTCTAAAAAGACATGACTTTACCTTCGGACTGTTTCCAACCCGCCGTAAGCTTTCGTTAAAAATCAGGAGTTTAAGATTATTGTTGCCTGTGCCAATTTAATCGCACCCCCGTTCGGGGATGGCAACAATCAGGTCGCAATGTGTGGTAGGTTGCGCGGAAGCCCGCCCAATCAGTAGGAAACGGGGGCGATATTTTGCCCAGAGACACGCTCAGAGGCATGCCCCGACCCCAAGCTCACGTTCAGATTGATGAAGCCCAGGCTTTGTTGGCGCTGATTCTCTGCCAGCGTCAGTTCCGCGCTGGTGATAGATGCCTCTGCATCCAGCAAATCACTTAGTGTTGCACTGTCACGCAGAACCAGATCACGCGTCAGATTGGCAGCCTCGCGGTAAAGCCGCACAGTTTTTTGCGAGGCATGCACGGCGGAGGCGGCAGCAGAATAATCCGTGATCGCGGTTTCAACTTCGCGAATTGCGTCCAGAACGGTAGATTTCCAAGCTGTGTGCGCCTGCCGCGCGCGCGATTGCTGTGCAGCAAGGGCACCTTTGCGTGGCCCGTTCGGCAGGGCTGGCAAGGTCAGCGTCGGGCCAAAGGCATATTCCGCGCCACTGGCACCACTGGCAATCGATGCAAGCGTAATGGCCCCGCTCAGCGACAGCTGCGGGTAAAGCTGTGCCTGCGCCACACCGGTTTCAGCAACATTGGCATAATAAATCCGCTCGGCAATCCGCACATCGGGGCGGTTGCGCAAGATATCGGCTGGAATGCCGACATTGGCCGACATCGCCGGATGCGGCATCGTGCCATCGTCAAGGCTGATGTCCAAGGTACCAGGCACCGCCCCCAGAAGGCCGGCAATCTGATATTGCTGGCGCTGAATAGCAGCGCGGGCGGTGGGCACCGCAGCCTCAGCTTCACTCAGCCGGGCCGCAGCGCGCACCAAATCCAACCGGGTGGCTGAACTTTTATCAAACAGTGTCTGGGTCAGCTCCAGCGTCTGGCGGCGCGACCGGATTTCCTGATGACGAATGCGCAGCACCTGCTGGCGGTAGCGCAGATCGATATAGGCGCTGCTCAGGTTAAGCAGGACCAAAAGCTGGGCGGCATCCGTTTCGGCATCTGCCACTTCGATCCGCGCCCGCGCGGCCTTGCCCTGTTCGCGACGTGCACCGTAAGGGTCCAGCAACCACGACAGGCCAAGCGATGCCTCGCTACGGGTAAGGGGGGCGCCGCCAAGACCCTTTGACCTTTGAATGCCAAGGCTTGGGCTCAAACTGGCCTGCCCCGGAATGGTATCTAAATTGGCCTCAGCTTCCAGAATGCGTTCTTTGGTGGCGGCAAGGCTAAGATTGTCGCGCAACGCCCGTTCAACCAGACGGTCAAGCGTTGGGTCTTTGAAGCCTTTCCACCAGGCTGTGTTTTCCAACAGCACCGGGGCACCGCTTTTATGCCCGGAATAAGATCCTAGAAACGGAAAGGCGGGGGCAGCATAAGGCACCTCTTTGGCACAACCCGCAAGCGTGCCCAAAGCAACCGCAAAAAAGCAGACCGGGCGCATCTTGCGCCAAATTGGGTTCGTCATAATACTGCCTGCCCGTTCTATATACCGCTTTTGCGGTTTTGTTTGACGGTTATCGCCTCGGGGATTACCTTGGGGCAGGCCGCGCCTTTAAGCAATCTTGCCAAGGTGGTGGGGCGGCTTTGAATGCACATTGTGCCCCGGCTGCATCACCCATGCCCTGCCCCCACCTTAGACAAAAGCAGGGGTTTGCTGCGGATTATCCTTCGCGGAAGGCGCGCGATAACTGGTCCATCAGGGGTTTTGTGAGATAGCTCAGCACAGACCGCTCGCCGGTTTCCAAAAACGCCTCGATCGGCATGCCGGGGATCAGATCGACATTACCCAATAAGGCCAAACTTTCCGGCGGAACTGATAGCCCGACCCGGTAATAGGATTGGCCAGTTGTCGGATCGGTTACAGAACTGGGCGGCACTTCGGACAAAGTACCAAAGATTTCAGGGATTGTACGCATGTCAAAGGCGGGAAAAGACACCTTGGCCTTCTGGCCCACAAAGATCTGATCAATAGCCTTGGGTTCTATGCGCAATTCGAACTCTACCCCTTCCGCCTGCGGGATGATCTGCACGATTGTGGCCTCGGGTGGGACCACGCCGCCCACGGTAAACACCTGCATCTCATGAATGATACCGTCCGCCGGGGCCGTGATATCAATACGTTCCAGCTGTTTTTCCACCGTGATGATCTGCAAGATCAACTCATCGCGCGACGCTGTCGCCTCGCGCAGTTCGGTCACCACCTCTTCCTTGAAGGTGCGGTCCGATTGCAAAATCTCCAGCTCTGTATCGCGGATGGAGTTTTTGATCCGCGCCAGTTCCGATTGCAGTTGCGACATCTGGCCCAGAAGCCCCGATTGTGTGCGCTGCAATTCCAGAACCTGGCTTTCGCGCGCCAACCCTTCCTTGTTCAACGCCTGCAGACTTTGCAATTCACGCTCGACATAGCCCAGTTGATCACGCACTGAGGTGATCTGGCCCTGCACCCCGTCAGTCTGGTTGCCAAACTGCAAGATGCGTTCGTCCAGCTGTTCTTTCAGGCCGTCCAGCACATCGCGGCGCGCCTGAAATACGGCCTGCTGGCCCAGATAGTGCCTCTCGACCTCGACACCTGCCAATTGCGCAGGGGGTGGCAGGCGGATGATTTCAGTTTCGCCCAGATATTCCGCCTCAAGTCGGCTTTCGCGCGCCGTCACTTCGGCCAGACGGTTGCGGTAAATATCCTGATTGATCAGCAATAGGGTCGGATCCAGCTTTAACAGAACATCGCCGGCCTGCACCACATCGCCATCTTCGACAAAAATCTCGGCCACCACGCCGCCATCAAGGCTTTGCACCACCTTGGGCTTACCGCTGACCACCGCCTGCCCCGAGGCAATGACTGCCCCCGCAATCATCGTGGTCTGCATCCATAGAAACCCGATCACCAGCAGGGCAAGGCTTGCCATCACCCCGATCCGGGTTGTCGCGGCAAGGCTGGTTTTCAGTTTAACCTCGGGCTCTGGGCGGCGGGTCATTATCTATCCGATCTTCTGTTCAGCGGCGGCACCTGCGGGCGTATCTTCATCGGCCTCTACCGGGCGCATCGCCATCTGGATGATTTCTTCCTTGTTGCCGAAATGCGCAATGGTGCCTTTGTGCAGGATCATCACTTTGTTCACCGCATGGATAACACTTGGCCTATGCGCCATTACCACAACCACCGATCCACGCGCGCGCAGCGTCAGAATGGCCGCTGACAGCGCATCATCACCGCCGCCATCAAGGTTTGAATTTGGCTCATCCAGCACAATCAGCCGCGGAATGCCGTAAATCGCGCGTGCCAGCCCAAGCCGTTGGATCTGCCCCCCCGACAAAGGCTGCCCCGCCATGCCAATCGGCGTGCCGTAGCCGCCGGGAAGCGCCAGGATCATCTCATGCACCCCGGCTATCTGGGCCGCCTCGATGATCATCTTGTCCTGTGCTTGGCGGTTGAAGCGCGAGATATTTTCCGCAATCGTGCCGGGCAGCATTTCCAGCGTTTGTGGCAGATAGCCAATGTGACGCCCCAGATCTTCGGGATGCCATTGATCCAGCGTTGCCCCGTCCAGCCTGATTTCGCCGCCCTCAGGCCGCCAGGCGCCCACCAGCACCTTGGCAAGGCTGGATTTGCCCGCCGCCGAATTGCCGATGACACCCAAGCCATCGCCGGGTGCGAGAGTAAAGTTCAGCTGGCTAAGAATCTTTTGCCGTGGGCCGCTTGTCGGGCCTGCAGGGGCGTATTTTGTAAGATTGGTGACCTGAATATTGCCTTTGGGGTCTGGCAAAGTGATATGGCGCGGCTCTGGCGGCATTCTATCCAATGTCGCCAAAAGACTGCGATGCGCTTGCAGAGTGCGACCGATGGATTTCCATTGCCCGATCACCTGATCCACCGGGGCCAGTGCCCGGCCCGCGATGATGGAGGTCGCAATAATCGCGCCTGCAGACACTTCCTGCTTGATGGCAAGATAGGCACCAAGTGTCAGCAACATG
>JANOFE010000068.1:0-58651 GCA_031413495.1 Pseudorhodobacter sp. | reverse complement strand
ATGAACATCGGCACTTTTGCCTTCATCCTGTCGATGGAAAAAGACGGGCGGCCCATTACCACGATTGATAGTCTGAATATGTATTCACGCCGCGATCCGTTAAAGGCGCTTGCGATGCTCGTCTTGCTGTTCAGCTTGGCTGGCGTGCCGCCGATGGTGGGGTTCTTTGGCAAGTTCTATGTGCTGCAAGCCGCTGTCGATGCGGGCATGACTTGGCTGGCACTGGCTGGCGCTGTCGCCTCGGTCATCGGCGCGTTCTATTACCTGCGCATCGTGTTCTACATGTATTTCGGCAAAGAGGGTGACGTGATCGACACGCCAATGGTGCCCGCGCAGTGGCTGGCACTGGTCGGTGTGGCTGCCATAATGGTGCTGGGCATCATCAACCTGTTAGGCATTGAACCGCTTGCCGCCATGGCTGCCGAAACCCTTGTCGGTCCCTGATTAGTGTCGGGCCCTGATCCATGGCCCCACGGTGTGGCGCGGCATCTGCTGGCATCGGTTGATAGCACCAATGCCGAAGCCGCCCGCCTTGCCCCTGCATTGACTGCCCCTGTGTGGATCCTCGCGGGGATGCAAACCGCTGGCCGGGGCAGGCGCGCGCGGGCATGGGCCAGCCCGCGTGGTAACTTTCACGCGACGCTTGTGATGAAACCTGCTGAGGGGCTTGATGTTGTGGCCCTACGGTCCTTCGCGGCAAGCCTTGCGTTGCGCGATGCCTGTGTCGCCGTCACCGGATTGCCCAAAGCCTTCACGCTGAAATGGCCCAATGATGTGCTGCTGAACGGCGGCAAGCTGGCTGGAATTCTGCTGGAAAGCGCAGGTGCAGGCAAAACTGCGTCTCATCTTGCCATCGGCATGGGCGTGAACCTGATCGCCGCCCCGGACCCGTCACAGGTGGAACCCGGCGCGCTGCCCCCGGTCAGCCTGCTTGGCGAAACCGGGTTGCGGGTGGAGCCTGAAACCTTTCTGAACCACTTAGCCCCTGCCTTCGCGCGGTGGGAAGCGCTGTTGACCACCATCGGTTTCGCCCCCCTGCGCCTTGAATGGCTGGCCCATGCCACGCGGCTGGGCGAGACGATCCGTGCGCGCACCGGCACCGCCACCTATGAGGGGCGGTTTGAGACGATAGACGCAACCGGTGCTTTGGTGCTTCATACATCCGCTGGCCGGATGTCTATCCCCGCAGCAGAAGTGTTCTTCTAAGAAAGGCGCATCCCATGCTTTTGGCCATAGACTGCGGCAATACCAACACCGTGTTTTCGATCTGGAACGGCACCAAATTTGCGGCCACATGGCGCATCGCGACCGACCACAAACGCACGGCGGATGAATATTTCGTCTGGCTGACCTCGCTTTTGAACCTGACCAAAACTGATGCGCATATCACCGAAGCCATCATCTCCTCCACCGTTCCGCGCGTGGTGTTCAACCTGCGGGTCCTGTGCAACCGCTATTTCGACTGTCGCCCGCTGGTGGTGGGCAAACCCGAATGCCGCCTGCCCACCCCGCCCCGTGTTGACCAAGGCGTCACTGTCGGCCCCGACCGGCTGGTCAACACCCATGCCGGATTTGTGCGCCATGGCGGTGATCTGATCATCGTCGATTTCGGTACTGCCACCACATTCGATGTGGTCGATACCGATGGCGCTTATATCGGCGGTGTCATCGCCCCCGGCGTGAACCTGTCGCTTGAGGCGCTGCATATGGCCGCCGCCGCCCTGCCGCATGTCGATATCTCCAAACCGTCGCAGGTCATTGGCACGAATACGGTGGCCTGCATGCAGTCAGGTGTGTATTGGGGCTACATTGGCCTGACGGAAGGCATCGTGCACCAAATACGGCTGGAACGCGACCGCCCAATGAAGGTTATAGCGACGGGTGGCCTTGCCACCTTGTTTGCCCAAGGATTTGATTTATTTGACGCTGTTGAGGACGATTTGACCATGCACGGTCTTGTTCTGATCAACGACTACAACAAAGAACAGGACGCAGCATGAGCGGTAAGAACCGGCTGATCTACCTTCCCCTCGGCGGGGCTGGCGAAATTGGCATGAACACCTACATTTACGGATACGGCCCGGAAGACAAGGAACGCCTGATCGTTGTTGATCTGGGTGTCACCTTCCCAGATATGTCATCGACCCCCGGCGTTGATCTGATCATGCCCGATCTGAAATGGCTGGAAGCACGGCTTGACCGGGTCGAGGCGATTTTTATCACCCATGCGCATGAAGACCATATCGGCGCGTTGGGCCATCTTTGGCCCCGGTTAAAGAAAAAGGTCTACGCCCGCAAGTTTACCGCAACTATCGGGCGGCTGAAGCTGGAAGAATACGGTCTGCCCAATGATGTGATCACCACCGTTGGCGCGCGGCCCGAAGTGGTTGAGGCGGGCCCCTTCAAGGTGCAATTCCTGCCGATCAGCCATTCGATCCCCGAATGTTCCATGCTGATCATCGACACGCCCGCAGGCCGCGTTATCCATTCTGGCGATTTCAAACTGGATGCCACCCCGGTGGTTGGCGAAGGATTTGACGAGGCCGCCATGCGTGCCCTAGCGGCCGAGGCCCCGGTAAAGGCGCTGATGTGCGATTCCACCAACGTATTTTCCACCCATGCAGGCCGATCCGAGGCCACCCTGAAAGACCCGATTGCCGAATTGATCAAGGGTCAAAAGGGCATGGTGGTGGCGACAACCTTTGCCTCGAACGTCGCCCGTCTGCAAACGCTGGCCGAAGCGGCCCGTGCGGCGGACCGGTCTGTTTGCCTGCTGGGCCGGGCCATGAAGCGCATGGTCACGGCGTCTGAACAATCGGGTGTCCTTAAAAACTTTCCGCGCACCGTATCGCCGGAAGAGGCGCTCGACGTGCCACGCGGCAACCAGATGCTGATCGTCACTGGCAGCCAAGGCGAACGCCGCGCGGCATCGGCGCAGCTTAGCCGAGGCAAGTACTTGGGGCATGAGATGAAAGAGGGCGATTTGTTCCTGTTTTCATCGAAAACCATTCCAGGGAATGAGCGTGAGGTGCTGCGCATCTACAACGCTTTTTCCGAAATGGGCGTTGATGTTCAGGATGATGCAAATGGCTTGTATCACGTGTCTGGCCACGCCAACCGCCCCGATTTGGAAACGGTGCATTCCATCCTGAAACCCGCGATGCTAATCCCGATGCACGGCGAACACCGGCATTTGCGCGAACATGCCAAAATTGGTGCCGCCAAGGGGATTGCTACGGAAGTTGTCACGAACGGCATGATGATCGACATCACGGGAAACACACCCGTCGTTGCCGAATACATCGAAACCGGCCGCACTTACCTTGATGGCTCGGTGCTGATCGGCGCGATGGACGGCGTTGTGCGCGACCGTATCCGCATGGCGCTTGGCGGCCATGCGCTGGTGACCGTAATCCTTGACGAAGCGGATGAAGCCTTGGGTGAACCTTGGGTCGAAACCATGGGCTTGCCGGAATTTGGCAAACGCGGCAAACCGGTGGCCGAGGCGATCGAGGCGGAATTGGGCGCGTTCCTGGCCAAAGCCGGGGCCAAGATCCTGCGCGATGACGACAAACTGGATGAGGCGATCCGCCGCGTCACCCGTCAGGTCGCGATGGAAGAGATTGGCAAAAAGCCGGAGGTTACGATTGTGGTCAGTCGCTTGACTGACGGCTGATCGGGCAGTTTAGCCCCCCACCCCAGCCCTCCCCCACGAAGGGGGGAGGGGGTCGTTCCGCATTAGCAAATACAAGGGGCGTGGCCCGCATCTCAGGCTGCTTTCGCCGCGCTAAAAATAGATAAAAATTCAAAAGATTGTCGCCTCCCCTCCCCCACCGTGGGGAGGGGTTGGGGAGGGGGGCCGTATCAGCCAAACCGCCTCAAGCGTCGCTGCTGCTGTCAGTCATTTCTTCGACATCGGGCGCTTCGCCTTCTGGCTCGTTCAATTCCGCCTCGGTGATCGGGGCAGACGCGATGTGAAAGCTGCGCAGAATGAATTCCGGCACATGGTCGCCCATGCCAACAACCCCGTTGCCGCCACCGCCATCACGGCGGTAATCGCGGCGGTCATTTGTACGCTCGCCATTTCTGTCGCCACTGCGGTCGTTTGGCCGGTCATGGGTGCGCTCGCCACTTCGGTCGCGGCGGTCATGGCGGCGCTCGTCACGCGGCTGTTCGTCACGGGGGCTTTGGCTGGGCGCTTGGCTCGGCTGCTCGGCCACAACACCTGTCGGGGCTTGCACAGCGTCAACGGCCACTGGGGCCACCGCCGCGTCCGCAACTGGCGCAGATTTGCGGCCTTCGCCGCCACGGCCACCCCGGCTGCGGGTGCGGCCACTGGGGCTGCGGTCTTCGCGCGGTGGCGGGGCATCGCCTGCCTCGGCCAGTGTAAACCCTTCGGGCAGGGTGCCCTGCGGTATTGGCTGTTTCACCAAAGCCTCTATCGCCGCCAGATATTTGGCATCATTGGGGGTGGAAATGGTGAACGCCTTGCCCAATCGCCCGGCGCGGCCGGTTCGGCCAATGCGGTGCACGTAATCTTCCGGGTGTGATGGCACGTCAAAGTTGAACACATGGCTGACGGCCGGAATATCAAGCCCGCGAGCCGCCACATCGGACGCCACAAGCAGGTGAACCGATCCATCGCGGAACCCGTCCAGCGTTTTGGTGCGCACCGATTGATCCAGATCACCATGAATAGGCGACGCGTTAAAGCCATGCTGTTTCAACGACTTGGAAACAACATCTACGTCCATCTTGCGGTTGCAAAAGATGATGGCATTGGTGCAAGCCTCGCCCTCGGCCCGGATCAGCGCACGCAACACCGACCGTTTGTCAGCAAAAGACCGGTCCTTGCGCGATGGCGTGATGGAGAACAGCTTTTGCTCAATCGTTTCCGAGGTTGTCGCCTGCCGCGCCACTTCGATCTTTACGGCGTTTGACAGGAAGGTATTGGTCAGCCGTTCAATTTCCGGTGCCATGGTGGCCGAATAAAAGAACGTCTGCCGGGTAAACGGCGTCAGCGCAAAGATGCGTTCAATATCGGGGATGAACCCCATATCCAGCATCCGGTCGGCCTCATCCACCACCATGATCTGCACGCCGGTCAAAAGCAGCTTGCCACGCTCGTGGTGGTCCAGCAGGCGACCGGGGGTCGCGATCAGCACATCGACACCGCGGTCAATCAGCTTGTCCTGTTCGCCAAAGGATACGCCGCCGATCAGCAAGGCCTTGGTCAATTTGGTATATTTGGCGTAGGTTTCGAAATTCTCTGCCACCTGCGCTGCCAATTCCCGCGTTGGGCACAACACCAACGAACGCGGCATCCGCGCCTTCGCACGGCCTTGCCCCAGCAGAGTGATCATCGGCAAAACGAAACTTGCCGTCTTGCCGGTGCCGGTCTGGGCAATGCCCAGCACATCTTTGCCTTGCAATGCGTGCGGAATGGCCTGTGCCTGAATAGGGGTGGGGGTCTCGTAGCCAGCTTCAGCAACGGCTTGCAATACGCGCGGGTCCAGCGCGAGGTCGGAAAATTTGGTCATGTGCGTCCTATGAAATGCGGTATCGGACCGCATTGAATGAAGGGACGCTTGTTTCCGGGCGTCCCGGCGTCAAACCCTCGGATGAGGATGGGAAGGCGGTAAAGGAAATTGTCAGACACGTCAAGCAAACAGCAGCAGACAAAGTGGCGCAAGCGGTGAAGCGACCGCGTTAATCGCCCGCTTGCAAAGCCGTAGGCGCGCGTCCCAAAGGGGCGGGGCCAGCCCACCGCAGGGCCTTGTAATCAAAGCCATGTTCGATCGTTGGTTTCACCACCTTAAAATATGGCGACACATCAAAATCGCGTGGTGCAAACAGTGAAAAATGCTTGATATGCAATATTTCACTGACCTCGCTGCCCTGCTGCAGTGTCTCGATCATTGGCAAGATCGGATAGCGGATTGACTGATAAGCCTCGGCAATCAGCGACGAACAAATGGCGCGGGTCGGATCCCCTGATCCAAGAGCCAACATGCGGCGGCGAAATCGTTTTGGCACCGGCGGTTGCGGCAATAAAAACCGCGCAAGGTCCACCACATTTTTCAGATCATAAGTATGCCCAAGGCTGGCGCGCATGTGGTCCGTCACCCGCTTTTGGTCGTCTTCGGTCAGCCCGACGGCGCGGCAAATGCGCATGTTCAGGTGAAGCACCTCGTCCAGCGCAAGATAGCGCACCCCCTCGCGTAGGTCAGCCTCAATCAGGTCTCGTCCCGGCCCGTCGCCCACAAACATCGCAGCATGGGACCAGGTGGATTGCGTCAGATATTTGATCGCCGTGGATATCCGCCGGTCGCCTTCCACCAGCACCACATCGCCGGGCTGCAAACAGGCCCGGACCTTGGCCGACGTAACAGCGGACAAAAGCACATAGCCCTTGGTTTGCTTTTCAATGTAGCGCGCGATGGCCCGCCCAAGGGCCGTTGACACCCGATTCATGCGGCCTCCCTCGGCAAAAGCTGCAAAGGGATGGTAGCAGATCAAAGGTCGCCTACATCTGCCTCAACAATGAAGTGACTGATTGAAACAATATCGGCAAATTGGCGGCTGCGCTTACGCCATCATTTCCTTGGTCGCCGTCAGCTTCAACTCGGGGTGATCGCGCTCCACCCGGTCAATATCCCATTTCAGGCGGGTCAAATATACCATGTCGCCATCACTATCGACGGCAATATGGCCTTTGTTGACGTTCACGAACGCCTCAACCATCGCCTTTGGCCCGGCGACCCAACGGGCCGAGGTGAACTGCGATGGTTCAAACCGCACCGGCAGCGAATATTCCTGTTCAATCCGGCTGGCCAGCACCTCGAACTGCAAGGCGCCCACCACGCCCACGATGAACCCTGACCCGATCATTGGTTTGAACACTTTGGCAGCGCCTTCTTCGGCAAACTGCATCAGTGCTTTTTCCAGATGCTTGGCTTTCAACGGGTCACCCGCGCGGACAACCTGCAGCAATTCCGGCGCAAAAGACGGGATACCGGTAAACCGCAACGCCTCGCCTTCTGTCAGCGCATCGCCGATGCGCAGCTGCCCGTGGTTTGGAATGCCGATGATGTCACCCGCCCAGGCCTCTTCCGCCAACTCGCGGTCGGCGGCCAGAAACAGCACCGGGTTGGTGACTGCCATCAGCTTTTTAGACCGCACATGCGTAAGCTTCATACCGCGCTCAAAATGCCCCGAGGCAAGCCGCACAAAGGCCACGCGGTCACGGTGCTTTGGGTCCATATTGGCCTGCACCTTGAACACAAATCCCGTGACCGTGGTTTCGTCTGGCGCAACCCCCCGCTGCACGGCCTTTTGCACTTGCGGCTCTGGCCCATATTCGCCCATGCCGTCCATCAGTTCTTTGACGCCAAAGGAATTGATCGCGGACCCGAACCAGATCGGTGTCATATGGCCTTCCATGAACGACTGCCGGTTAAACGCGGGCAGCAATTCGCGCACCATTTCCAGCTCGGTCAGCAGTGTGGCCAACTGCCCGGCTGGAATATGCTGCGCCAGTTTCGGGTCATCCAAACCGTTGATTTGTACCGTCTCCGCCATCCGGTTGCGGTCTGCGCGATCCATCAGTTCCAAACGGTCATGCAAAATATCATAGCAGCCAAGGAAATCGCGCCCCATGCCGATGGGCCAAGATGCCGGGGCCACGTCAATTGCCAGATTTTGTTGAATTTCGTCAATAATCTCAAACGTATCCCGACTTTCGCGGTCCATTTTGTTGCAAAATGTCAAAATTGGCAGATCGCGCAAACGGCACACTTCGAACAGTTTCCGGGTTTGGGACTCAACCCCTTTCGCCCCATCAATCACCATGATGGCCGCATCCACCGCCGTCAGGGTGCGGTAGGTGTCTTCGGAAAAATCGCTGTGGACGGGGGTGTCCACCAGATTGAACCGGTAGTTCCGAAAATCGAATGACATCGCCGATGCCGAAACCGAAATCCCGCGTTCCTGTTCCATCTTCATGAAATCAGACCGGGTGCGCCGCGCCTCGCCCTTGGCCCGCACCTGACCCGCCATCTGAATGGCACCACCAAACAGCAGGAATTTTTCGGTCAATGTGGTTTTGCCTGCGTCGGGATGCGAGATGATCGCAAAGGTCCGGCGGCGGGCAATTTCGGGCGGAAGGGGGGCTTGGTTTGACATGGTCGCAGGATATAGGCGAAGCTTTGCCACCCTGCAACCGCCCGCGCAAAACCCGTCTTGGCGGTGTCACAAAAACGGCTTACGATAAGAACATTGGATGAACAAAAGGGAGGTTAAAATGACTTTGAAAGAGATTGCTAATGAACTTGTTGCTGGTTGCCGTGAAAACCGCGCGCGGGCGAACCTGCATAAACTCTATGCGTCCGACGCCCAATCTGTTGAAGCGGCAGATATGGGAAACGGCACAACCGTTACTGGAATTGCTGCGATTGAGGGCAAGCATGACTGGTGGGAAAACAGCATGACGGTGCACAACCAAACCGTCGGTGGGCCTTTCGCCCATGGCGACGACCGTTTTGCCGTGACCTTTGATGTGGATTATACCGAAAAAGCCACCGGCAAACGCGGCCAGATGCAAGAGGTTGGCGTCTATCACGTGGCAGGTGGCAAAATTGTGCGCGAAGAGTTTTTCTACGCAACCTGATCGTGCGGTAAGCAAAAGAATAGGCGCCGGGCAGGATCACATCTTTCCCGGTCCCTCTGGCGCAAGCCCCGCTGCAGCGTTAGCTTGCCGCTAAACAGTGGGGTGACGCAATGGATCTTGGAATAACGGGCAAGCGGGCATTAGTCTGCGCTGCATCAAAGGGGCTTGGGCGTGGCTGTGCCGAGGCGCTGGCTGAAGCAGGGGTACACCTTGTGTTGAACGCCCGTGGTGCCGACGCTCTGGAGGCAACGGCCGCCGCCATCCGGGCAGCCTACGGCGTCACCGTCATCACAATTGCCGCCGATATCACCACCGAGGCGGGCCGCGCGCAGGTTTTGGCGGGCGCAGGCCAAATTGACATTCTGGTTACCAATGCCGGCGGCCCGCCGCCCGGCCTTTGGTCGGATTGGACCCGCGATGATTTCATCCGCGCAATTGATGCCAACATGCTGACGCCCATCGCGCTGATGCAGGCGCTTATGCCCGGTATGATCACGCGCGGCTGGGGCAGGGTGGTCAATATCACGTCACAGTCGGTCAAGGCCCCGGTGCCGCAACTTGGCCTGTCCAACACGGCCCGCACTGGCCTGACTGGCTTTGTTGCGGGCACCGCGCGGCAGGTGGCCGGGCAGGGTGTCACGATCAACAACCTGCTGCCCGGTATCCACGCCACAGACCGCGCCGATGCGCTTGATGCGGGCGTCGTCAAGGCGCAGGGCATCACACTGGACGCCGCACGCAAACAACGCCATGCGGGTATCCCTGCTGGCCGCTATGGCACACCGGCCGAATTCGGGGCCGCTTGTGCATTTTTGTGTAGCCAACATGCCGGGTTCATTGTTGGGCAGAACATCCTGTTGGATGGCGGGGCAACCAACGCGACGATCTGACAGCCGTTTGTGACGGCGCGCCGCGTATGCACGCGAAAAGCACGCATAAAGCACAGATCGGATATGGCCGTTTCCAGATGCACCGCCCCTTGCTGTGTCAGATTGCTGCTGCTAGGCAGAAACCTTACGAAATCGCTCGGGTAAGTTGTTGCAGATACCTCCCCCCCGTCTCGACGTTTTGAACCTGACCCGCGCATTCGCCGGGCGTACCGTGGTCAACGACGTCTCGCTTCAGATTGCGGCGGGCCAAGTCACCTGCCTTTTGGGCCCATCGGGTTGCGGCAAATCTACCACCTTGCGGATGATTGCCGGGGTGGAAAAACTTGACAATGGCGCAGTCGCGATTGACGGCATCATCATGGCAGATCATGCGCGCAACACGCCGCCAGAGAAACGGTCTGTTGGCCTGATGTTTCAGGATTTCGCGCTGTTCCCGCATTTGACCGTGTCGCAGAACGTCGCCTTTGGCCTGACCGGCGGCACTGCTGAAAAATCACGTCGCGTCGATAGTTTACTGGAAAAAGTAACGCTTACCGGCTTTGGTGATAAACATCCGCACCAGCTTTCGGGAGGCGAGCAACAGCGCGTCGCACTTGCCCGCGCGCTTGCCCCGAAGCCAAGGGTCATGCTGATGGACGAGCCGTTTTCCGGTCTCGACAACCGGCTGCGTGACGGCATCCGCGATGCGACGCTGGAAATTCTGAAAGAAGAACTCACCGCAGTTTTATTGGTCACCCATGAACCGGACGAGGCCATGCGCATGGGGGATGAAATTGCCCTGATGCGCGCAGGCGCGATTGTGCAGCGCGGCGCACCCTATAATATCTATAACGCCCCGATAGATCGGGAAGCAGCTGCATTTTTTAGCGATATCAATGTGATACGAGGTGTGTCGCGTGGTGCCCTGACGCAAACGCCTTTTGGGGCGTTTCTGACGCCGGGCCAATCTGATGGGGCCGAAGTGGATATTGTCATCCGCCCACAGCATCTGAAAATTGATTTTGATCGTGCGGGGCGTGGCCCTAACCCGACACCAACCGACGGCACGGCGGCGCGCGGTACGGTCACGCGCGCGCGCTATCTGGGCCGCGAAAGTCTGGTCGATTTCGCGATGGATTTTGACGGCAAAATTCTAACTGCATCCGTGCCGGGCGTGTTTTTGCCAAAGCCAGGTACCGTGCTTTGGCTGATGATCCGGCGCGACCGGTGTTTTGTGTTTCCCGTCAATCGTCAGGGCTGACGCTGGCGCGATAATCGGCCAAAGTGGTGCCTTTTTCGGCGGGAAATGTCTCGCCAGTCGGGGTGATTGCCAAGATCCGATCCACCCGAAACGCGCGAAACCCGGTGCGCGCCTCGCAATAGGCGGCAAGTGTCCAGACACGTCCCCAAAACTCCAGCTGCAAGGGTCGAATGTCGCGGTGTGTTTCCCGGCTGGACGCATCGAGATAGGTGATCGCGAGGCGTTCTTTTGCCTTTATCGCTTGTCGTAACAAGGGCAAATGCGGGGCGGCCCGCACGGCTTGATCGCCCAGAAACACGAACAAATCGTCGTCATCCGGTTCAGAACTTGCTGGCATTACGGCGGCAATTTTTGACGCCAAATTGCGTGCAGCCCGTGCCAACCCCGGGTCCGCCCCGGTTGCCACCAACCGCATTCCCAGCTTCAGCGCCTCGAGCTCGTCTGCCGTCAAAATCATGGGGGGCAAGGTGATCGGCGCGCGCAGCATATAGCCCACGCCCCGCTCTCCCTCCACCGGCAGACCTGATGCCATCAGCGTGGCCATATCGCGCCAGATGGTGCGTGTTGAAACCTCTAGCCGGTCCGCGATGTCACCAGCGCGGTGCAACCTGCCGTCACGCAGAATCTGGATCAGATCAAACAGGCGGTCAGTGCGGCGCATGCCTTAAGCCTGCAGGCGCCGCACGCCGCCGTCAATCGCCCATCGACCAAAGAACGGGGAGATGTTGCATGGTGATCGTTTGCTCATCAATGGCCCTGCCGCAGGGGGCAAATGCCGGATTGGCCATAACAACGGCTGCGGCTTTTGTAGCCAAATCAAGGCTTTGCCAATTTACCAGATCGGTCCAAAGGCCATCTTCATTGCGCATCAGGTGCCGCCCGGTAAAGCCCGGCTGTGCGGCCACCACCGCTTCTGTGGCGCGTGCCAAGGCAAGGAAATCCTGATCAGACAGTCCCGGCTTTAATCGGAAGGATACGATTTCGAGGACTGGCCTGTTTGTCGTGCTGCCGCGCGTCATATCGGCCGGGGACATCAGCAAATCCGTGCTGAAAGCGGGAGTAAAGCGGTTATGCAAAGTCATTCTCCATTTGTTAGGTCCGGGAATGATGGCAGATGGCAACTGACACATAGCTGTCAGTTATCATTCGGTCTTCACGGGCGCTGACCGACATCCGATACGAATTAGGGCTTTGATCTGCCCACCAGAGCGCCTACATCATGCCAAGAAATGTCGGGGGTGGCAGGACCGCCACCCAAAGGAGAATACGATGCTGAACAATATTGGCCTTCCCGGCCTTCTTTTGATTGCCGTTGTCGTTCTTGTCATGTTCGGGCGTGGCAAGGTCAGCTCGCTGATGGGCGAAGTTGGCAAAGGGATCACTGCGTTCAAAAAAGGCGTCAAAGAAGAAACGTCCGAAATTGAGAAAACAGCCGAAGCGGCACGCGACGTGACGCCTGCCGAAAAAGACAAAGTCTGATCGCGGCCAGCAGCCGGTGGGGCGGGTGAGACATGTTTGAAATCGGCTGGACCGAGTTGATGCTGATTGGCATCGTGGCGCTGATTGTCATCGGCCCGAAAGATCTGCCCGACATGTTTCGCACTATGGGGCGATTTACCGCCAAAATGCGGTCTATGGCGCGCGATTTTCAGCGGGCAATGGACCAGGCGGCCAAGGAAACCGGCGTAAATGATATTGCGGCAGATCTGAAGGCGGCGACCTCGGCGAAAAGCATGGGGTTGGATGCGGTGAAGGATGCGGCCAGCCGGTTTGAGAAGTGGGATCCCATGAAACCTGCCACCAAACCGGGCGTTGCAGCCGTCCCAGTGGCAAAAGCAGCGCCGTCACCCCACGGTGCCGCGACACAGGCACTTGTCGATGCGCAGGCGGCGAAAAAGGCGGTAGCCACCGAGGCCTCTGTAAAGCTGCGGGCCCTGAAGGCTGATGCGGCGGCACCCCTTGCCGCCAAACCCGCTGGCCGCGCGCGCAAACCTATTGTCAGAGCTGGACCTGCCGCCGCTGCCAAACCGGCCACCAAACCCCGCGCCCCGCGCAAACCGGCAAAGGACGCCTAAGGCATGGCCGCGACCAAAGAAATCGACGACAGCTCTGCCCCGCTGATTGAGCATCTGAAAGAACTGCGAACCCGCATCATTTATGCACTTTTGGCGTTTGTCGTGGCGATGTGTGTCTGTTTCACGGTCTGGAACCCGATCTTCAACTTTCTAACCCAGCCAATTTGCAATGCGCTGGAAGCGCGCAATCAAACTTGCGGGCTTATTCTGGTGAAGCTGCAAGAAGGGTTTTTTGTGGCCATTCGAATCTCTGTCATGGGCGGGTTTGCAATGTCTTTCCCGATAATTGGCTATCAGATGTGGCGCTTTGTGGCCCCCGGTCTGTACCGTCAGGAAAAAAACGCGTTCTTGCCGTTCCTGATTGCGTCACCGCTGATGTTCATCCTTGGGGCTGCGTTTTCTTACTATGCTGTCTTGCCCATTGCTTTTGATTTCTTTCTGCAATTTCAACAGAATTTTGACCCAACGGTGGGTGACAGCGCCGTTATTTCCAAAGCCCCGGCGGGTGTGTTGTTCCAAGGTTCGATGGAACAATACCTGTCCCTGACGATGAGCTTTGTGATGGCCTTTGGTGTTTGCTTCCAACTTCCCGTGCTGCTTACCCTGATGGGCAAGGCCGGAATGGTGACCGCACGCGGCCTGCGGGCGATGCGGCGTTACGCGATTGTGATCATTCTGGTGGTGGCCGCCGTTGTGACGCCGCCCGATTTCATGTCGCAGGTTATCTTGTTTGCGGCGATTTACCCGCTTTATGAAATCTCGATCTTTCTGATCGCCCGCATTGAAAAGCGGCGCGAGGCAGATTTGCGTGCCCAAGGTCTTTGGGTCGATGAAGACGAGGATGAGGACGAGGCACCAACCAATGCCGGCAAGGCATGACGGATGATGCGCTGATCCGCATCGCGGCTGCGCTGGAACGTCTGGCTCCGGCACCGATGCCCGCGCCTGATTTTTCCAGCGCAGACGCCTTTGGCTGGCATACGGTGCCTGACCGGCTGGAAGCCGTCCGCGATGTGGCGCGTGTGGATATCGGGCTGCTTATCGGCGTTGATCGGTCGCGCGATACGCTTTTGGAAAACACCCGGCATTTTGCGAATGGATTGCCCGCCAACAACGCGCTTCTTTGGGGCGCGCGGGGAATGGGGAAATCAAGCCTTGTGAAGGCCGTTCACGCGGCAATCCGGGCCGAAGGGCTGCCACTGAAAATCGTTGAGCTTAGCCGCGAAGACCTGCCTTCTGTCACACGGTTGTTGCAACATCTTCGGGCAGCACCCGATCGCTTTATCCTGTTTTGCGATGATCTTTCGTTCAGCCATGATGACCAGCATTACAAATCACTGAAAGCCGTGCTGGACGGCGGAATTGAAGGGCGACCAGCGAATGTGCTGTTTTACGCCACCTCTAACCGCCGCCATCTGATGCCGCGCGAGATGATTGAAAACGAACGCTCAACGGCCATCAGCCCATCCGAAGCGGTTGAAGAAAAGGTATCTCTGTCGGACAGATTTGGATTGTGGCTTGGCTTTCATCCCTGCACTCAGGACGAATATCTGGCTATGATCCGTGGCTATTGTGCGGCCCATAACCTGCAGATCAGCGACACAGAATTGCGGGCAGAGGCCATCGAATGGCAGGCCACGCGAGGGGCGCGGTCTGGTCGGGTGGCATGGCAGTTCTTCACCGATTTGGCCGCGCGGCGTGGGGTCAGGCTGGACTGATCCGCGATTGGCGATGACTTTGAAACAGACCTCAGCCAGCCTTTGGGGGCTGGATGAGGCCTGTTTGTCAAATGCGTCACCCTAAAACGCCACGCGCCAAAAGTGTCTGGTCGACTATTGCAGATATTGCACCGGGTCGATGCTATCGACACCCTTGCGCACTTCAAAATGCACAAAGGCGGGGTTGCCTGCACGTACGGCGGCAATGGTCTGGCCGCGCTTTACTTTGGCACCCTTGGCAACCTTGATCCCGTCGAGGCCGGCATAAACTGTCAGCAGGCCACCCGCATGGCGGATCACCACGATTGGCACCTGTTCGGTATCTTTGGTAATCGCCGCGACCACCCCGTCAGCGGCGGCTTTGACGCCAGACCCGGCGGCGGCCGCAATATCAATGCCTTCGTTCTTACCCTTAGCGTAGCCCCGAATGATTTTGCCGTCGGCGGGCATCACAAACTGTGCGGCAGACGCTTGGGTGCGTTGTTCGCCCAGATCGGGCGAGACGGGCGTTTCCTTGGGCTTTAGCGCTGCGGGTGCCACATCTTCGTCGGGCAGCGGCTGCGAGGCGGATGGTGGCACGGGCGTAAGCGATCCTTCGCCCGGTGCCGTTACGACCACCTCAGACGCAAGGGGCTGTGCACCCGCTGCGGCGACCGGAATGATCAGAAACTGACCTTCACGCACAGCAAGGTCTGCGGGCAGGCCATTCCAATCGGCAATTGCCTTGGCAGACACACCGTAGGTGCGGGCGATGGAATAGGCTGTCTCGCCGCGCGCCACCTTGTGGCGTTGTGGTTCTGGCCCGGATGCTGCAGCAGGGGCCGCCGTTCCGCCAACGCGGTCCAGCGCGGTGGTTGCGATGCTTGCCACATCGACAGGCTGCACGCCGCTGCCGCCGATGACAGCGCCGGTCGTGCCGCCGCCCAACCCTGCTTGCCCCCTACGCGGCAAGACCAGTGTTTCGCCATCCCGCAAAGGATCGTTCGGGCGTAAGGCGTTAAAGCTGGCAAGTTCGTCTGCCCCAATGCCGACGCGCGATGCAACCGAGGCCACCGTATCGCCTCGCCGGGCCACGGCGACCTGATAATTTGGATAGTTCAGAACACCTTGCCCATTCACTCCGGGCCGGTTCGCAGAAACCTGCAGGGCGGCTTCACTGGTGTCCAAAGCACCGCCCCCACTGCGCAGATCCCAGTCCAGTCCGAGCCCCCCACCGACGCTATCATCGCAGGCGGCAAGGGTGGCAAGGGCGGTCGTCAAGACCAATGCCCGCAAAACGGGGCTGCGAAAAGCGGGCGTGCGGGTGATCATGGCTCTGCCTCTTTTTACCAGCGCCCGGGTTGATCCCGGGGCGCGCATCATTCGTTCAATCTACGGCCAGCCCCTCGACCAGGGGCACAAAGCGCACCGGGCGAAGTTCATGGTATTCAAATCCAGTTTCAGTCCGTACCACTTTGATCAGGCTTTGCACGGCATCAGACTGTCCCACCGGCACGACCATGATACCCCCTATCTTCAGCTGCGCCAATAGGGGGCCGGGGGGGTCTTCTGCGGCGGCCGTTACTATTATGCGGTCAAATGGCGCTTGTTCGGGCAAACCATGGCTGCCGTCCGCTGTCAGGGCGGTAATATTGACCAGATCAAGCGTGCGGAACACATCTTGCGCTTCGTGCACCAGACGGCGGTGGCGATCTACTGTATAGACCCTGCGCGCCAGTTGCGACAAAATCGCTGCCTGATAGCCAGACCCGGTGCCTACCTCCAAAACCGTGTCGCGCGGATTTACCGACAAGGCCTGCGTCATCAAACCAACGACCGACGGCTGGCTGATCGTCTGACCGCATGAAATTGGCAGCGGCATGTCTTCGTAGGCGCGGCTGGCAAAATGGCCGCGGATAAAATGGCCGCGATCTATGGATTCCATAGCGCCCAGAACCCGTGCATCGGTGATCCCGCGTGATCGCAGGGCAAACAGAAAACGCATCTTCCGCTCTGCCGCTGATCCGCCGACACCATCTGCATCCTCGGCCTGGCCCCCGCCCGATGTCATCCCAATCGGACCGCGAGGTCGGCCAACTGATCATGGGCTGTCAGATCGGCCCGCATCGGCGTGACCGAGATATAGCCTTGAAGATTCACTGCGGCATCGGTGCCGGGCAGGGTTGGCGTTTGCTGAGGGCCGCCCTTGATCCACAAAAATTTGCGCCCTGACGGCGAATAATGCGGCTCCAGCCCAAAGGCCGTATCGCGGCGAAACCCCTGAGCGGCAACCTTGACGCCCTTCACTGATGCGGCAGGCACCGGTGGAAAGTTGACGTTGTAAAACGTCCGATAATCGGCGCTGTCCCAAATGCCCTTGTCCAAAAGCGCGCGCACCACGGCAACGCCGTGGGTGCGGGCGGCCTCGAACGGATCGGCCAGATCTTCGGTCAGTGGCCCCAGAAACTGTGACATGGCAATTGCGGGAAGCCCATGCAAAGCGGCCTCCATCGCGCCGCCAATGGTGCCGGAATAAAGCGTATTTTCAGCCGAGTTATTGCCCCGGTTGACGCCAGACAGCACCAAATCAGGTTTCGCCCCCTCCAGCACGTCAAACAAACCTGCCAGCACGCAATCTGCCGGGCTGCCTTCGGTGGCATAGCGGCGGGGGCCCAGTTTGGCGATCATCATCGGCCTTGTATAGCTGATGCAATGGGCCACGCCTGATTGTTCGAACGCGGGGGCCACCGTCCAGACCTCGCCTTTCGGACCAGCGATTTCGGTGGCGATTTCGGTCAGAACATCTAGCCCCGGTGCGTTGATGCCATCGTCATTGGTGATCAGAATGCGCATCGTCAACCCTTTGCTGCTTGGCATATCTGATAGACGAGCCGACGCGGGGCGGCAAGCGATGACGCCTGCCTTTGCCCGCTATTGCGGCGTCCAGACCTGCGGGGCCAGATCACGGTCAATGACGTAGAAGGCATTTGTCGCAACCGGATACCAATCACTTGTCACAGCATCCGGCCATATTATGCGAAGTTGCGTCTCTGTCTCTGCACCAAGGCCGAAGTGCCACCACCCCGTTTGCCCGCTTGCATGACCGCCGCCAACGGTGATTTCGCGGCGCATCACCACGTCACCACGTTTGATTTCAATCCACGCACCAATCGCGTCTGAGTTCGCGCCGGGTTGCTGCAGCTGCATCTCAATCCAGCGTCCGGCATTGGTGCTGGTATTGCGCCAAAGCTGGGCTGGTTCGCGACGGTTCACGACCACCAGATCCAGCAATCCATCAAGGTTGAAATCGGCAAGGGCGGCACCCCGTGAGGTTTTCATGCTGGCCACCCCCGCCAAATCACCGGCTTCCTGAAAGGTTCCGTCAGCGCGTTGCAGCAACAGATTGTTGGGGTCTTCTTTTGCAAAGTCAGGCATCGCATCAACATTGCCTTTGGCGACGAACAAATCGACCATGCCGTCATTGTTCACATCGTCAAACTGCGCGTGCCAGCCGGTGCTTGGTTTCTTTTCAGGCCCGGTATAGGGCCTATGGGCGGTGATCCCGGCCTTGAATGCGATATCCGCGAATGTTGCCTTAACATCCGATCCATCTGCTGCAGGTAGGGCGCGCTGCAGTTTGTTGTCCGCCATGCTGGTCAGAAAATATTCTGACAACCCGTTGAAATCAAGGTCATAAGCCGCAATGCCCATGCCCCAAATTTTCAACGGCTTCCAGCCTTCATCGGCTGTGTAAAGTGCTGGTTCCTCACCCGGCGTGACATGCCACATCTGTTCTTGTCCACCCTTGTAATATTCGCGGTCGTTGGACACCCGCAGTGACGGTGTGCCAGACCGGTTCCAGTCGGTGAACAGGATTGACAGCGCGCAGAAGCTGGGTTTCAGGGGCAGGGGGGGGGCAAAGTTTGTGCCTGATGCATTCGGGCGATGCAGCCAGTTATCGGTACAGGACCCCCAGGGGAAATCTTCTTCATACCGGTTCAGGTAGTTGCCGATGGCGATGGTGGGCCATGTCGCCCCGCGCTCCCACGTGGCGGCAAGTGCGGTAGACCAAGCGTCACCGCCGTCAAAGCCCCACGCCTCATTCGCACGTTCAAATTTGCAGTTGCCAAGGCCCCGCATGGCAAGGTTTTCGCCAAAGCGCAGTAGGACCAGATCGGTGATTCCATCGCTGTCGATATCCAGAGGGTAGCCGCCCAGAACGGCGTCCAGTTCCAAACCGCTGGGTTCTGACACAAATTTCAACGCACCGCCGATAGCGCTTTCATTGCGGTAAAACGTGGCGGAGGCTTTACCGCCTGCCAGCAACATGTCTGCCCGACCGTCGCCGCTGCAATCAAATGTGGCGACCCCGCCACCGACCATGTATTCCCAATCACCGTCATAGACGCTGGTGATCCCGGCGGTGCTTCCTTCTTCGATAAACGTCGGAACGGCGGGCATCTCTTGCGCCGCAGTAATCGTAGCACAGCTAATAGTGGCGGCAATAAAGCCCAACGCAAACGCATGTCCCAACATCATTCGCTCCGCGTTTTCAGGGCTACGGTATAGGCGCCGATGCAGCGCCCTTGTTCCAGCCCAACCACGATAGCGGACCGGAAATGAATGCCGCCATATAGACGCGACAGGCCTGCTTCTTCGGCGGCCTGACGAAAGCTTGTGAAGATGCGCGGCTTCAACCCGTCGGGGGCCATTGTGTGATCTTCAAAGGCAAAATCTTCGCCGAACAGGTCGGTCAGAATCACTTCAGCCGTGCCCGATTGGGTACTGTGTCCGCTGGGATATTCCGGGAACGGCGGTGTGTTCAGCAAAGGATCCCACTTTGGGTCGATAACGCGGCGGATATAGGTGATCGGCCGGACGAGGTCATATTTGTATTTGGCATCCCAACAGCCAATGAACGCGTCCGCCAGCCCGACGCCCAGCTTTGCCATCGCTTCGACTTGAAGGGGGAGGGGTGCATCGTCACGCTCCAGTATCTGGCGGGTGATGGACACCCAATGGCCGGGCGGCGTGGTCGATAGCATTGGATCATCCGACCAAGACCGCGCAATCTGCGTATGTTCAGGCGTCAGCGCTGCCTTCGCCTCATACACCTCCATCGCTTCTGCATAAAAGTCGCTGGAGGGGTCTTCGCTATAGTCAGGATGCGCCGCGACCGGGCATGTGGTGCCGCCCGGCATAGCGAAAGTCCGGTTTGTGCCCCAGTTTGGCAAAAGCGGGAACTGTTGTTGGCGCACAAGGTTGGTTGGCACCCAATGTGACGGGCCTTCCTTTAGGGCGTAGTCATAGGGAAAGCCCATGTTTTCAATGATGGCACCGCCGTCATCTAGTGACCACGCAATGATGTGGTCTGCCACGGCTTTCCCATACGCTTCGGACCGGGCCAGGATGTCACTTGCAACGCCCTCGGCTGCCTTGGCGTTTTGTTTGGTCGTCAACGATGCAAGGGCACGCTGTCCCGTTGGCCCGGTATTGGCAAAAAAGCTTGCGACCGACGTTGCCATTGCCGCCTGCAAAACAATTCCTTCATCATAGATTTGATCTGCTTCACGCGTCGGCGGCGCTGTAAATCCATTCAGTTGCCCTGCCAAAGACTGCAGGTCATCCGATCCACTTGCTACGGTTTCAAAGGCTGTGACGCCAAGATAGGCAAAAGCGCGGCTGGCAACCGGGGGGGTGTAGGTCGGGGTATGGCGGACGAGTTCCAAAGTCATACGATACCACGTCGCCAGCACATCTTGTGGCGGCACTTCGGCATAAACGGCATGGCTTGCAAATCCGGAACCCAAGGCCATCAAACAGGATGCCCGCATGATAATCCGGCGCAATGTTTGCATTTTGGAGTTCCCCCGTGATGTTTTGGCAGTGCTAAAAACTGCTGGGCAATAAACATGTGAAAACATGCGCGTGCAAGGTCAGTTGTTCGAATGAGCTACCAGCAAGCCGTCAAGGATTTTTCTTTGCCGCTTTTGGCAAAGCGTGTTGAGCAGCGGGCAATAGATGCGTTAGTGTTAGCCGATTGCATGGCCTTGGCGCTGATCGCCATTATATGTGTGTCTGGCGCATTGATGTTTTGGTTAAATAGCCCAATCTATGCACCGACCGACGCCCTATGCCGAGATTTCTGCGGCAGTTCATTAGGAAAAATTTCATGTCGTCTTTCTTTAATCCGCATCGCGTGTCAGCCATTGTTGTGCTGATTGCAGCTGCGGCTTGGGTTGCCACCGGCGAATTTTCTGCTGTTGGCAGCGAAGAGGCCAAAGCGGCAGAGCCAAGCCTGCCTGAACAAACCGGCGAGGTTGTGGCAGCTGCCCCTGCGCCGCTGCGCACGGTGGGTGCGGTGGTTCCGATATTTGCGGATCATGCCCGTGAAATACGGATCGCCGGGGCGACTGAGGCTGACAAAAGCGCAATTTTGGCTGCCCGGTCTGATGGCATCGTCGAAATGCTAGGTGTGGTGCAAGGCGACGAAATCGGCGCGGATGTGCTGGTTTTGAAATTGGTCGGAGCGGATGTTGCGGCATCAGTTGCAACGGCAAAAGCGTCTCTTGCGCAGGCAACGCAACAACTTGACGTGGGGGAAAAACTTTACGCCCGCGGCAGTTTGCCGGAATTGGAACTGACGACACGTCGTTCGGCCAAGGCCGCAGCTGACGCCGCCTTGCAACAAGCACAATCTGCCGAAGACCGATTGCTTTTGAAAGCACCGTTCAGTGGCATTGTTGACAGCGTTGTCGTTGAACTTGGCGAATGGGTGCAAACAGGGGCCCCAATTGCGACCATTCTGTCGTTGGATCCGATTGTTGTGAAAGCCGAGGTCAGCGAGCGGGACGTCGCCTTTGTTGATATCGGGTCGGTGGCACAGGTGCGCCTTGTGAACGGCGTGGACATGCAGGGCACGATCCGACATGTCGCAAAACAAGCCTCAGTTGGCACCCGAACGTTTGTTGTTGAGGTGGCATTGCCAAATACCGACCGCAAGATCGGGGCGGGGATGACCGCAGAAGTGCGGCTTTTTGCGGCCCCGCTGCCCGCCGTTACTTTGCCGCGATCTGCCATCACAATTTCTGATGAAGGGCAGATTGGTCTGCGTGTCGTTGGAACAGACAGTATCGCGCAGTTTGCGCCGGTGACCCTTGTCGATGATACCGAAGCAGGGATGATCGTCACGGGTGTGCCCGAGGGCGTTCGCATTATTGTGGCCGGGCAGGATTTGGTTCGTGATGGCGAACAGGTGACGGTTGTTGAAGTGTCCGCCCAAGATGCCGCGAAGGCGCTGCCATGAAGCTGGTAGAGCTGGCCATTCGCAACGCAAGGCTGACCATTTCGGTGCTTTTGTTCCTGATGCTTGCGGGGACGATGGCCTATATTTCGATCCCGAAAGAGGCCGAACCAGATATTCAGATACCTATCCTTTACGTCAGCATGGGCTATGACGGCATTTCCCCCGAAGACAGCGAACGCCTGCTGTTGCGGCCAATGGAAAGTGCTTTGAAGTCCATCCAAGGCATCAAACAGATGACTGCGACTGCTTATCAGGGCGGTGGCAATGTGGTGGTGGAATTTCAAGCCGGTGCTGATCTGGATAAGGCGCTTGATGATGTGCGCAACAAAGTGGATGACGCCCGCCGCGAGTTGCCCGATGGGGCGGATGAACCGACCGTCAACGAAGTGAACATCTCTGAATTTCCGGTTTTGGTTGTCACCTTGTCAGGTGAGGTGCCGGAACGTGTGTTGAATGCCGCAGCACGCGAATTGCGCGACCGGATCGAAGAATTGCCGGGCGTGCTGGAGGCGGCACTGCAAGGTGTGCGCGATGATCTGGTCGAGATCGTGATTGATCCTGCCAAACTGTCGTCTTACGGACTGCGGCCTGACACGATGATTGCGGGCTTCAATGCCAACAACCGCCTGATTGCCGCTGGCGAGCTGGAAGGTGCAGAAGGCCGTTATGCGATCAAGGTGCCGTCGCTGATCGAAACGATTGAAGATTTGGCCGATCTGCCGATTGTGGCCAATGGCACTGCAGTCGTGCGCACACGCGATCTTGCTGAAATTCGGCCAACCCTGAAAGACCCAAATTCCATCACCCGGCTTGATGGCAAGCCCGCTGTGGCCATCGAAGTGTCAAAGCGGATTGGCTCTAACCTGATTGAGACTGTCGATCAGGTGAAACTGATTACCGCCGCGCTGCAAAAACAGATACCGGACGGCGTGATTGTGTCATTCAGCCAAGACACGTCTACCACCATCCGCCAACTGCTGAGCGATTTGCAGAACTCTGTTCTGACAGCGGTTATTTTGGTTTTCATCATCATTTTATATTCACTTTCGGTGCGGTCATCAATTCTGATTGGTCTGGCTATCCCAGCGTCTTTTCTGATGGGAATTCTGGGCCTGCAAATGGCCGGTCTGACGGTGAACCTTGTGGTGCTGTTCAGTCTGATATTGGCAGTTGGTATGCTGGTCGATGATGCGATCATCGTGACCGAATATGCAGAACGCCGCATGGGCGAAGGCATGGATAAGAAATTGGCCTTTGCGGAAGCGTCGCACCGGATGGCGGGGCCAGTGATTGCGTCGACAATGACGCGGATTGCCGCGTTTTCACCGCTGTTATTCTGGCCAGGAATCGTTGGCGAATTCATGAAGTACATGCCGATCACGTTGATTGCGACGCTTTCGGCATCCATGCTTTATGCGCTGATCTTTGTGCCAACACTGGGTTCTATCATCTCCAAGCCTTTCAAGACCCCGCCCGTACACAAGGATGGTGCCTATATGTGGGTCGTCGGCAAAGCGATCCGCCATCCCGTTATTGTGCTGATGCTGACACTAGGTACCCTTGTGGCCGTGCCATATACCTATTCCCAGGTTGGCAAAGGGGTTGAATTCTTTCCGAATGTTGAACCCGATTACGGCCTTCTGTACGTAAAAGCGCGCGGCAATCTGTCGATTGACGAAAAGGATGCTCTGGTGCGGCAAGCTGAGGGTCGTTTGCTGGGCTGGCCGGGGCTGGAGACGGTTTATACCCGTGTTGGCAGTGGCGGCGGTGCAGGCATTGACGCGCCCGCCGATGTAATTGGTGTCATTCAGTATGAGTTTGTCGATTGGCGGGAACGCAAGAATGCCAACGCGATTTTGGCGGATCTGCGGGTTGCCATGCAAGGGATTCCGGGTGTCGATATCGAAGTGTCAGTTCCCGCTGCCGGCCCACCCACCGGCAAGGCCATTCAAATTCGCATGTCAGCGGATGATCCGGCGGGATTGAATGATGCGGCACGCCTGATCAGCCAAAAATTGGCCGACATTGCCGATGTTACGGATATTGACGCGGGCCTGCCACTGCCGGGGGTGGATTGGGAACTGCAGGTCGATCGGGGCGAGGCTTCGCGCTATGGCGCATCTCCGGGCGCGGTGGGTGCTGTGGTGCAGCTTGTCACCTCTGGTCTGAAGCTGTCAGATTTCCGCCCCGCTGGATCGGATGATGCGGTCGATATTGTGCTGCGCCTGCCCGCAGATCAGCGCACAATTTCTGCGCTTGATCAGCTGCGCATCGAGACAGAACTTGGCCCGGTGCCGATATCTAACTTTGTAACGCGGGTGGCCGCGCCAACCACTGGCACGCTGAACCGTATTGACGGCGCGCGCACGGTGACGGTGCAAGCCGGTATCCGCGAAGGCGTGCAGGCACAGCAAGTGCGTGACGCGGTGACTGTTATGCTGGATGAAACTTTTACAGCGGAAGGTTTTACCACAGCGGGCATTCGTTGGACCATGGCAGGCGAAGATCAGGAACAAGCGGAAGCCGGGGCTTTTCTGACCAAAGCCTTTGGTGCGGCAATCTTTTTGATTTTTGTTGTGTTGCTGGCGCAATTTAACAGGTTCATATCTGTCGGGCTTGTGCTGTCAGCGGTGATCATGTCCACCATCGGCGTGTTCCTTGGTTTGATGATCATGGGTCAGCCCTTCGGCATCGTCATGTCAGGCATTGGTGTCATCGCTTTGGCGGGCGTGGTGGTCAATAACAACATTGTTTTGATCGCGACCTACGACCAGTTGCGAGACGACGGCATGGCGAAAGTCGAGGCTATATTGGAGACATGTCGCGAACGCGCGCGCCCTGTCGTGCTGACCGCTCTGACAGCTATTTTTGGCGTGTTGCCCATTGCCTTTGGACTAAATTTGGAACTTTTGAACCACGAGACAACGATGGGCGCACCGTCAACACAGTGGTGGATTTCGCTGTCCAGCGCGATTGTGTTCGGTCTGGCTTTTGCCACGATCCTGACGTTGATTGTGACGCCGTCGATGCTTGTGCTGGTGACACGCGGTGACAAACCGCGACAAAAGCGCGGCGGTTGGTTCCGACGAAAAGCCAAGGCTGGCCAGATAGCGGGCAAAACAGGGGCAGGTCAACCTGCGGAATAAAGCGAGGAGCACCGTGGTATGCTACCGCGGTGTTTTTTGTTTTGGCTGATCAAGTTTGCACTTCTCAAAGGCTAAACTGAATTTTTGCCTTTCCACTTTTCAGTGCCAAGCTTGATGGAAATTCTTCGGCATCAAGAAGTTTAAGAATCGGTTGACTTATTTGGATCGTTCCATATATGAATTGGAACGATCCATAAGAGGGGACTGTTGAATGCGTTGGGGGATGTGCGGGGCCAGTACGATTGGTGCAGAGCACATGATCAAGGCATTCCGGGCGCAGGCCGCAGGACAGGTTGCGTGGGTGGTCAGCGGGTCCGAAAGCCACGTGCAGGCCTATGCCGGGACGCATCAGATTGCGCATTGGGGCGTGTCGCTGGGCGATATGCTGGCGGAACCAACGATAGAAGCGGTCTATATTTCTTCCACCAATGAAAAGCACTTTGCGCAGGCGATGGCGGCGATTGCGGCGGGCAAGCATGTGCTGTGCGAAAAGCCTTTGGCGATGTCGGTCGACCTTGCCGCTGATATGGTTGCTGCCGCTGCGGCCAGCGGGGTGATATTTGCCACCAACCATCACCTGCGCTGTTCGGGCAGCCACAGGGCCATTCAGGCGCTTATCGCGGAAGGCCGTATTGGCCATGTGCTGTCTATGCGCATTCATCATGCCGTGTATTTACCGCCCCATCTACAAGGGTGGCGGATCAATGATGCGGCGGCGGGCGGTGGGGTGATCCCCGATATCACGGTGCATGATGCCGATACGGCACGGTTTTTGCTGGGTGAGTCGCCGGTATCGGTTGTGGCAGAAGCGACCGTTTCGGGCATGGGAAATGGCGTCGAGGATTCGGTTATGTCGGTCTGGACAATGCCATCGGGGGCCATGGTGATGGCCCATGAAAGCTTCACGCATGCCTATGCCGGATCGGGGCTGGAGGTGCATGGCACCACAGGATCAATCTTTGCGCAGGGTGTGATGACGCAGGCACCTGTGGGCGAGATAGCGATTGTCACGGCGGCGGGACGGGTGGCCGTACCTTATAGCGATCACGATCTTTACGGTGAAAGTGTGCGCCGCTTTGAAGCGGCCGTTGCTGGGCAAGGCACACCAGCGGCAACCGGGCATGATGGAGTGGCCTCTTTGGCCGTGGCACTTGCCGTGCGCGAAGCAGCCCTGACGGGCCTGCGTGTTTCCGTGATTTACGAGGCCGCATGATGGGAAAAATTGTCAGTCCCGAAGTGGCCGTTGCCCGCATCGCAGATGGGGCTGTGGTAACCGTGTCATCGTCTTCCGCGCTTGGTTGCCCGGATCTTGTGTTGCGCGCCATCGGTGCGCGGTTCGCGTCAGAGGGCCATCCGCGTAATCTGACCATGCTACACCCCATCGCGGCGGGTGATATGTACGGTGTCAAAGGCATTGATCATCTGGCGCAGGACGGGCTTATAGCGACGATCCTTGCGGGATCATACCCTTCGGGACCGTCCAATCTGCCAATGCCCGCAATCTGGCGGATGATCGTCGAAGATCAGATAGCCGCCTATAACGTGCCATCGGGTATCATGTTCGACATGCACCGCGATGTGGCGGCGCGCAGGCCCGGAGTATTGACCAAGGTTGGGCTGGACACATTTGTCGACCCGCTGCGCGAAGGCTGTGCGATGAACCCCCGCGCCGCTGCCATGCCCATTGTCGCGCGTCTGGACATGGGCGGCGAGACATGGCTGCATTTCCCCAATATCGTGCCCGATGTCTGCATCCTGCGTGCCACCACAGCGGATGAGCGTGGCAATCTGACCTATGAACATGAAGGTGCCACCTTGGGTGGGTTGGAACAGGCGATTGCCGTGCGCAACCATGGCGGCCTAGTGATTGCGCAAGTCAAACGGGTGACGGCAGCCGGGTCTCTGCGTCCGCACGATGTGCGAGTGCCGGGGCATCTGGTGGATTTGATCGTGATTGATCCGGACCAGAAACAGACCACGGAAACCCCCTATGATCCGGCGATCTCGGGCGAAGTGATGCGGCCTTGGGATAGTTTCAGCGTTGCCGAACACGGCGTAGAAAAGGTGATCGCGCGGCGGGCGGCGATGGAATTGCGCAAAGGCATGACTGCAAACCTTGGCTTTGGCATTTCCGCGATGGTGCCGCGCATCTTGCTGGAAGAAGGCCACGCGCAAGCCGTGACTTGGGCGATTGAGCAGGGCGCAGTGGGCGGCATGCCCTTGACGGGCTTTGCTTTTGGTTGTGCGTCAAACGCCGATGCCTTTATGCCGTCACCCAGCCAGTTCACCTATTTTCAAGGCGGTGGCTTTGACATGACGTTCCTGTCCTTCATGGAGGTGGATGTCGAGGGCAACGTCAACGTCTCCAAACTCGGCAAGAAACCTTACCTCACGGCGGGGTGCGGCGGGTTCGTCGATATCACCGCGCACGCCAAGAAAATCGTGTTTTCGGGCTGGTTCGAGGCAGGAGCGGAGATTGCGCTGTCAGACAAGGGCCTTACTGTCACCAAACCGGGCAAGTTCACCAAGATGGTGCAAGCTGTTGAACATGTAACGTTTTCGGGAAACCGCGCGCGGGCGCAGGGGCAGGATGTGCTTTATGTGACCGAACGCTGCGTGATGCGGGCAACCGACAAAGGCTTGGTCGCGACAGAGATTATGCCGGGGATTGTGCCGAGCCATGACATTGTGGCGGCGTCTGAGGGGCGGGTTTCGATAGCGGAAAACGCGGCAGTATTGCCGCTGTCGCTGCTGGGCAAAGGCCCAATGGGTTGGACGCCATGAGCCAAGTTCATTTGCATCTGCGCGGCCCGGTGGCGGAACTTTGCCTCGATAACCCGGCCAAGCTGAACGCCTTTACCGTCGAGATGTTGCGCCAGTTGGAAGCGCATTGCGATCTGATTGAACATCGGCCCGAAGTCGCCTGTGTGATGATCACGGCAACGGGTGACCGCGCGTTTTGCACAGGTGCCGATATCAACGCTTGGGGCGATCTGCCGCCTGCCGATTTTGCCCGCCACTGGGTGCGCGATGGGCACCGCATTTTTGACCGTTTGGCACGGCTATCGAAACCAACAATCGCTGTGGTAACCGGCCACGCTTTTGGCGGGGGCCTAGAGCTTGCCGCCGCATGTGACATCCGGGTGATGGTGCCCCGCGCTACCCTCGCGCTCCCCGAGGCGGGCGTGGGCATTGTCCCCGGATGGTCTGGAACCCAGCGGCTCGCGCGGTTGCTGCCGGAACCAGTGTTGAAAGAGATGGCACTGTTTGGGCGGCGCATTTCGGCAGAGCGGGCATTGAGTTTGGGTTTTGTATCCGAGGTGGCGGAAGATGCGCGCGCAGCGGCTTTTGCCATTGCAGACGATATGCTGGGCGCATCGCGGCGCGCGGTTGAGGTGACCAAGGCGATGATCCACGCCGGCGTGGGGGAGGATCGTGCCGCCATGATCGAAGCGCTTGGCAGTGGCATGATCGCCGCCAGCGATGACCGGTCTGAAGGCGTGGCGGCCTTTCGCGCCAAACGCAAACCAGATTTTTCGGGAAATTGACATGACCGCTTTCACCATCATTCCAGCAGCGGGTGCGCCAGTGACGGATACGCCGTTTCAGGGCTGCCATCTGATTGGCGGCGTCTGGCAGGGCAGTGCGGATGGGCGGGTGTTTGAACGCAATTCGCCATCGCATGGAATTGTGGTCAGCCAATCGGCGCTTGGGGGCACTGCGGAAACTGACGCAGCAATCGCCGCAGCTCGGAGCGCGTTTGGGGCGTGGAGCCAGCAATCGGGCAAAGCGCGGGCGGCGCTGCTGCTGCGTGTGGCTGACCTGATTGAAGCGAATGTTGACCGCATTGCACGACTGGAAACGCTGGAGTCGGGCAAGCCGATCAGCCAAGCGCAGGGCGAGGTTTCTGGTGCTGCGGACCTTTGGCGCTATGCGGCATCGCTTGCGCGCACGTTGCACGGCGACAGCCACAACACGCTTGGGCCAGATATGTTGGCGGTGGTGTTGAAGGAACCGATTGGTGTGGTGTCGATCATCACACCCTGGAATTTCCCGTTCTGGATCGTCAGTCAGAAACTGCCGTTTGCGCTGGCTGCGGGCTGCACATGCGTGGTCAAGCCGTCAGAGATGACACCGTCCAGTACGGTGATGCTGGGCGAGTTGCTGGTTGAGGCGGGGTTGCCAGCGGGCGTGGTGAATATCGTGCTGGGGTATGGACAGCCCGTGGGCGCGCTGATGGCCAGCCATCCGGATGTGGACATGATAACCTTTACTGGGTCCACTGGCGTGGGCCGCGCGATTGCAGCGGCGGCCTCGGCCACGTTGAAAAAAGTGGCGCTGGAACTCGGCGGCAAGAACCCGCAGGTGATTTTCCCCGATGCCGATCTGGAAACGGCCGCCGATGCGGTGACCTTTGGCGTCTATTTCAACGCGGGCGAATGCTGCAATTCTGGCAGCCGCATCATCGTGCATGAGGATGTGGCACAGGCTTTCGTGGCGCGGGTGGTGGAACTTTCGGGGCAAGTGGCGTTCGGCGATCCGCTGCACCCCGATACGCAAGTGGGCGCAATCATCACACCTGCGCATCAGGCCAAAATCGACGGCTATGTGCAGGATGCGGCGCGTGCCGGGGCCGCCATTGTGCTTGGCGGCGGGCCACTGTCGGTGCCGGGTTTGCCCGGGCAGTTTTATGCGCCGACGATTGTTACAGGCGTCACCGCCGACATGGCAATTGCACAGGACGAGGTGTTTGGCCCGGTTTTGTCTGTGCTGACCTTTCGCACGATGGACGAAGCAATCGCCCTGACCAACAACGCAAGCTACGGCCTGAGCGCGGGTGTGTGGAGCGAGAATATCCACACCTGCCTTAGTTTCGCGCGCGCCGCCCAAGCAGGCACCGTTTGGACCAACACATGGATGGACGGCTTTCCTGAAGTCACCTTTGGCGGCATCAAGCAAAGCGGGCAGGGGCGCGAGATTGGCGCTTATGGCCTAGAGGAATTCCTGGAGGTGAAATCGGTGGTGATGCGCATCGGGCGCAGCCGCACACCTTGGGTGAAGACCCGCTGAAAGGCGGAAGAACGATGAAACGATAATCTCATGGGAGGATACCAAATGAGTGGATGCATTTGTAAGACTTTGAAAGTGGCGGCGATGTTGGTGATGACCACCAGCATGGTGCGGGCCGAAGATGTGGAAGTGCTGCATTGGTGGACCAGTGGCGGCGAAGCGGCAGCCTTGGGTGTGCTGAAAGACGATCTTGCCACCAAATCCATCGGCTGGGCGGACATGCCTGTGGCAGGTGGCGGTGGCGAGGCGGCGATGACGGCCGTGCGTGCACGCGTTACAGCGGGCAACCCGCCAACAGCCGTACAAATGCTGGGCTTTGATATTCAGGATTGGGCGGCCGAAGGCGCGTTGGCCGACTTGAATGCAGTCGCGGCTGCCGAAGGCTGGGATGCGGTGGTGCCTGCGGCATTGCAGGGCTTTTCCAAGTTCGATGGCAAGTGGATTGCGGCCCCGGTGAACGTGCATTCGACCAACTGGGTCTGGGCGAACAAGGCCGTGCTGGATGGTTTGGGGATTGCAGAACCCACAACATGGGATGAGTTTGTGGCAGCGATGCAAGCGGTCAAAGACAGCGGCAAGGTGGCGCTGGCACATGGTGGGCAGCCTTGGCAGGAAGCCACGGTGTTTGACGGCGTTGTGCTCTCTGTCGGCGGGCCGGAGTTTTACAAAGCGGCCTTCATTGACATGGACCCTGCCGCCCTTGGTGGCGCGCAAATGGTTGAGGCGTTCAGCCGCATGTCCACCTTGCGCGGCTTTGCCGATGACAACTTTTCGGGCCGCGACTGGAACCTCGCATCCGCCATGGTGATCAACGGCGAAGCGGCGTTCCAGATCATGGGCGACTGGGCCAAAGGCGAGTTCGTGAACGCGGGCAAAGTGCCCGGCACGGATTTTCTGTGTTTCCGGGTGCCGGGCACGGCGGGGTCGGTAACTTTTAACTCCGACCAGTTTGCGATGTTTGCGGTAGCTGCCGAAGGCGCACAGGTGGCACAGGCGGAAATGGCAAAGGCGATTATGTCACCTGCGTTCCAGTCCGCATTCAACGTGGTCAAAGGGTCGGTGCCATCGCGAACCGACGTGCCGAATGACGCGTTTGATGATTGCGGCAAAAAGGGCATGGCCGAGCTTGCAGCAGCTTCTGCCAGCGGCACCTTGCTGGGATCAATGGCGCATGGCCATGCCAACCGTGCGGCTGTGAAAAACGCGATCTATGACGTGGTAACCGCGCAGTTCAACGGCGAGATGGATGCGAAAGCTGCGGCTGCGGCGCTGGTCGAGGCGGTTTCTGCGGCGCAGTAACTCCCATGGTGCAGGCGGTATGCGCCGCCTGCATCAGCCAAATTTCTTGCACAGAAATTTGTGAAAAGTTTTCTGAAAACTTTTGAATAGCGCCTCTCGCGCAAAGGAAGCCCATAATGACAAGCCACGCATCCGAGGCGGACTTTCGCACCCGCCTGCAAGACTGGATCCCCAAGCTGGTGCTGTCGCCATCGCTGGCGGCGACTTTGGTCTTTGTCTATGGCTTTATCATTTATACCGTCTATTTATCTTTTACGAACAGCAAGATGCTGCCAAACTACGATTGGGTTGGCTTGCAAAACTATGGCAAGTTGTTTGCGCTGTCTCATTGGTGGACGGCCGTTACAAACCTTGCGATCTTTGCGTCGCTGTATATCCTGATTTGCACTGCAATTGGTCTTTTGCTGGCGATTTTTCTGGATCAGAAAATCCGTGGTGAGGGCCTGCTGCGCCCGATTTTTCTATACCCAATGGCGCTGTCGTTTATTGTAACGGGCACCGCATGGAAATGGATTTTGGACCCGGGTATCGGGCTGGAACACACCATGCATCTGTGGGGTTGGACCTCGTTCAGCTTTACTTGGATCAAAGATAGCAACATGGCGATTTACACCGTTGTTATCGCGGCGGTCTGGCAGACATCAGGCTTTGTCATGGCGATGTTTCTGGCGGGGTTGCGGGGAATTGATAACGAAATTCTGAAAGCCGCGCAGATTGACGGCGCATCAAACTGGCAGCTGTACCGGCGGATTGTTATCCCGCTGCTGCGGCCCGCGTTCCTAAGCGCCTTTGTGATCCTTAGCCACCTTGCCATCAAATCCTATGATCTGGTGATCGCGCTAACAGGCGGCGGGCCGGGCAGGGCCACCGAATTGCCTGCGACATTCATGTATTCCTACACCTTCACCCGCAATTCGATGGGCATCGGTTCGGCCTCTGCCGTGATCATGCTGATGACCATTGCGGCGATCATGATCCCCTATCTTTACGCCGAACTGAAGGAAAAGGGCCAATGAGCATCGCCGTTCAAGACACTGCCGTGCGCACAGGCCGCCTGACCCGCGTCTTCATTTACCTCGTGCTGCTGTTGTTCGCGCTGTTTTATTTATTGCCATTTTTCGTCATGCTGGTGAACAGCCTGAAGCCGCTGTCGGAAATCACCGGCGGCAACATGATGGCGCTGCCACAGGATTGGACGCTGGCCCCTTGGGCGAGTGCCTGGTCCACCGCCCAGATCGGGGTGGAGCCGACAGGCCTGCGCCCCTATTTCCTGAATTCTATCCTGATGGTGGTGCCCGCCGTGGCGATATCGACCATATTCGGGGCGCTAAATGGCTATGTGCTGACCAAATGGCGGTTTCGCGGCGATACCATTGTATTCGGGCTGATGCTGTTTGCCTGTTTCATTCCGTTCCAGATCGTTCTAATCCCGATGGCGCGGATGTTGGGGTTGCTGGGCTTGGCAGGGTCTACGCCCGGACTTGTTCTGGTGCATGTGGTGTTCGGGATCGGCTTTACCACGCTGTATTTCCGCAATTACTATGCGTCGTTCCCGACCGAATTGGTACGCGCGGCGATGATCGATGGGGCCGGGTTCTTTCGCATCTTTTGGCGCATCATGCTGCCGGTATCGGGGCCGATTGCAGTGGTATCTGTGATCTGGCAATTCACCAATATCTGGAATGACTTCCTGTTCGGCGCATCCTTTGCCGACCTAGATTCAATGCCGATGACGGTGGCGCTGAACAATCTCGTCAACTCCTCCACCGGCGTCAAGGAATACAACGTCCATTTTGCGGGCGCGATCCTTGCCGCCCTTCCGACCCTGATTGTCTACATCGTCGCGGGCCGCTTTTTTGTGCGCGGGCTGATGGCGGGGTCAGTCAAGGGATAAGCCGACCGCCAGATGGGTGGATCCATCCGGCGGTCTTTCGTTCAACCAAGGCCCACTTTGCAACAGACACGGGCGAACATCTGGAGGAAAACCTAAAAATGAAGCAAATGTCCATAACAACCGCGTTTCTGGTCGCGATGAGCGTTGGCCAGGCATCTGCCGAACCCTCGGTTGAGGTGATGCATTTTTGGACCAGCGGTGGCGAAGCGGCGGCACTGTCGGCCGTGCGCGACAAGGTGGTGGCAAACGGCGTCAAATGGCTGGATGCGCCTGTGGCGGGCGGCGGCGGCGATGCAGCCAAAACGGCGCTGCAAGCGCGGATTGCATCGGGCAACCCGCCTGCGGCCATGCTGATGCTGGGGCAGAACATCATCGACTGGGCGAATGAGGGGCTTTTGGGCAATGTCGATGCCTTGGCGGCCACCGAAGGCTGGGATGCGGCGCTTCCGCAAGCGGTGAAAGATTTCACCAAGGTCGGCGGCCACTATGTGTCGGTGCCAACAAACGTGCACCGAACGGATGTGATCTGGGCCAGCAAAGCGGCGTTTGACAAGATCGGTGCGTCCTATCCGACCACATGGGAAGAGCTGAATGCCCTTGCACCCAAGTTCCTTGAGGCAGGGATCATCCCGCTCGCGCATGGCGGGCAATCTTGGCAAGAGGCCTATATGTTCGAGGCGGTGGCCTTGGGCGTTGGTGGTGCTGATTTTTACCGCAAGGCCCTGGTTGATTTAGACGATGCCACGCTGCGTGGTGAGACGATGGTTGCTGTGTTCAATGAACTGTCGGCTCTGCGTGGCATGATTGATGCCAATGCGGCAGGGCGCGACTGGAACCTTGCCACCGCGATGGTGATCAACGGCGAGGCAGCCATGCAGATCATGGGCGACTGGGCCAAGGGTGAATTTACCAACGCGGGAAAAGTGGCGGGTGATGATTTCGCCTGTATCCCGGTGCCAAAGGCAGGTGGTCAGTCAGGATTTGTGTATCTGGTAAACTCGCTGTCGCTGTTCACGCAAGCTGACCCAGAGGCGGTGAAGGCGCAAGAAGTGCTGGCAAGCGCGATCATGGATAGAGAAGTGCAGGTCGCCTTCAACGTGGCCAAGGGCGCGATCCCGGCACGCAATGACGTTGATATGTCCGGCCTTGATGCCTGTGCGCAATCCACCGCCGCTGATCTTGGCGTGGCCGATGCGGCAGGCACAGCGGTGCCAACATTTGCGGGCACCCATGCGGCAGGTGCGGCAGTGGTTGGGGCTGCGACCGATGCGATTACCGGCTTTTTCAATTCTGACATGACGGCAGCGGATGGCGCGGTTGCCCTTGCCGATGCAATCATGGCGGCGAAGTAATCTCTGATCCGCGCCGGCCATTCCGGCGCGGGTTTTGCGGCAGACTTGCCGAATTCTTCGAAGAATTCGGAACGGAATTTTCGAAAATTACGGCTCCGATCCACAGGACAGGACTTAAGTCATGGGCTTTCTCGATATCTCTCACGTCACCAAATCCTACGGGTCGGTGCAGGTTCTGCATGAGGTGGACATTTCCGTGCAGGAAGGCGAGTTTCTGGTGCTCGTCGGCCCGTCCGGCTGCGGCAAATCCACCCTGATGAATATGATCGCCGGGCTGGAGGCGATATCGTCGGGCGATATCTCTATCAAGGGGCGGGTGATGAACGGCGTTCACCCGTCAAAGCGCAACATCGCGATGGTGTTTCAAAGCTACGCTTTGTATCCCAATATGACCGTGGGCCAGAACATGACCTTCGGGTTGGAAATGCACGGCGTGCCAAAGGCGCAGCGCGATGTGGCCTTGGCCGATGTGGCGCGGCTGTTGCAGATCACCCCGTTGCTGGACCGCAAGCCGGGACAACTGTCGGGCGGGCAGCGCCAACGCGTGGCGATGGGGCGGGCGTTGGTGCGCAACCCGGATGTGTTCTTATTTGATGAACCGCTGTCCAATTTGGACGCAAAACTTCGTGTCGATATGCGCACTGAAATCAAGAAGTTGCACCAAAAACTTAAGACAACCATCGTCTATGTGACGCATGACCAGATCGAGGCGATGACCCTGTCCACCCGGATAGCCGTGATGAACAAAGGCTATATCCAGCAGCTTGGCACGCCAAAGCAAATCTATGACACACCCGCCAATCTGTTCGTCGCCACTTTTATGGGCAGCCCTGCGATGAACATCGTACCTGCGCGCGTGGCTATGCAAAATGGCGCGCCACATGCGGAACTGACCGATGCTGATGGGGCCGTGCGGTACTTGCGGTTTACGCAGGCCAATATGGCCGATTGGGTGGGACGCGAGATTGCGTTGGGCATTCGGCCGGAAGCAATTACCGATCCGGAAGGGGCGGACCGTAAATCTGGTAATATCCAACCTTTCGCCAACCGTGTGACGGTGACGGAACCTGCCGGTTCAGATACGTTCGTGACCATGACATTGGGGGGCAGGGATGTGATTGCGCGGATGCGGGCGGATGCGGCGGTGGCACCGGGTCAGGTGTTTGATTTTGCCATCAATATGGAAAAGGCGGTGGCCTTTGATCCCACGACAGAAATTCGCATTCCCGCATGACACCTGATGTGATCATCATCGGGTCTGGTATGGGTGGGGCCACGCTTGCGGCGGCGCTGGCACCATCGGGGCGGCGTATCCTGATCTTAGAGCGCGGGCAGCGGTTAGAGCACAGCCCCGAGGCGCGGGACGCGGACGCGATATTTGGGCGCGGACATTTTCGCCCCGATGAGGAATGGCTGGATGGGGCCGGCAAACCGTTCAACCCCGGCAACTACTATGTCGCGGGGGGCAATTCGAAATTCTACGGCGCGGTGCTGATGCGTTACCGCGCGCAAGATTTCGCACCGACACGCCATCTGGGGGGCACGACGCCGGGTTGGCCAGTGAATTATGCCCAGATGGAGCCCTGGTATCAGGCGGCTGAGGCGCTTTATCAGGTTCGGGGCGTACTTGGCGAAGACCCGACAGAGCCTAGGCATTCGGGTGATTACTCCTTTTCGCCGGTGCCAGATGAACCCGCAATTTCGGACCTGCGCATGCGGTTGCAGCGGGTCGGATTGCATCCGTCGTCGTTGCCCTTGGGCGTGGATATCGACCGCTGGCTTTCTATCGGCCAAACCCCTTGGGATGCCTTCCCCGATACCTGCGGTGGCAAAATGGATGCGGAAACGGTCGGTTTGGCCCATGCCTTGCAGCACCCGAATGTCACGCTGCAAACCGGGGCGCGGGTGGTGCGTTTGATCGCAAAAGGCGGGCGTATCACCGGGGTTGAGGTTGCCGGCCATGGGATTTTGACGGCCCCCTTGATTGTGCTTGCCGCAGGAGCGGTGATGTCTGCGGCGTTGCTTTTGGGATCAAGCGATGCGGCCTATCCTGCGGGCCTCGCCAATGCGTCCGATCAAGTGGGGCGCAATTTCATGAACCATAATTTAAGCGGCGTGTTGGCGTTGCATCCGTTCCGGCGCAATACGTCAGTTTATCAGAAAACCATTCAGATCAACGATTTCTATTTGAAAGGTGGCATGGGCAATACGCCACTGGGCAATATCCAGTTGCTTGGTAAAATCTCTGGTCCGATCCTTGCCGCAGATACGCCTATTCCACTGGCGGTTGCTACTTGGATCGCGCGGCGGTCGGTTGATTTGTTGGCAATGTCAGAAGACCTGCCAAACCCTGACAGCCGTGTCACGCTTAAGGATGGGCAAGTATGCCTGGATTGGAAACGCTCGAACTGGGATGCGCATCTGGCGTTGGTGAAGAAGTTAAAGCAAATGATAAGAAAAGCCGGTTATCCCATTGTTCTTAGTCGCGCTTTCGATCGCCGCACACCCAGCCATCAATGTGGAACCGCGCGGATGGGCGATGATCCGGCCACATCGGTCGTCAACGCGCAGTGTCGCAGCCATGATCTGCGCAACCTCTACATCGTGGATGCGTCGGTTTTGCCCACATCGGCGGCGGTCAATCCGTCGCTGACCATTGCCGCACTTGGCCTGCGTGCCGCCGATCACATCGCAAAGACGGAGTTTGCCGCATGACCAAAGTCGCGTTGATAACCGGGGGCCAACAAGGCATTGGCCTTGGCATTGCAAGGGCGCTTATCACCTCGGGGTTTCGGGTGGCGCTGGCATCCCGGTCGGGTGCGGATACGCCAGCTGTGCAAAATGCGTTGCGCGAATTGGGCGATGCGGCACGCTATTTTCAGCATGATGTGAAGGACATAACGCATGTTCCTAACCTGCTGAATGCGGTCGAGGGGGAACTGGGGCCGATCACAACGCTGGTGTCCAACGCCGGTGTTCCGGCAAAACTGCGCGGCGACATGCTGGATATCATCCCTGAAAATTTCGACGCGGTGATGGATATCAACCTGCGCGGCGCATTCTTTTTGGCGCAGGCGGTGGCGCGGCGCATGCAAGAGCGGCCCGCAAAGGATTATCGGTCGATCACTTTTGTCACATCCGTCAGTGCCAGCATGGTGTCGATTGAACGTGCGGAATATTGTGTATCAAAGGCCGCCGCCGCGATGATGGCGCAACTGTTTGCGGTGCGGATGGCACCGCTGGGGATTGGTGTGTTTGAACTGCGCCCGGGTATTATTGCCACGGAAATGACGGCGGGGGTCACAGATAAATATACCGCCCGTATCGAAGGTGGTTTGGTACCCGCCGCGCGTTGGGGCCAGCCTGCGGATATTGGGCAGGTGATGGTGCCAATTGCGTTGGGTCAGATGGCCTTTGCGACCGGGGCGGTCATTCCGGTGGACGGTGGCTTGTCCATCGCGCGGCTGTAAGCATGGACTATGATTTTATCATCATCGGCGGCGGGTCGGCGGGGGCTGTTCTGGCTGCCAGGCTGTCGGAAAACCCATCGGCAACTGTGCTGCTGCTAGAGGCGGGGGGCCGCGATTGGCATCCATTTTTCCACCTGCCCGCAGGTTTTGCCAAGATGACAAAGGGTTTGGGATCATGGGGTTGGCGCACGGTGCCGCAACGCCACATGAACGGCATGACGATCAACTACACCCAAGCGCGGGTGATTGGGGGCGGGTCATCCATCAACGCGCAGATTTACACACGTGGCAATGCGCTGGATTATGATGAATGGCGGCAGATGGGATGTGCGGGCTGGTCTTATGAGGACGTGTTGCCCTATTTTCGCAAAGCCGAAGACAACGACACTTACGACAATCGCTATCACGGCAAGGGCGGGCCGTTGGGGGTGTCTCAACCCCGCGCTCCCTTGCCAATCTGCGAGGCATATTTTGCTGCCGCTGCTGAAATGGGCATCCCGCGCAACCTGGATATGACGGGTGCAGCACAGGATGGCGTGGGGTATTACCAACTGACGCAGCGCAATTATCGGCGGTCGTCTACCTCTGTTGCCTATCTTTATCCGGCACGGGGTCGCGGCAACCTGACCGTGCAAACCGGCGCGCAGGTGCAGCGCATTGTTGTCGAAAACGGCCGCGCCGTTGGTGTGGAACTGCCCAGCGGCATAGTGCGCGCAGGCACGGAAGTGATCTTGTCATCGGGCGCGATTGGCTCGCCCCGGTTGTTGCAACTGTCGGGCATTGGCCCTGCCGATGATCTGGCACGGCTTGGCATTCCGGTTGTCTGTGATCAACCGGGGGTGGGCGCAAACCTGCAAGATCATCTCGATCTGTTCGTGATTGCCGAATGCACCGGGCCGCATACCTATGACCGCTTTGCCAAGCCGCACCTGTCTGCACTTGCAGGCCTGCAATATCTGCTGACACGGCGGGGGCCGGTGGCGAGCAGTTTGTTTGAAACGGGCGGCTTCTGGTATGCCGATCCCGATGCGCGCAGCCCGGATATTCAGTTTCATCTGGGCCTTGGGTCGGGGATTGAGGCGGGGGTGACCGCCATGCCGCAGGGCGGCGTCACCCTGAACAGCGCCTATCTGCGGCCTCGGTCGCGCGGCACGGTGCGGCTGGCGTCAGCGGACCCGATGGCTGCCCCATTGATCGACCCGAACTATTGGGCCGATCCTTACGACCGCGAGATGTCGATCCGGGGATTGAAATTGGCGCGCGAGATCATGGGGCAAGCCGCCCTTAAACCCTATGTGCTGGCGGAACGTCTGCCGGGGCCTGCTGTGCAAAGCGATCAGGACTATTTTGATTATGCTTGCCGTCATGCCAAGACCGATCATCACCCAGCTGGCACCTGCCGGATGGGGGCGGATAGTGCCGCCGTGGTAGACCCGGAATTGCGCTTTAACGGGATCGATGGGCTGCGGGTGGCTGATGCATCGGTGATGCCGACGGTGGTATCATCGAACACCAATGCCCCCACAATCATGATTGCAGAAAAGGCGGCGGATATGATCCGGGCCAAACATGGGTGAGACAATGATCAGGCATATCGTTTTGGTGCGGTTTCGGGAAAATGTAACCGAGGCCGTAATTGCGGCGATATTTGCAGACTTGCAGGCGATCAACGCGGTGCTGCCGGGGGTCTTGACGATCACATGCGGGCGCAGCGAAAGCCCGGAAATGATGGAGCGCGGCTATATGCACGGGTTCGTGGTGGATTTTGCAAGCTGGGCCGCGCTGGATGCCTATCAAAATCACCCAGATCATAAACGTGTTGGCGCTGCCCTTGTTGCCGCAGCGGTCGGTGGCATCGATGGCATCCTCGTCTTTGATTTGGCCGTTACAATTTAACAGAAGTGATCTTGCGCATGCTGATGCTGCCCACCCCCGATGCCAAGCTGAAACCTTATCGTTTGACAGGCACGCCCCTAACGCCGCGCAGCCCCCGTGTGGCCTTGACACGCACGGCCTTTGCGGCGGCGCATGTGGTGTCGGACCCCCTGCGCGAACGCAGCCCGTGGGACAGCCGTGCTGCGGTAGATTGGGACACGACCCTGCGCTTTCGGCAAGGTCTGTGGGATCAGGGCCTGCATCTGGCCGAGGCGATGGATACCGCACAGCGCGGCATGGGGGTGGATTGGCCCACGGCACTAGAATTGATCCAGCGCACAATGGCGGCGGCCAAGCTGCACCCATCAAAGCCGCGCGTGGCTTGCGGGGCCGGAACCGATCATGTGCCATTGGCGGACATGCAAGATGCGGATGCCATCTATGCCGCCTACGCCCATCAGGCCGAAGCGATTGAGGCCACAGGTGGCCAGCTGATCCTGATGGCCAGCCGCGCGTTCACGGCGATTGGCGCGGATGAAGATGTTTACCGTGCGGTCTACCGCCGCTTGATTGATGGCGCGAAAGATCCGGTGATCCTGCACTGGCTGGGCGATATGTTTGATCCCGCCCTTGCCGGATATTGGGGCAGCACGGATGTGGCGCGGGCATCGGATTTCGTGCTGTCGTTGATTGCCGAAAACCCGGCTGCCGTGGACGGCATCAAGATATCCCTGCTGGACGAGGCACACGAAGTGGCGTTTCGCGCCCGACTGCCTGCAGGGGTCCGGCTTTATACTGGTGATGATTTCAACTATGCGCCGTTGATCGCAGGCGACCGCGCGCACTATTCGCATGCGCTTCTGGGTATCTTTGCGGCGATCGCTCCGGCGGCGGCGCAGGCGTTGGAGGCGTTGGCGTTGGGTGACCCGGCCACATATAACGCGCTACTTGCCCCGACAGTGCCGCTAAGCCGCGAGATATTTGCAGCCCCCACCCGGTTCTACAAGGCGGGCATTGCCTTTTTAGCGTGGCTGAACGGCCAGCAATCGCATTTCATCATGCCTGCGGGCTTTCAATCGTCCCGCGATATCACGCATTATGGCCAAGTCTTCCGTCTGGCCGATCAGGCCCGGCTGTTGGTGGACCCAGATCTGGCAACGGCGCGGATGAAAACCCTGCTGGCGCTGCACGGCATCGGGTAGGGCAAAAGGGTGGCGCATGAACCGCAGACCGACGATCATCGACGTGGCACAGGCGGCAGGTGTGTCGAAATCCACCGTCAGTCTGGTGTTGCAGGACAGCCCGCTGGTCAAAGCCGAAACGCGCGGCCATGTGCAAAAAGCGATGCTTGATATTGGCTATGTTTATAACCGGGCTGCGGCCAACATGCGGTCATCGAACACCGGGCTGATCGGGTTGGTGATCAACGATCTGCGCAACCCGTTTTTTACCGAATTTGCCACCTCGGTGCAGATGGCGTTGTCGGCGCGGGGCTATGCGACCGTCGTTGCCAACACAGACGAAGACCCCGCCGTGCAGGTCCAGGTGGTGGGTGCCATGATTGAACATGGGGTATCCGCGCTGGTGATATCCCCCTGTTATGGTGACGAGGGGGCAACGTTTGAGAGGTTGGCGCGGGCTGGCATCCCCACCATGCAAGTTCTGCGAAAGGTCGATGCTAGGACCGATCTTTTCCCCTTTGCGGCACCCGACTATCCTACCGGCAGCAGGCTTGCGGCAGATCATCTGCTGGCATCTGGTGCGCGCACCATCGCCTTTGTCGGTGGTGTGGCGGGGCGCGGTGTGGCGCAGGAACGGATGTCGGGGTATCTGGCGGCGGTGACCGCGGCGGGGCATGTGCCCCTTGTGATCCCGGGCCGTGCCAGCCGCGCCTTTGGGCGCGAAGCGGCACAGACCATCAACCGCCTGCACCGCCCCGTTGATGCGGCGATTTGTTTCAACGACCTTGTCGCTTTAGGGCTGCTGAGTGGTTTTGCCGAACTTGGCCGCACCGTCGGGCCGGGTCTGCGCGTTGTGGGATTTGATGACATCGAGGACTGCGCACAGGTCTACCCCGCGCTGTCATCGGTGCGTTGCAACATTGCGGGCTTTGGGGATGGCATCGCTGCCACCTTGCTGAACTGGCTGGAGGACGGCGTGCATCCGGCAGCCGAGACACGCACCGCGATTGAACTGGTGATCCGAGCGTCGAGTGCGGTGGAATGACCTCTCCGGAGGCGCTGTTGCGCGCGTTGTTTGACCGGGCCGTTGAAGTGGCCGATCCGATGCGGTCTTTGGCGCTGCATCTGCCGCCCAAGCCTGCAGGGCGGGTTATTGTCATCGGGGCTGGCAAGGCAAGCGCCCGGATGGCCGAGGCGGTGGAGGCGGCATGGGGCCCCTGCGAGGGGCTGGTGATCACCCGCTATGGCTATGGTCGTGTTTGCCGGGGGATCGAAATTGTTGAGGCGGCGCATCCGGTGCCCGATTTGGCAGGGCAGGTGGCAACCGCGCGCATGCTAAACCTGATCAGCGGACTTGGCCCGCAGGATTTCGTGTTGGCGCTGATTTCGGGCGGCGCGTCAGCCCTGTTGGTCGCCCCGGCGGATGGCGTGACATTGGCGCAAAAGCAGGCAGTGAACGCCGCCCTGCTTGCGTCCGGCGCACCCATCAGCGCGATGAACACGGTACGCAAGCACCTAAGCCGCGTAAAGGGCGGGCAACTTGCCGCTGCTGCGCATCCGGCGCAGATGCTGTGTCTGATGATTTCCGATGTGCCGGGCGACGATCCGGCCTTTATCGGGTCGGGGCCGACCGTGGGTGATGCCACAACACCCGCCGATGCGCGGGCCGTTCTCGATCGCTGGCAGGTGGCGGTGCCGGACAGTGTCAGGTCAACCCTTCAGGGCCGGTCCGGGGTTATTGATCCGGGGGATGCGCGGTTGTCTCGGGTCGAGAACCGGATTTATGCGGCGCCCGCGCAATCTTTGGCCGCCGCCGCCGATGCTGCGACCAGGGCTGGGTGCGATGTGCGTTTCCTAGGCGACGCGCTTGAAGGGGAATCGCGCGAGGTTGCCAAAGCGCAAGCAGCACTTGCTATGCAGGTCGCTAAAGATTTATCGCCGAGTGATAAGCCAGTCTTGCTGTTATCGGGCGGCGAATTGACCGTAACGCGGCGCGGCAGCGGCATCGGTGGCCCGAACGCAGAGTTCTGTCTTGCACTGGCTGTTGCACTGCAGGGAACCCCCGGAATTCACGCCATCGCCTGTGATACTGACGGGGTGGACGGTGCGGCAGAAGTGGCGGGTGCGGTGATCAGCCCAGACACGCTTGGCAAGGCCAAAAGCCGGGGCGTCGATCCGGTGGCGGCACTTGCGTCAAATGACGCGCACGGCTTTTTTGCGGCGATCGGGGATCAGGTGGTCACTGGCCCAACCTTGACCAACGTTAATGATTTTCGCGCCATTCTGATCGTGCCACGGCAAAACCAGCTGTTTTCAAACACCTGAAAAACCGAAGTATCAAACCAAACTCTGCGCTTTTCTGAGACGGCTTTTAAACAGGACATAGTTTAGCAGTTTTTCCTGAACGTACTGCTAAGAAGAACGGTCTTACCCAAGCCGACTTAACGGCCGTTAACCTCACCGCCGCTGATGCCGGAAACGTCTTTGCTGCAAGCCAGATGGAGGCGGCCGTTGGCCCGAATAAAGGGCAACAGTGCACGACGTACTTACAGGCGCAGACCTACCCCGCGATTGTTTGCGCAGTTTGATCTAGGACAAAGTTGACCTTGTCGAATACGTCTATTCGTCCTTTGAAACTGCCTGTTGTTCAAAGGAGATATTGATGTTTACCCGCCGCGCTGCCCTGATGGGCGCTGCCATAGTCGCTGCCGCACCCTATGTGATCAGAACAGCTGCTGCTCAGGAAGAAATTGTTACCGCTGGCGCGCCTTCGGTTGATCTGACAACCCTACCGCGCCGCGAGGTCAAACTTCAGGTGCCACCGATGGTTCACCCCCATGAGCAGGTGGCGTCTGTGGGCCCATCGGTCGTGGTCTTTGAGATGAAAATCGTTGAGAAAGAAATTCAGGTTGACGGGGATGCCTATCTGCAGGCGATGACGTTCAATGGGTCCGTTCCGGGCCCGATGATGGTTGTGCATGAGGGGGATTATGTCGAATTGACACTGTTCAATCCGCCCGAAAACATGTTCCAGCATAATATCGACTTTCACGCCGCAACTGGTGGTCTTGGCGGCGGGGCATTGACCCTGGTGAACCCCGGCGAAAAGACGGTGCTTCGCTTCAAAGCAACCCGCCCTGGTGTGTTTGTTTATCACTGCGCACCCGGTGGCCCGATGATCCCATGGCATGTGGTGTCTGGCATGTCGGGTTGCATCATGGTGCTGCCGCGCGACGGCCTGAAAGATCATCTGGGGCAAAGCGTCAGCTATGACCGCATCTACTATATCGGCGAGAATGATTTCTACATTCCGAAGGATGCTGATGGCGCTTACTTGCGTTACGCCGATGCCGGGGAAAGCTACGAAGATACCTTGGCTGTGATGAACGGCTTGATCCCGTCGCATGTCGTGTTCAATGGCAAGGTTGGGGCGCTGACGGGTGACAATGCGCTGACCGCCGATCAGGGCGAGACGGTGCTTTTCGTTCATTCCCAAGCCAACCGCGACACCCGTCCACACTTGATCGGTGGGCATGGCGATCTGGTTTGGGAAGCTGGCAAATTCAATAACCCGCCCCAGCGTGATCTGGAAACATGGTTTGTGCGCGGCGGGTCGGCAGGTGCGGCACTTTATACGTTCTTGCAACCGGGTGTTTACGCCTACGTGAACCACAATCTGATCGAGGCCGTGAACAAAGGTGCTACCGCACATGTGTTGGTCAGCGGCGATTGGAACAATGACTTGATGGAACAGCTGGTGGCCCCGGTCGCATATGATGCGCTGCATGAAGGGGCATCGGCCCTGCCATAGCAGGCAACGGATGCGGACCAAGGATATGCGACAACATCTGACAAGGGCACAGGTATGACCCGAATAGCATTTCCTTTGTCGGCTGCGCTGTTGGCCATCACTGTTGCGGTGATGGTCCTGCGTCCGTCACCCCATCCCGCAGCTTTCATGCCGGAACTGGTGCATCTGGTTGATGGTCCTTTTACCTATCGTCCGGCGGGCGAGTACCGCGTTGGCACGACGATCGTTGATGCGCCGGTGCAACATATTGCTGCACCGGCGCTGGATATCATGAAGTATCACGTCAGCGAGGCTGACTATGCCCGGTGCATCGCTGACGGTGCCTGTCCTGCAATCGCAACAAAAGGCTCCTCCAACCAATCCCAGACGGGGGTGAATTTATTTGATGCAACCGCTTATGCCCGGTGGCTTTCGGATAAGACCGGGCAACAATGGCGGTTACCGACTGACACCGAATGGATGCGAATTGCCGGGAATAGAAACGCGGATGACCCGCTGCAAATTGACGCAAAAGGCGCTGACCCATCGCAGCGCTGGCTGGCATCTTATCGACGCGAAGCGGCGGCACGCGGGGAGGCAGATTTTGCGACCTATCCGCAAGGTCATTTTGGGCTGAATGATCTGGGGGTGGCAGACATCGGCGGAAATGTCTGGGAATGGACCAAAACCTGCTTTCAAAGTGGCACTTTGCGCGCTGATGGGACGGCTGTTACCATTCAATCAGACTATTGCGGCGTTCGGGCCGTGCAGGGCAAACATCGGGCCTATGTGATCGACTTTATCCGAGATGCCCGGTCAGGTGGATGCGGGGCAGGCGTGCCGCCGGATTTTCTGGGGTTTCGATTGGTGCGCGATGCAAAAGCCAGCTGACATTCAAAAAGGCGGGCCCATTTCTGGGGCCGCCCTGTGCCATGTCGCCGGTTTGGGGTTATTGTACGATCTGCGCAAACAGCGGCTCGAACCGGGTTTTCGCCTTGCCTTTCAACACTACTGAGGATGCGGTCTCCATATTGATGGGCGCTCCCACCTGAATAAGCGCAACCATACCCATTGCAAAATGCGGCGTGCATTTAAGCCCGAAAACACCTTCATTCGCAACTGTTAGAGCAAAGTCTTCGCCCATTTTGCTTTTCACCGGCGTCACACCCTCAGGCAGCATCCCTTCAATGGATTCGACGTTATGGCCTTTGTCCGTCGCGACAAAATTGATTGTATCGCCGACGGCGGCCTTGACGAATGCAGGTTCAAACACCATCGCCCCCTCGGCTCCCTTGTTCAGCATTAGGACTTCAAAAGTTTCGGCTGCAGCGATCTGTGTCGTAAAAAGGCTTGCCAAGCTTGCGGCGATCAGGGTCTTGAGCATCTATTTTCCTTTCGGGAAGTGTTGGTCTTGCCAATGTCCCTACGCTAAGTATTGGGTAGGCATATTGCGCTGGATCAACCTTGGGACATTGGGCATGAAAAAACTGGATGAAAGCCTGCTGTCCGATGTTCCGCCGTTTCGCCGCCTGACGCGCCCGCAAATCAGAACCATCTTAGATCTTGCTCAGCCACGCCGCTTTGACGCGGGGAGTGCAGTTTTTACGGAAGGCGCGCCGGTTGATCGGTTTTATCTGTTGCTGGACGGACATATCCGCGTGGTGCGGACCACCGCCGGGGGTGATCAGATCATCGTGTTGCACATTTCTTCCGGCCAATTGTTCGGGATCGGCGCTGCTTTGGGGCATCTGACCTATCCGGCCGCTGCAATGACGGCAGGCGAATGTCTGACCTTATCTTGGCCCAATGCTCTTTGGGCTGATTTCACCGCAACCTATGACGGGTTTGCAACCGAGACGTACAAAGTGGTTGGCAATCGCATGGGGGAAATGACGATGCGGATGATGGAACTTGCAACCGAACAGGTCGAGCAGCGGGTGGCATCTGCCATGTTGCGATTGATCACGCAAAACGGCCGCAAAGTGGATGTCGGGATAGAGATTGATTTTCCGATCACCCGGCAAAACATATCCGAGATGACCGGTACAACATTGCACACCGTTAGTCGGCTGCTGAGCGCTTGGGAAAAAGACGGTATCGTCGCCAGCGAGCGGCGCAAGATCACCGTCACCCAACCGCATCGACTGGCCTTGTTGACAGGGGCCGCAGCCTGACGCGGTCAGGGGGCCGATCGCCTGGTATAATCGGCGGTGGTTTTTTGCAAAACTGTGCCGTCCGCGCTTACGATTAACCGCATCCGCCGGTTTGCCGAAAAAAACGTGATGCGAAACCGCCCTGCATCGTCACCGACCCCGGCCTCGCAGCGGCTGGTGACAGTGCCGCCCTGCAAGGCCGTGCGCAACGCCTCGGGGGTCAGCCGCAGCCCTTCGGCCACCACTGCCGCATCCACCTGCACCATGCCGCCTTCGAAGCTGACGATGTTCACATGACCCCCTTCGGATAGGCGCAATCGGCCAAAGTGTTGGTATTCAACGTATCAAGAAACGCCTCACGTGCGGCGGCCAGTCGGTGCTTTAAGCCGCACAGCGGCGTCAGAACGCAAGCGCCACCATCGGCGCGGAAACATTCGACAAGTGCGCCGTCCTGCCCCAGATTACGCACCACGTCACCCAGACGGATATCTTGCGCAGGCTTCGCCAATCGTATGCCACCGCCCTTGCCCCGCTGCGTTATGACATAGCCGTGATGCACCAGATCTTGCACCACCTTGGTCAAGTGATTGCGTGAGATGCAAAATTCGGTAGCAATCTGGTCTGTGGTGATCAGTTGCTCTGGTGCACCCGCCAGCCGCATCAGCACACGCAGTCCATAATCGGTAAAGCTGGTCAGTCGCATAAGGGGGCCCTTGCCTGTGACAGAATGCGCATTTGTAATACTAGTTCACGCATCGTAAAGTGGTAGAATTAATACCAATTAAGGTTTGCAGCGATGACATTAGATATTTCCCTCTCTGAACGGCGCGCCCAAACCATTGCGGAAATCACTTTGAGAACCGGTATTACCGACCAGCTGATCGACCGCGTGGTGCGCGGCTTTTATGGCCGCATTCAGGCCGATCCACTACTGGCACCTATTTTTAAGAAACGTATCACGGACTGGGAACCACATCTGCGCAAGATGGTTGAGTTTTGGTCGTCGGTCACTATCATGTCCGGGCGATACCACGGCAATCCAATGGCAATGCACAGGAATATGCCTGTGACTGCCATCCATTTTTCCCGCTGGCTGGCCCTATTCCGCGAAACTGTGCAAGATTTGTGTCCCCCGGAGGCGCAGGCGCAATTCATCGACCGCGCCGAGCGTATTGCGCAAAGTCTGTCGATCGGCATTGAAGACCATCAACGGGACGCCGATGCGGCCCGCGTCATTGCACTAAACGGAGCGACGCTATGATAGCAGAACTGACCAAGTCCGAGCGCTGGCTGGCCCTGATTGTTATGGTATTACTCACGCTGATTGGGCTGTTTTTTGCGGCGGCAGGAAGAGGCGACCCGTTGGGTGGCCAGGGCTGGATCATACTCATCGCGGGACTGGCAGGCGTATTCTGGGTGGTCAGCCAACTGGATGATCCAATACCGGGCGCAGACAGGTTGGCTCAGTATTACGACACCCCAAGCAAATTGGGTATTCTGCTTGCGATGGGGTGGGCGGTCGTGGGGATGAGCGTTGGTGATTGGGTGGCGTGGTTACTGGTTTTCCCAGACATGACATTTGATGCCCCCTGGGCCAGCTTTGGCCGCTTGCGCCCGGTTCATACCAGCGGGGTGATCTTTGGCTTTGGCGGCAATGCACTGATTGCGACGTCGTACTATGTACTGCAACGCACCTCGCATGCGCGGCTTTGTGATCAGTTCAGCCCCTTGTTTGTGCTGTTGGGGTTCAATTTGTTTTGTGTGCTGGCAGCCGCCGGGTATTTGCAGGGGATCACCCAGTCCAAGGAATATGCAGAGCCGGAATGGTATCTGGATATATGGCTGGTGGTGGTTTGGGTCACCTATTTCAGCATCTATATCCGCACCTTGGCCCGGCGTCGCGAACCCCACATCTATGTGTCGAACTGGTATTACCTTGCTTTCATTCTGGTGATGGCGGTTCTGCACATCGTTAATGCCTTCAGCCTTCCCGTCTCATGGGGCAGTGCCAAAAGCTATTCCGCTTTTGCAGGGGTGCAGGATGCCATGGTGCAATGGTGGTACGGCCATAATGCGGTGGCATTTTTTCTGACCTCGGGTTTTTTGGGGATGCTGTACTACTATTTGCCCAAGCGGGCAGGGCGGCCGATTTTTTCCTACCGGACCTCGATCCTAAGCTTCTGGGGGATCGTGTTCTTTTACATGTGGGTGGGTTCGCACCATTTGCTCTACACCGCCTTACCCGATTGGGTGCAGACGTTGGGAATGGCGTTTTCGATTGTGTTGCTGGTGCCAAGCTGGGCGTCCGCAGGCAATGCGCTGATGACACTGAACGGGGCATGGGGCAAAGTGCGCGACGATGCCACCCTGCGCTTCATGTTCATCGCGGCAGTGTTTTACGGGTTGTCGACGTTTGAAGGGTCGTTCCTCGCAATCCGCCCGGTCAATTCTTTGTCGCACTATACTGACTGGACGGTTGGCCATGTTCATTCCGGCGCACTTGGCTGGGTCGCGATGATCACCTTCGGGGCGATCTATGCCTCGGTCCCGTGGTTGTGGCGGCGTGAGGCCATGTATTCCAACCGGCTGATTGAATGGCATTTCTGGTTGGCCCTGTCAGGAACCGTGATCTACGTTATGGCGCTGTGGAATGCGGGCATCATTCAGGGGTTGATGTGGCGGACCACCACCGAGGCGGGCAGTCTGGCTTACAGTTTCACCCAGTCGATGGAAGCGATGCAGCCCTACTATGTCTCGCGCGCGATAGGTGGCCTGCTGTTTATCATCGGCGCGATCATTGGCTGCTATAACATATGGATGACAATCCGCACCGCCCCTGTGGCGCTGCGGATAGGGGACGCACCCGCAGAATTGGCGGTGATCTGATGTTGTTTGGCCTGCATTACAAGTTGGAGCGCAAATCGGTGGCCTTGGTGCTGGCGATCATCGCCGCCTCGGCCATCGGCGGTATTGTCGAGATCGTGCCGCTGTTCACCATCGACCAAACGGTCGAGGATGCCCCCGATATGCGGGTCTACACGCCGCTGGAACTGGCGGGCCGTAATATCTACATCCGTGAAGGCTGTTATGCCTGCCACAGCCAGATGATCCGCACCCTTGCCGATGAGGTGGACCGCTACGGCCCCTATTCCCGCGCGGTGGAAAGCCAGTACGACCATCCGATGTTGTGGGGATCGAAACGCACAGGGCCGGACCTTGCCCGCATAGGCGACAAATATTCAAACGATTGGCATACGGCACATCTGATCAATCCGCGCGCCGTGGTGCCAACCTCGATCATGCCCGCCTACGCATTTCTGGCCCGTACTGATCTGCAGGTTGATGATCTTGGCCTGCATCTGGCCGCATTGCAAAAGCTCGGCGTGCCCTACACAGATGACATGATTGCCAATGCCCCCGCCGATGCCGTTGGTCAGGCCAGCCCGGACAGTGCACGCGCGGATGGTGTGGCGGAACGCTACGGCGAGGCCACGATGATCAGCGCCTTTGATGGTGCTGCAGGCGGCCCCACGGAAATGGACGCGCTGGTGGCCTATTTGCAAGTTCTGGGGCGGCTGACGGATGTGGCATATACCAACGCCGGGGTGACACCATGATTGACCACGAAACCGCCCTGTGGCTGTCGAAATCGTTTGGCCTGTTCTACCTGATCGCGATGTCGGTTGCTGTTGTGGTCTATGCCTTCTGGCCCGCCAATAAGTCAAAATTTGACCGCGCCGCCCGCGCCATTCTTGACAACGATGATCATCAGCCATGACCGATCATCATCCAGCAGAGCGCGACCCTCATTCCGGTTATTTGACCACCGGCCATGAATGGAACGGTATCACTGAACTGAACTCTCCGGTGCCGCACGCGGTTTGGGGATTTATGACTGTCACCCATGTGGTGGCCCTGATCTTGGTCATCCTGCTCCCGGCGATTCCGCTCTGGTCGACTTATAGCAAGGGCCTGCTGGGGCGGGATCAGCAGACTGCGGTCAACGCAGCTGTTGCTGCCGCATCGCAGAACCGCAGTGATTGGACCGCACAAATCGTAAGCCAGCCCTACGGTGCCATTCAGGCCAGCCCCGCTTTGATGAAAATTGTGCAGGGTACCGGGGCCACGCTGTTTGGCACCAACTGTGCGGCCTGTCATGGCTCGGTTGGTGACGGCGGCCCCGGATACCCAAACCTGACCGATGCGGATTGGCTGTGGGGTGATGATCCACAGATCATAGCCGAAACGCTGCGCGTTGGCATCAATTCCGCCCACCCTGACAGCCGCATCGCACAAATGCTGGCCTTTGGGCATGACGAAATTCTTGGCCGGGCCGAGGTGGCAGCGCTGGTGGCTTATGTGACCGGCCTGTCTGTTCCGGGCACAGTTCCCGATCTGGCAGCTGCAACCCTGTTTGCCGACAATTGCGCATCCTGCCACGGCGCGGATGCGAAGGGCCTGAAGGATATGGGGGCCCCGAACCTTACCGATGATATCTGGCTTTATGGCGGTGATGCGGCATCCGTTCGTGCGACGCTGTGGAATGGTCGTCAGGGCCAGATGCCATCGTGGGAAACGCGTCTGTCAGACATCGACCGCAAGATATTGACGCTTTATGTGCTGGACCTTGGGCAATGACCCGGCTTGGCTGGCTGGCAGTCGGAGTGCTTGTGGCGTTTGTTTTAGCTGCCAACGCACACCTGGCCTATGTCGCCTTCGCCTCGCAACCGCACTGTGTGGCCCATACCAAACTGGGCGAAGTATCCACACCAGATACAGCGGCAAAATCATCATGCTGATCGCCGCGATACATGGCTTTTGCCGCATAGGAGAGTACCGATGACCGGAATTCCCGCCGTTGAACCACGTCTGCGGGTGCAGACCGGCTGGGTGCGCGATCTGCCGCGTCGTGCCGCACTGGATTGGCTGTCAGCCGGGTGGCGCGATACCTGGACCAACCCGGTTCCCAGTCTGGCCTACGGGCTGCTGGTGACAGCCATATCCGTTGGTATTATCGCAGGCCTGTTCTATCTGGGCTGGGATTTCATCCTGCTGCCCGCCTTGGCTGGGTTCATGGTAACGGGTCCGGTGCTGGCGATTGGTCTTTATGAGAAAAGCCGCAGATTGGCGTCGGGCGAACCTGTGACGCTTGCCACTATGATTTTCGTTCATCCCAAGGCCGGGGGTCAGGTGCTGTTCAGCGGCGCTCTTTTGTTGATGCTGATGCTGCGCTCTTTTGTTGATGCTGATGCTGCTGTGGATGCGCGCGGCAGTGATCATCTATGCACTTTTTCTGGGCGTGCAGCCTTTTTCGGGGCTGGCCGATGTGTTGCCAATGCTGATCGGCACGCCCACAGGCTGGGCTATTTTGGTGACGGGGTCAGCGGTTGGTGCGCTGTTTGCGGCGTTTGCCTTTGGCATCAGCCTGTTCGCGGTGCCAATGCTTCTGGACCAGCAGACCGACGCACTGACGGCGATGGGCAGCAGCTTGGCCCTTGTCTGGCACAACCGGGGGGCTGTGCTGCTGTGGGGGGTGATTGTCACGGTGCTGTTTGCGCTGGCGCTGGGTACAGGGCTGCTGGGCCTGATTGTGATTTTTCCGGTGTTGGGCCATGCAACATGGCATGCTTGGGGCGCCGTGAAGCGGGGCGTGGCCCCAGGACCGGCATAGAATGAGCGTTGCAGAACACATCAGCCCCGCAGCCTGCCCGGGTTGCCTAGCCGTGCCAATTGCCGTGAAAACTGTACCACCCGGCCCAACTGGCCTGATGCTGTCGCTGCCCAATGTGCACTGCGCAGCCTGCATTGGAACAATCGAGGCTGGGCTGCAGGCTGTGCCCGGCGTGCAGTCGGCCCGCGTAAACCTGACCCTGAAACGTGTCAGCATTGCTGCCGCCCCCGGCCTTACTGCCGCTCATCTGGTGGCGGTGCTGGCCCGGATTGGCCATGAAGCGCATGAGATGGACGCATCCGCCCTGTCCGAAACCGCGACCGATGCTCTGGGCCGCGACCTGCTGCTTCGGTTAGCGATCGCCGGGTTTTCGATGATGAACGTTATGCTGTTGTCGGTCGCCGTCTGGTCTGGTGCGGGCGATGCGGCGCGCGCCCTGTTTCATAGTATTTCCGCCGCCATCGCACTGCCCACTGTGGCCTTTTGCGGGATGCCGTTCTTTCGCAGTGCATGGGCGTCCTTGCGGGCAAGGCGCTTGGGCATGGATGTGCCAATATCGGTGGCAATCGTGCTGGCGACCGTGGTTTCCCTTTCTGAAACGCTGCAAGCTGGCCAAATTGCCTGGTTTGATGCTGCCGTGACACTGACATTTTTTCTGCTTGCCGGGCGGTATCTGGACCACCGCACCCGCGCTGCCGCACGGTCTGCAGCGGCGGTTCTGTCGGCGCTTGAAGTGCCGCGTGCCGTGCAGATCACCGCAAACGGCCAGCACCTCGTAAACGTGGCCGACCTTGCCCCCGGCGATCTGGTGTTGGTGCACCCGGGCGGGCGCATGCCGGTCGACGGTGTCGTGACAGTTGGCCAAAGCGAGTTGGACCGCGCCATTCTGACGGGCGAAACAACACCGGTCTTTGCTGGACCCGGCAGTCTGGTTGCGGCGGGTGAGACGAACCTGACCGGGCCTTTGACCCTGCGTGTGTCCCACGCGGCGCTGAACAGTTCACTGCACCAAATGGCCGATCTGGTGGCTGTGGCCGAGGCCGCTCGCGGCCGCTATACCGCGCTGGCCGACCGGGCCGCGCAGATTTACGTGCCAGTCGTGCATTTGCTGTCGGTTGGTGCATTTGCTACGTGGTTGGCGATTACCGGCGATGCACGGCTTGCGATCAACATCGCGGTCGCAGTTCTGATCATCACCTGCCCATGCGGATTGGGGCTGGCGGTGCCAGCGGTGGTCACGGCTGCCAGTGGTCGGTTGTTTCGCAAAGGTCTGCTGATCAAAAGCAGCACCGCACTTGAACGGTTGGCCAGTGCGGATGTGGTGGTGTTCGACAAGACCGGCACTTTGACACTGGGCACGCCCGAAGCGGCCGATCTGGCGACGCATGATCCCATGGACCTGGCGGTTGCTTTGGGGTTGGCCAATGGAACCAGCCATCCACTTGCGCGTGCGTTGAGCACTGCGATCTTGGCAATCGGTGTCACCCCGGCCCACATCAGCGCGCTTGCCGAAGTTCCCGGTTACGGCGTCCGAGGTGTATGGCAGGGCCAAGACGTGCGGCTGGGTCGGGCCGATTGGCTGGGTGTCAAGGCCTGCGATGTGACAGCAACCCATCTACAAATTGGATCCACGCGGGCTGTCACCTTTCCATTCAGCGACCGGCTGCGGCCCGGTGCAGAAAAAGCCGTGGCCGGACTGCAATCTTTGGGATTGCAGGTCATTGTAATGTCAGGCGACGCTGAAGCCCCCGTTGCGGCGCTTGCCGAAGGACTAGGGATACGGCACCATGAGGCGCGCCTTACCCCGATAGAAAAGGCCGCGCGGATCGCCGCACTGACCGCGGCGGGCAAGCTGGTTCTTATGGTCGGTGACGGATTGAATGATACCGCAGCCCTTGCCGCGGCCCATGTCTCGGTCGCACCTGCTTCAGCATTGGACGCGGCACGCACGGTATCTGACATGGTGCTGTTGGGCACTGACTTGGCCCCGATTGCGGATGCTGTACGTCTGGCCCGGATCGCCGTGCAAAGGATGCGGCAAAATTTTGCGATTTCAATCGCCTATAACATCATAGTCGTGCCCTTCGCACTCGTTGGCCTTGCGACGCCGCTGATGTCGGCGGTTGCAATGTCACTTTCGTCTCTCACAGTCTCACTCAATGCCATGCGGATGAAATAGCGATGGATATCCTGTTCTGGCTGATTCCGGTTTCGCTGATCCTTGGCGCGCTTGGCCTAGGGGCTTTCGTCTGGACGCTGAAATCAAAGCAGTACGAAGACCCGACCGGTGACGCTGCGCGGATTTTGCTGGCGGACTGGGATCACCACCCCAAACCCGAACCGACGCAGCCGCGAAGACCGTGATGTCGAGCGCAGAGCGACTTTCGGAAAATCAGTCCAATCCTTAAATTGATAGTCGACGAACCATCCTGATTGACCAAGTTACACTGAATTGCCGCCATACCCGGTGTCCTTGATGGCAAGCACCGCTTGCAATGAAACCGGTACATAACGCGGCATGTCTGGGCAGTACCTGCGAAAAATATCCAACTTGACCTTGGGCTTGGCCAAACTCGTGGAAAAAGAGATAAATTAAGCATGGCTCACTCTGGCAGGCGCGGGGACGACGTGCTGTCCCCGCGCCTTTGTTGTTGGCGTTCAGCTTAGATTTAAGATCTTCATTGCAGCAGTTTTCTTGTCGCTGTCTGCGTCTTGGCCATCAAATATTGCGTTTAGAGAGGCCACTTGCGCCATCGTCAAAGTGCCAAACGGAGGTTTTTCAAGCCCCACCGAAGCAAGTTTTCCGATCAACTGTTCTTCAAGTTGATCCATGCCGGAATTTTCGCTTGGAACCACTTTAATCATCGCTTCTGCGATCACAATTTCTGCAGAAGCCTTCTTTTCTTCGTCTGTATCCATACCGGTAAAGATGATGTTCAGACGCGCCACTTGCGATGGGCTCAACATTGTGCCTTCGGGCAAGGTGATACCAGCGCTGGCAAGCTGCACCATCAACTGCTGCTCAAGCTGCATCGTGCCTTCGTTGTTTTTCATGCGCGTCGGTTCTGTCGTGGCCGTTTCGATCAGTTTCGTGGCAGCAGCGGCTTTTTCGGTGTCATTGTCGGTGCTATCCAAAATAGCAGACAATGTTCCGATTTCTGCCATGGTCAGCATGCCAACTTTTGCCGAACTGATGCCGACCGTCGCCAGATTGTTGATCACTTGTTGCTCCAGTTGCTGGAAATTGCTCATTTCAGCAAAGCTTGCGCTGCCCCAAAGGGAGACAGCCAAAGCTGTGGCCAGTGGCAGTGTTTTTCCGAATTTAAAATGGGTCATGATAGGCTCCTGTTCAGGGTGGGGTGATGGTAAAACACGTGCGACCCATTTGGCTCTGCCTCCACTGAAGTCAGCGACTGTGAAGCAAGATATCAAGCTTATCCGGGCCTTACGGTTCGACAGTACAACGCAGCATCCTGCGTTAAGGTTCCCCAGTGTCCCGAACCGGACCAGTTTGAATAACGTTTCCCGCCGCTTTCACCAGCCTGACAAAGACTTGCGTCGGGGGGGATAACGTTCGTTTTAGAAGGATAAAGGGTGCTTATCCCTGACTGCACCATAGCTCTGCCGCAAGCCTTGGCCGGCATGGTCACCTGTCAGAGCAGAACGATTTGGCACCGGCCTGAATCTCCCCATCTGGTGCGACGGAGCAAAAGATACCAAGCCGTCGCTGTGACCCGAGCACCTAATTCTGTTCAAATTTTTGTTAGAGTGCGGACAAGCGAGGAGACAGACAATGAAGCAACCAGGGTACCAGAAAGCGCAGATTATCGGGATGCCGTAGCATCAAATGAGAGGGTCGCCGACGGCAGAGGCATGACGAAAGCACGCGATCAGCGCCGCGACGATTCACAAGTGCAGTCCGTGATTTGGCGGCTTGGATGGGGGAACGGGACCGAAGGTCTTATGCTGCGCTGGAAAAACTGATGCAGAACGGCTTTCAACGAACGCGTCAACAGCCGTCTTAAGGACGAGTTGCTGAACGAACTGTTGTTTACGATTTTGGCCGATGCACGCCGCCAAATAACTACCTGAAAAAAAGGTTACAACATAAACCGACCCAATCCCAGCTTTGGAAATATCTGATCTTAGGAATTTGCCACGAAAATGAGACTTGAAATTCTAGCAACCTGGGCCCTGAAGCCACCTAAAAAGCACTGCCCCACCCGGAAGCAAAACAAGGCTCAGGTCGGTTCCAGCAAGGGTACCTCACCCAATTTCTTGTCCGACATAGTGATCCCAGTGGTTTTTCCATTCTGCCCACCCGTTATCCTGCAAAAAGATGGGTCATTGCCGGATCGAAGCCCAGGTTCATAGGCGTTCCAATTGAAAACACCGCGTCTTTGGTTAGGGCGGCGATCAACGATGTGCCATCGCGCAGTTGCACTTCCATCACGGTCTCAGAGCCAAGCCGTTCGGTCAACATCACTTTGCCATGCAACTGTCCGCGAATCTGGTCCTCGGCTGGCACCAGATATTGCGGACGAATACCAAGGCGGGCGCGGGTGCCAGTTTGTGGCGTGCCAACACGGATCGGCACTTCAACCGGATCAAGCGAGCCGTTCTTAACAATGGCGTGACTGCGGTTGGCGGACACAACTTCAACATCCAGAAAATTCATCGACGGCGCACCAAGAAAGCCCGCGACAAATTCATTGGCCGGGTTGTGATAAAGATCCATCGGTGCGCCGATTTGCTGCACTAGACCGTCTTTCAACACGACAATCTTATCGGCCAACGTCATCGCCTCGACCTGATCATGTGTCACGTAAACCATGGTCGCACCCAGCGCTTTGTGCAGTTTGCCGATTTCCATGCGCATATCCATACGCAGCGCGGCGTCGAGGTTGGACAGCGGTTCGTCGAACAAAAACACCTGCGGTTTGCGTACAATGGCACGGCCGATTGCGACGCGCTGGCGTTGGCCACCAGACAACTGGCTCGGGCGGCGGTCCATCAGATGCTCCATCTGCAAGATGCGGGCAGCTTCGGCTACCTTGGCATCTTTCACCTCCTTGCTGTCGCCCGCGATGGTTAGACCAAAGGCCACATTTTCGCGCACTGTCATGTGGGGAAAGATGGCGTAGGATTGGAACACCATAGCGACGCCACGATCTTTGGGCGGCAGGTCGTTCACCACTTTGCCGCCAATGTTCAGGGTGCCACCGGATATATCTTCTAGCCCCGCGATCATTCGCAGCAAGGTGGATTTTCCGCAGCCCGATGGGCCGACAAAGACGCAAAACTCGCCATCTTCGATGGTGATATCGACGCCTTTGATGACATGGGCGTTGCCGTAGCTTTTCTTTAGGCCAGTCAGAGTGATAGCAGCCATTTGGTCTACTCCGCAGCTTGAGCAAAGGGGGTAACATGCAGCAGCCCGTCAGAAGCAACTGTCACGGGTTCGGGGTCCATCACGTAGCCGCCGAATTGGTCGTGACCGCCATCAGCAAAGCCCATGATGCGCAAGCCGTCCGGTGTTTGCAGGATACGGGCGGCATAGCGGCGGCAGGGCATCGACCCATCAAGGAACGCGCCGGGGGCGATGCGCCAGGGGCCGCGCGGATGATCGGCGATCAGGTAGTGGTTGCCGGATACAGGGCTTTGCGGGTTCGATGCCCGGTAGGCGTCAGACCATTGGTGGCCAGATGTGCAGAAGAGGCAGTACCAGTGTTTGCCGACCCGGAACACCTGCGGCACTTCCATTTGGCCAAATCCACCGACAAAAACAGGCGGGCGCAGGGTCCATGTCATCAGATCATCGGACGTGGCAAACCCGATTGCGCCACCGGCATTCGGCTCGGCAATTGCCGGGGC
>JANOFE010000067.1:0-10526 GCA_031413495.1 Pseudorhodobacter sp. | reverse complement strand
TCGCGTCGGAAAGGCGATCAGCGACAGTTCATCCACCGGGATGCCATCTTGCTTTTCTGGTGGCCGCAGAATGGTGAAATGCACAAGATCAACGGATGGATCAGATTTCAACAGGTTGCGCCAAACCCGTTCGCCTGCATGTGGCTCTCCCGATACCAGCAACACGCGAAGCCGGTCCCGCACGCCGTTGATCTGTACCACGGCGGCATTGTTGCGGTCGGTCAATTCGCCATCCGCAAAGGCCACAGAAAACTGCAGCACATTCATGCCGCCATGCGGTAGTGTAACCGGCAATTCCAGATCAACGCCAGTTTGCACAAGGTAGGTTTGTGGTTCCTCAGCATCCACCGCAATGGTGATTTCCACATCGCCGGTTTGATCAGCCGGGACATTGCCTTGATTTTCGATGCGAAGGGTCAGCATCATCTCTTCGCCTAATATCGCAAAGGCGGGGGCGTTCTTGATGATCAGGCGGCGGTCCCAATCAGCCTCCCGGCCCGTCAGCAGCACATGCAAAGGCGCGGGCATACTGGGGGCAAGATCAAGGTCGTGCACCTGGCCGTCAGTGATCAGAATCGCCCCTGCCACACGGGCGCGAGGTTCTTCGGCAAGCGCCTCGGCCAGCGCTGTCATGACCAGACTGCCTGCGTCATCCGCGCCATCGCCCACCCGTACAATGCGCAGTTCAGTATTTTCCATCGCGGCGATTTCGGCCTGAACCGCGGCAAGTGCAGCCTGTGATTGATCTACCCGATCGGACAGGGTTTGGCTGGCACTGTCATCCACCACGGCGATCACGATGTCGGCCAGCGGCGCGCGGTCTTCCGTCTGCAGCGCCGGGTTGGCAAGCGCTGTCAGCAAAACCGCCGCCGTTAACCCGCGCAGCCACCAGCCCGCAAGGCCGCGCCAAAGGGCCAAGACCAACAGGATCAAAGAAAACGCAACCAGCACCCACAAATATAGCCATGCCAACAGCGGATCAAAGATCAGGCTATCCGTCATTGGCCCAGCCTTTCCAGCAAGGCCGGCACATGAACCTGATCAGATTTGTAGTTACCCGTCAGCACATGCATGATCAGGTTGACGCCAAACCGATTGGCCATTTCGCGTTGCCGTTCGCCCGCAAAACCGCGCCCGACCGGGAACATCGCCACCCCGCGGTTATCCACCGCCCAAGCTGCCGCCCAATCATTACCACCAATGACAACGGGGGTGACGCCATCATTCAGGTTTCGAAACGGCATGCCCTCGGCCTGTTCGGCGTCTGGCGATGATGCCTCGACCCAAACGGATTGCCCGACAAAGCGGCCCGGATAATCCTGCAACAGATAAAATGTGCGGCTGAGAACGTGATCCTGAGGGATCGGTTCTATCGGCGGTATATCCAACGCCGCAGCCAAGGTCTGCAATTGCCGCCCCTCTGCTGTTGACGCGCCAAAGCCCGCAATATCGCCGTCGCGGGTATCAAACACGATCATGCCCCCGGTGCGCAGATAGGCGTTCAGTTTGCTGTAAGCTGCAGCAGATGGCAGCGGCTGGTTCGCAGTAATCGGCCAGTACAGGAAGGGGAAAAACGCCAATTCATCAGTTTCAAGATTGATCGCCATGGGGGGAAGCGGTTCTACCGAAGTGCGCTCAAACAGGCGATCGCCCAGGCCTGTCAGACCAGCATGTGCAATATCGTCAACACCCGCGTCACCCGTCAGGATATGGCCCAAAACCACGCCAGACGTCGCGGCAATTGCAAACTCATCGCCCTCTTGCGCCTGCCCCGGGATTGGTAGCCCTGCCACCATTACAACCACGAGGGCAGCACCTGTTCGGCGTGCTATGGCGCCCGAAAGCCGCCCCGAAAGCCAAAGCGACGCAAGGATATCGACCAATAAAAACGCCAGCGCCGCCGTTAGAAACGCACCCTTCAATGCCTGTTCGCGCGCCGCTTCCAACCCTTCAATCAAAATGCCGGATGGCCAAATCGCGGCGGCCAGCGTGGTGTCATTTGTAATAACATTCAACGCGATCCGCCGATCCGCCCCGGCATATAACCCCGGCGGCAATGCTGGCGCAGGGCCGGTTTTCAGCGCACCTGCCAAATCAGCACCGTCAACGCCCGCCACTTCACCTGCGTCCATCGCCTCCCCATATGCATCAAGCACCACTTCTGGCACCAAAGTTTGGCCCGCCAAATCCTCTGCCGTGGGGGCCGAGGGGCGGGTCGATACCGCCAGCCGTTCCAGCATTTGAACAAACAAGCCAGACAGCGGCAGGTTGGACCATTCGGCATTGGCTGTCACATGCATCAGCACCACCTGCCCCTGCCCCACGTCCTTGCGCGTGACCAACGGTGTGCCATCGGCCAGTGCTGCGATGGTCCGTTCTGGCAGATCGGGATCGGGCTGTGCCAATACCTGTGCCGTCACAGTCACCTCATCGGGCACGGCAAGCCCCTGAAACGGCGATCCTTCGGGGAACGGTGCCAGCGATTTCGGCTCCCCCCAGCTCATGGCACCACCGACCGTGCGCCCACCTTCGCGCAGGCGCACAGGCATCAGCGGGTCTTCCGTCAAACGGCCCAGATCACTGGCGGCAAGGCGGGGGCCGGCAAAGCGTAACAGAAGGCCGCCCTTGTCCAGCCAATCCAGCACGCCATCCGTTTCGGTTTGCGTCAGGCGGGCCACATCCGCCAGCACGATCACATCGGGGCTGGCAAGGATCACGTCCTCTAATGACCCGTCGATCAGATCAGCCACAGGTTCCAGCGCCTGACGCAGGTAATGCGTGGGCGACAGCAGTTGCAACGCCTCGCGGTCTTTGCCCACACCGGAAATCAGCGCCACTTTGCGCCGTTTTAGGCTATCGTCTGTCAGGCTGACAGCGCCCGCCGACCGGATACCGGCAATTTCAAATCGGGTCACCCGGTTGCGCAGTTCAGGCGGCATTGACAGATCCGCCTCGGCACGGCTCTCGCCAAGGGCAAAGGCAAGCGGCAGGCGCGCGAGTTCGCGGTCGATCCCCGCTGGATCGGGGCCACGCGCCGACACGTCGACCGTCACAGCATCGCCCGCAGGCAGGCGCAGCGCGGACAGTTTGATCACCCCTTCTTCAAATTTCGCGGGTTGCAAGGCCAGAACAGGGCGTGGGCTTTGGAACACCGACACCAATCCACGGCTATCCAATTCGGCAATCAGCGCATCGCGGCCCGCATGGGCAAGGCCATCAGACAGCCAGAAACTGTCAAAATTGCCCTCAGGCAAACTATCCGCCCACAGCGCCAGATCGCCCGGTGCCCAGGCTTGCGGTGTCAAAATCGCCAGCCGCCCGGCCAAGCTATCAGCCGCCTGAAACGCGGGCCGGTTTGGTGTGTCGGTCAGACGCACCACCGCGACCGGCCGCCCGGCCCGACCTGCATCGTCAATCAGCGCCGCCGCCCTGTCTATCCGGCGCGGCCAATCGCGGGCATCGGCCCAAGACCCATCAAGCAAGATCAGCAAGGGCCCGGTGCCGGGTTCGCGTTGCTGCGGGTTCAGCACCGGGCCCGCAAAGGCGACAATGGCCCCAGCGACGGCCAGCATGCGCAACAGCAGCAGCCACCACGGGGTTTTATCGGTTTCCGTCGTCTCGTCCGTCAGACCCAGCAGCAATGCGACACCGGGGAAAAGTCGCTTGATGGGCGCGGGCGGCACAGCGCGCAACAGCAGCCACAGCACGGGAAGCGCAATAAGTCCCAGCAACAGCCACGGGGTCACAAAGCCGATGGGGCCAAGCATGAACATCAGCGCCGGTCCTCTAGCGCGCGGTAGGCCCACAGCAGGGCCGACAATGCGCCGCCGCCGGTGTGGTGGCAATGATAATGCCACCCAGTTGCGCGGGCCAAGGATTGCAACTTGTCTTTGCGTTCCCCCAATCGCGCCAGATAGCGCGTGCGTAAATCACCCGCCCGAAGCGTCTCGTGGCGCAGACTGCCGCCCATGGATTGAAAAATCGTGCGGCCATCAAAGGGAAAGTCTTCCTCTGCAGGGTCAAGGATTTGGATCAGCGCACCGCGCACGCCTTGATCGGCGGCACGGGCCAAACCATCCTCAACCCCGGCGATATCGCCCAGAAAATCCGACAAGAACACCGCACGCCCATGCGAGACCAATCCCTGCGCATCGGGGCGGCCATAGTCAGCGGACCCTTCGGCATTTTCCAACAGATTGCACAGCCGCAACAGTTGCGCGCGGCCTGATCGGGGCGGTGCGGCATCGCCCGCAAGACCAACCCGTTCCCCGCCGCGCAACAGAAGAACCGCCAATGCCAAGGCCAAAAGACTTGCGCGATCTGCCTTTGGCGGGCGGGATTTATCCGCCGAAAACCCCATGGATTTTGACGCATCCACCCATAGCGAAACCGATTGCGCCGCCTGCCATTCGCGTTCCCGCACGAAATGCGCATCCGACCGGGCCGATCTGCGCCAGTCGATCAAGCGCGCCGGGTCGCCCGCATGGGCAGGGCGGTACTGCCAGAATTCGTCGCCCATGCCAGCCCGCCTGCGGCCATGTTCCCCCAGCATGACGGTGGATGCCAAATGCTCCGCCGATGCCAAAAGCGCTGGCAGCGATTGTCCCAGCGCCTCGGCGCGTGGGCGAAGGGGGACGTCGAGCAGGGTCATGCAGCCGTATCCAGCCCCAAAACGCGGGTGGCCACGCGGTCTATGATGCCGTGCAGCGTTTCGCCGCGCGCACGGGCGGCAAAGGATAGCGACATGCGGTGCGACAGGGCTGGGCGCGCAAGGGCAGCCACATCCGCAATTGATGGGGCAAGCCTGCCATCCAGCAACGCCCGCGCCCGCACGGTAAGCATCAACGCTTGTGCCGCACGCGGGCCGGGGCCCCAGCTTAGCATCCCCTCCAGTGCCGCACCTTCTATTTCACCTGGACGACAAGCGCGGACCAGATCAAGGATCGCCTCAACCACCTTATCGCCCACCGGCATTCGCCGCAGCACCGACTGTGCTGCCAACAATTCATCGGCGGCGAAGACCTGATGCACCGACGCTTCTTCCGCCCCAGTGGTGGCAATCAGAATATCGCGTTCAGTTGCGCGATCGGGATAGTCGACATCCACTTGCAGCAGGAACCGGTCAAGCTGTGCTTCGGGCAGCGGATAGGTGCCTTCCTGTTCAATCGGGTTTTGCGTAGCCAGCACATGAAACGGGCGGCCAAGCGGGCGGTGCTGGCCCGCAATGGTAACCTCGCGTTCCTGCATCGCCTGCAGCAGCGCCGATTGCGTGCGGGGGCTGGCGCGGTTGATCTCATCCGCCATCAGCAACTGGCAAAACACCGGGCCTTCAATGAACCGGAATGCACGGCTGCCATCTGCGGCAGTATCCAAGACTTCGGACCCCAAAATATCGGCTGGCATCAGATCCGGCGTAAACTGAATGCGACTGCCTTTCAGGCCCATAACGGTGGACAAGGTATCGACCAGCCGTGTCTTGCCAAGGCCCGGCAAGCCCACAAGCAGTGCATGACCACCGCAGAGCATGGCCCCCAAAACCAGATCAACCACCTTCTCCTGCCCGATGAAACGGCGGTTGATGCTGGCTTTCGCCTCGGCCAGCCTACTCCCAAGGGTTTCTATCTCGGCTACAAGTGCGACGGTATCGGCCATGACAATGTTCCTTCAACAGATATATACCGTATTAGACCGAAACTTAGCGCCCGGCACAAACGGCAAAAGGCCAAAGCGGACAAATGATTGTGAAACCAACGGCAGAATCTGTGCTTGCCTCGGCGGGCAAGGCCACGGGCAAGGGGTCACCGCCCCTGCATTTGTGGAATCCACCGTTTTGTGGCGACATAGACATGCGCATCGCGCGGGATGGGACGTGGTTCTATCTGGGAACCCCGATTGGCAGGCCGGGCTTGGTAAAGCTTTTCTCCTCCATCATCCGCCGCGAGGGAGATGCCTATTATCTGGTGACCCCGGTGGAAAAAGTGGGGATCACCGTCGATGACGCACCATTTCTGGCGATTGATGTGGAAAGTGTCGGCACAGACCACAACCAGCGCGTGACATTTACCACCCAAGTCGGCGATACAGCGGTGGCTGGCCCGGCGAATCCGCTTCGGGTTATGCGTGATGCTGTGACGGGCGAGCCGTCACCCTATATTCTGATCCGTGCCAATCTGGAGGCTCTTATCGACCGCAAGTCCTTTTATAGGCTGATTGATCTGTGCCAACACAAAGTGCACGACGGGGCCAATTGGTTTGGCCTCTGGTCGGATGGTGCATTTTTTCCAATCATTCCATCGGCCGAGCTTTCCTGATGCCACGTTTTGCCGCCAACCTGACGATGATGTTCACCGAAGCGGCCATGCTGTCGCGGCCCCGGCATGCGCATAACGCGGGCTTTGACGGGGTTGAAGTGTTGTTCCCCTATGATCATTCCGCGAAAGATTGGGAGGCAGCGCTGGAGGGCATTCCGCTTGCCTTGATCAACGCGCCACCGGGCGATTGGGCGGCGGGCGATCGTGGCCATGCCGCAGTGCCGGGGGCAGAAAAGGCGTTTCGCAGCAGTTTTCTGAAGGCCGCCGATCTGGCGACACGCCTGCGGGCTGCCCGAGTGCACATTATGGCGGGTATTGCGCGCGGCCCGGTCGCGGAACAAACCTATTCCGACAATCTGGCATGGGCGGCGGCACAGGCCCCTGATCTGGCTTTGTGCATCGAACCGCTGAACCCGGTGGATATGCCCGGCTATTTCCTGAACGATTTTGATCAGGCGGGGCGGCTGATCGACGATCTGGCCCTGCCGCAACTGGGTTTGCAGTTTGATCTGTGGCACGCGGCCCGCCTGCACGGCGACGCAGATGCCGTTTGGGCCAAACACAAACACCGGGTGAACCATATTCAAATCGCGGGGCTTGCCAGCCGTAACGAGCCGGGTGGCGGCGGGTTTGATCTGACCGGGCTTTGCAGTGATCTTGATGCCAGTGGGTACAAGGGCTGGCTAGCCGCCGAATACCGCCCCGCGAGGGGCACGGTGCAGGGGTTAGCTTGGCTTGGCGCGCTAAAAGGTCGGGCAGAGATGATGGGAAGCTAGGCCTGCGGCCCTTGTCCCCTGCCCGCCAATTGCTAAGCTGGTTTGAACATTACGCCAAGGAATCCCGCCAATGCCCAACGCCGCCCCCGAAACCGAGATCGTGACCAAATGGAAAGTCGCCTGTGATGGCGGCGAAGGCGCGCTTGGTCATCCGCGTGTCTGGCTAAGCATTCCCGAGGATCGCGGTTGGGTGGAATGCGGGTATTGTGATAAGCGGTATGAGATTGACCGCGCCCATGCCCATGATGACCACTGATCAAGGGGTGCAGATTTAGCGGCGGGCTATCGCCCAAATCGCCCCGATGATGCCACCGGCGGCACCGCCCAGCGGCATCCAGCCGAAAACCACCCCCATGGCATAGGCCCCCTCAAACTGTGAAATGTCAAAAAGATATGCGGCGGCGATGCAACCGCCCAAAGTGATGGCCGCACCTGCGACAAAGCCTGCAAGAAATCCCAGTCCCGCTCGTCCAAATTTTCGCATCGCCACTCCCGCATTGCCACCTTTCAGAGCACCGCATGAATTCGGTGGCTGGCAGCACGGCCAAGATCATGCGAATACTTCCCCAAAGTACCAGCGATTACAAGGAACGCCGCAATGACCGAACCATTCGGCAAGGGCCACCATCTGCATCTGATCGACGGATCGGCCTATATCTTTCGCGCCTATCACGCGCTGCCGCCGCTGACCCGCAAATCCGATGGGCTGCCGGTGGGTGCGGTTGCCGGGTTTTGCAACATCTTGTTTCGCTATCTTGAAGGCAACAAATCCGGCGATGCGCCAACGCATGTGGCGGTGATTTTCGATCATTCCTCAAAAACCTTCCGCAATGACATTTACCCCGCCTACAAAGCCAACCGCCCCGAATTGCCCGAAGATTTGCGCCCGCAATTCCCGCTGACCCGCGACGCCACCCGCGCCTTCAATATCGCCTGTATCGAGACAGAGGGGTATGAGGCCGACGACATCATCGCCACCCTGTCTTGCCGCGCGCGCGATGCGGGCGGTTCTGTGACCATCATTTCCTCCGACAAAGACCTGATGCAGTTGGTCGGTGACGGGGTTGAGATGTTCGACCCCATGAAGCAAAAACGCATCGGCCCGGATGAGGTGTTTGAAAAATTCGGCGTCGCGCCAAACCGCGTGGTCGATGTGCAATCGCTGGCCGGGGATTCGGTTGATAACGTGCCAGGCGCGCCGGGCATTGGCATCAAAACCGCCGCGTTGCTTATTCAGGAATTCGGTGATCTGGAAACCTTGCTGGCCCGCGCGGGCGAAATTCCACAACCCAAACGGCGCGAGGCTTTGGTGGACAATGCAGACTTGATCCGCATTTCCAAGCGGCTGGTGGCGCTGGATTGCGACATGCCGATTGATTTCACGCTGGACAGCCTTGAGGTCACGCAGCCCGATGCCGATGCCTTGCTGGGCTTTCTGAACCTGATGGAATTCCGTACCCTGACGCAGCGGGTAGCAACAAGTCTGAAGGTGGCGACACCTGCGGTAACTGGCCCCCCTGTGGCCGAAGGTACGAAAATTATTCGGACGAATAATTTTCATGCCTCAGACCTGCCCTTCGATCATTCTGCCTATGAATGCGTCAGCGATGCCGAAGCCCTGAACCGCTGGATCGCCGTGATCCGCGATCGGGGTCATGTGGCCGTTGATACCGAAACCACCAGCCTTGATGAAATGCGCGCTGAACTGGTGGGAATTTCGCTTTGCGTGGAGGCAGGAAAGGCCTGCTATATCCCGTTGGGCCATAAACAAGGCGGTGGCGATCTGTTTGGATCTACCGATCTTAGCCCCGGCCAGATGCCTTTGGAACTGGCGCTGGCGCTGCTGAAACCCGTTCTGGAAGACGCCGCCATTCTGAAAATCGGCCAGAACATGAAATACGACGCGAAAATCTTTGCGCGGCATGGCGTCACCGTGGCCCCGATCGACGATACCATGCTGATGTCTTACGCCATGCATGCAGGCCTGCACATGCACGGCATGAACGCGCTGTCGGAAGAATACCTTGGCCACGCACCGATCTCGATCAAGACGCTTCTGGGGTCCGGCAAAACGCAAGCCACCTTTGACCGCGTGCCAATAGTTGAGGCGGTGAAATACGCGGCCGAGGATGCCGATGTCACCCTGCGGCTTTGGAAAACCTTTAAGCCAAAGCTGCACGAGGCGCGCGTGACCACCGTTTATGAGACGCTGGAGCGCCCGCTTGTGCCGGTTTTGGCCGCGATGGAAATGGCGGGCATCCAAGTGGACCGCGATACGCTTTCTCGCATGTCCAACGCATTCGCGCAGAAAATGGCGGGGCTGGAGGATGAGATTCATACCCTTGCGGGTGAGAAATTCAACGTCGGGTCGCCCAAGCAGCTTGGTGAAATTCTGTTTGATAAGATGTCGCTGCCCGGCGGTGAAAAGGGCAAAACTGGGGCCTATGCCACCGGTGCGGATATTCTGGAAGACTTGGCGACCGAACATGAACTGCCCGGTCGGGTGCTGGACTGGCGGCAGTTGGCAAAGCTGAAATCCACCTACACCGACGCGCTGCAAGACCATATCAACCCGGAAACTGGCCGCGTTCATACCAGCTATTCCATCACTGGGGCGGTTACCGGGCGATTGGCGTCCACCGACCCGAACCTGCAAAACATACCCATCCGCAGCGAAGAGGGCCGCCGCATCCGCGAGGCATTTGTGGCCCCCAAAGGCCGGGTTCTGGTCAGCCTTGATTACAGCCAGATCGAGCTGCGCATTCTGGCGCATGTGGCCGATATTCCAGCGCTAAAACAGGCGTTCAGCGATGGTTTGGACATCCACGCCATGACCGCGTCTGAAATGTTCAACGTGCCTCTGGAAGGCATGGACCCGATGATCCGCCGCCAGGCCAAGGCCATCAATTTCGGCGTCATCTACGGCATTTCCGGCTTTGGCCTTGCCCGCAACCTGCGCATTCCGCGGGCCGAGGCGCAGGGGTTCATCGACCGCTACTTTGAACGCTTCCCCGGCATCAAGGAATACATGAACGATACCGTGGCCTTTGCCAAAGAAAACGGTTTCGTGCAAACCCTGTTTGGCCGCAAGATTCACACACCCGAGATCAATGCTAAGGGCCCGCAAGCCGGTTTCGCAAAACGCGCCGCCATCAACGCGCCTATCCAAGGCACCGCCGCCGACGTGATCCGCCGCGCGATGATCCGGATGCCTGCGGCCATTGCCGGGCTGGATGCCAAAATGCTGCTGCAAGTGCATGACGAACTTCTGTTTGAGGTGGCCGAGGATGCAGTAGATGCGCTGATTCCCGCTGCCCGCGACGTGATGGAAGGGGCGGCTGATCCGGCTGTAAAGCTGTCCGTCAAGCTGACTGTGGAAGCAGGCCAGGGTGCCAACTGGGCGGCAGCGCATTAAGCGCCCCGCCCAATTCGCCCCTAG
>JANOFE010000066.1:0-16223 GCA_031413495.1 Pseudorhodobacter sp. | reverse complement strand
ATTATTGACGATATTGCAGGGGGTTGCGCAACTGGGCGGCCTGTGAAGGCAGTTCAAGTAGGCGGACCTTTGGGCGCATATTTCCCACGCGCGATGTTCGATGTGCCGTTCGGGTATGAGGAATACGCAGGCAAAGACGGCCTTATCGGACATGCTGGAATCGTGGTGTTTGATGACAGCGCCGATATGCTGAAACAAGCCCGTTTCGCGATGGAATTTTGCGCGATCGAAAGCTGCGGCAAATGTACGCCCTGCCGGATTGGCGCTGTGCGCGGGACCGAAACGATTGACCGGATTGCGCGCGGCGACAGTGCTGCGATTCCGCTGCTGACCGATCTTTGCAACACGATGAAATCAGGCTCTCTATGCGCGCTGGGGGGCTTTACGCCCTATCCGGTGATGTCGGCGCTGACGCATTTTCCTGATGATTTTATGCCAATAAAGGAAGCCGCCGAATGAAAGATTTCATCATTCCAGACCGCGATTTCGGCACACCTGCGGCGAAATCAAAACAAATGGTCACTTTGACCATTGACGGCTTTGACGTGACGGTGCCGGAAGGCACCAGCATCATGCGGGCGGCGGCAGAAGCGGGCATTCAGGTGCCGAAACTGTGCGCCACGGATTCGGTTGATGCGTTCGGGTCGTGCCGGTTGTGTCTGGTGGAAATTGAAGGGCGCAATGGCACGCCTGCAAGCTGCACCACGCCGGTGGCACCGGGGCTGCAGGTTCATACGCAGAACGCCAAGCTGAAACAGCTTCGGCGCGGCGTGATGGAACTTTATATCAGCGATCACCCGCTGGATTGCCTGACATGTTCGGCCAATGGCGACTGTGAATTGCAGGATATGGCGGGGGCCGTTGGCCTGCGCGATGTGCGGTACGAGGCGGTGGATACCCATTTCAAGGCCAAAGACTCCAGTGGCATTGTCAACAAACAATGGATGCCGAAAGACGATTCAAACCCCTATTTCACCTATGATCCGGCGAAATGTATCGTTTGTTCCCGGTGTGTTAGGGCCTGTGAGGAAGTTCAAGGCACCTTCGCGCTGACCATCGAAGGGCGGGGTTTTGACAGCCGAGTTTCCTTCGGGATGAAAACCGATACTGCGCTTGCGTCTGACTGTGTTTCCTGCGGCGCTTGTGTGCAGGCCTGCCCCACGGCAACCTTGCAAGAAAAGTCGATCATCGAAATTGGCACGCCGTCACATTCTGTGATCACAACCTGCGCTTATTGCGGCGTTGGCTGTTCTTTCAAGGCCGAAATGCGCGGTGATGAGCTGGTTCGGATGACGCCTTACAAGCACGGCAAAGCCAATCGGGGGCATTCCTGCGTGAAGGGGCGGTTTGCCTATGGATATGCCAGCCATACCGATCGTATTTTGAACCCGATGATCCGCGAAAACATCAATGATCCTTGGCAGGAAGTGTCCTGGGATGAGGCAATGGCGTTTTCTGCCGCTAAAATGCGCGGGATTCAGGAAAAACACGGGCGGCAATCGGTGGGTGTGATCACATCGTCGCGTTGCACCAATGAAGAGGCGTATCTGGTTCAGAAACTGACCCGCGCGGTGTTTATGAACAATAATACGGATACTTGTGCGCGCGTCTGCCATTCCCCAACAGGGTATGGTCTTGGGGCCACATTCGGCACCTCGGCTGGTACGCAAGACTTTGATTCCGTTGAACATACCGATGTGGTGATCGTAATTGGCGCGAACCCGACCGATGGCCATCCGGTGTTCGCTTCGCGCCTGAAAAAGCGCATCCGCAAGGGTGCCAAGCTGATTGTGATCGACCCGCGCCGGATTGATCTGGTTGACGGGCCGCATGTGAAGGCCAGCCATCACTTGCCGCTTCGCCCCGGCACGAACGTGGCCGTTGTAACCGCGCTTTCGCATGTGATCGTGACCGAGGGCTTGTATGACGAGGCGTTCATTCGGGAACGTTGCGATTGGGATGAATTCCAAGATTACGCCGAATTCGTATCCGACTTGCGCCATAGTCCGGAATCGATGCAACTGCTGACGGGCGTGGATGCGGGGGAACTCAGGGCCGCAGCACGGCTGTTTGCCAAGGGCGGCAATGGCGCGATTTACTACGGCCTTGGTGTGACGGAACATTCCCAAGGGTCCACCACGGTAATCGCGATTGCCAACTTGGCGATGCTGACGGGCAACATCGGCCGTCCCGGCGTAGGCGTTAACCCCTTGCGCGGGCAGAATAATGTGCAGGGGTCTTGCGATATGGGGTCGTTCCCGCATGAATTGCCGGGCTACCGCCATGTCAGCAACGACGCCGTGCGCGACGTGTTCGAAAGCCTATGGGGCGTGAAGATTGATAACGAACCGGGGTTGCGCATTCCGAACATGCTGGACGCGGCGGTCGAAGGCACCTTCCGTGGCATCTACATTCAGGGCGAGGATATCCTGCAATCGGACCCCGATACCAAGCACGTGGCGGCTGGGTTGGCCGCGATGGATTGCGTGATTGTGCATGACCTGTTTCTGAACGAAACCGCCAATTACGCGCATGTGTTCTTGCCCGGATCGACGTTTCTGGAAAAGGACGGCACCTTCACCAATGCTGAACGCCGCATCAACCGCGTGCGCAAGGTGATGGCACCCCGCAATGGCCATGCCGATTGGGAAGTGACGCAAATGCTGGCCAACGCCATGGGTGCGGGTTGGACCTATACCCATCCGTCGCAGATTATGGACGAAATCGCCATTCTGACACCGTCGTTTGCCAACGTGTCCTATGAGTTGCTAGAAACCATGGGATCAGTGCAATGGCCCTGCAACGCAAAGGCCCCGGAAGGCACGCCGCTTATGCATATCGACGGCTTTGTGCGTGGCAAAGGCAAGTTCATTGTCACCGAATATGTACCCACGGATGAAAAGACCGGCCCGCGCTTTCCTCTTTTACTAACAACCGGTAGGATATTGTCGCAGTACAATGTTGGCGCGCAAACGCGGCGCACCGCAAATGTGGTGTGGCATGCCGAAGATGTGCTGGAAATTCATCCACATGACGCCGAAGTACGTGGCGTGAAAGACCAAGATTGGGTGCGGCTGGCATCGCGTTCTGGTGATACAAGTTTGCGGGCGCAGATCACGGATCGTGTATCACCGGGCGTGGTTTATACGACGTTCCACCACCCGGACACGCAGGCCAATGTGATTACGACCGATTATTCGGATTGGGCAACCAACTGTCCTGAATACAAAGTCACAGCCGTGCAGGTTAGCCCATCGAACGGGCCAACCGACTGGCAGCAGGATTATAACGCGCAGGCCACCTATGCGCGCCGGATCCTGCCCGCGGCCGAATGATGGAGGCAAGCCGCCCTGTGCCTCGGCTGGCTTTCGGGCCGAGCGAGCCTGCGCCGGGGGACCGGCGTTTGCCTGCCGAAGTGGCGGTGGCGCTGTCTTTCAACGGCACCACGCAGGCGGTGATGATGGCGACGCCTGCCGATCTGGAAAATTTCGCGCTTGGCTTTGCGCTGACCGAAGGCATCGCGACGCAGGCTGAAATTGACAGTATTACCGTGGTGGAAACCACGGGCGGCATTGATGTGCAGGTTTGGCTGCACCCACAGGCTGAGGCGCGGCTGGCCAATCGGCGGCGCACCATGGCGGGGCCGGTGGGGTGCGGATTGTGCGGAATTGACAGTTTGGCCGAAGCGATGCGGGCTTTGCCACCTGTGCCTGCCTCGAATTTGCATCTGACGCCCACGCAGGTTCGGGCGGCGGTCGCGGCGTTGCCGGGCGGGCAGCCGTTGCATGATGCGACGCGCGCCGCACATGCCGCCGGGTTCTGGACGCCGGATCACGGAATGGTCGCGATCTGTGAAGACGTGGGTCGGCACAATGCGCTGGATAAACTGGCGGGTTTTTTGGTGCGCACGCATCAGGATTGCACAAAGGGCGCGGTGGTGCTGACATCGCGGCTGTCGATTGATCTGGTGCAGAAATGCGCCGTTATGGGCGTACCGGTGGTGGTTGCCGTCTCTGCCCCCACCGTCGCCGCTGTAACGCTTGCCGAAAGCTGTGGCATCACCCTGATTGCCCTTGCCCGCGCCGACCGGTTTGAAGTGTTCACCCACACTGCCCGTATTGAAATGAAAGAGGCTGTTCATGTCGCCTGACAAGATGATTTATATGGCCAATCAGATTGCCACCTTTTTCGAGTCCAAACCGCACACCGAAGGCGTGAAAGGTGTCGCTGATCACATCAACGCTTTTTGGGAACCGCGCATGCGCAAGCAGTTGTTTGTGTTGCTGGATGGTGGCGGATCAGGATTTAAATCGCTGGTGATCGAGGCGTCTGCCGCGATTCGGCGGCCTGCCGAAGCGGCGTAAAAAAGCTACCTTTGCCGATTCGGCAGAGGGCCGGGCGTTATCCCTTCAAATAAGTAACCGCAGCAAAAGGCGGCAATCCTGCGCCGGAAACACCGGTTGACGCGTCGTACACCCCCACGCGATCGCAGTTTACACATGAGAAACGCCGAATTTTACCGGGTTGGCCGCAGACGGGCGGGCAGCCTATGCTATCTTTTGGCGCCAGCTGCGTTTCACGTCGTCCGCTAACGTGGAATGGCAAGGGTGCCACTTAGAATTCGGAATTCAACTACAGATATAGAAAACTAAGACGTTGATTTATCTATATAATCAACTCAAAGGTCTGTTGCGCGGTGCACGGGCACGACCAAGACTGCGAAGCATTGGAACGCTGGCAAGGCATGCCAAGATGCCGCCACAGACGCCAAAAATGCCATATACCATCAGTGCAGAGCTAAGATTGAGCCCCATAGCAACGGCAAGTGTGGTGCCAAGTACTGCTGCCAATAGCCCGGCGATCATGATCCCTAATGCCATAACAATTCCCCTTGTGGTGCAGGCCATTTTTTTGCGCCTGTCATTTGTCCCACATTTAATTTTGCACGTTTTGGAAACAATGCCAGAGGAATCTTTAATTATTCATTAAATAGGCATGATTGCGCTGCAGGTGCTTTTCTGCACTTTTCCCAACTTTCGTCAAAATCGAAACAAAGGGTCAGTCTTTCAGCAATCCGGCAAGGTAGCGACCGTAGTCATTCTTGCGGAAAATCTCGGCCCGTTTGGCCAAGGCAGGGGCGTCGATCCAGCCTTTGGAAAACGCGATTTCGTCGGGGCAGCCCACTTGCAAACCCTGCCGCGCTTCCAGCGTGCGCACGAAATTTCCGGCGTCCAGCAGGCTGCCATGGGTGCCGGTATCCAGCCAGGCATAGCCCCGGCCCATACGTTCAACCTTCAGGTGGCCGTCTTTACGGTAAATCTCCAGCAGGTCGGCGATTTCCAATTCACCGCGCGGGGAAGGTTTGATAGTGCGGGCAAGGTCCGGCGCGCGGGCGTCGAGGTAATAGAGGCCCGTGATGGCAAAGTTTGACGGCGGCTTTTCGGGTTTTTCGATGATCGCGCGCACGTTGCCATCTGCATCAAAATCGACCACGCCGTAACGTTCCGGGTCTGACACGCGGTAGCCGAACACCGTGCCGCCGTGGGTTTGGGCATCAGCCGCATCTAGCATTTCGGGTAGACCGTGGCCGAAGAAAATGTTGTCGCCCAGCACCATCGCAGAGGGGGCACCTGCGAGGAAATCTTCGGCCAGCAGATAGGCTTGCGCCAAACCATCAGGCGAGGGCTGTGCGATCCATGTCAGGTTCAGGCCCCATTGCGAGCCGTCGCCCATCAGGCGCTGAAACTGCACTTGGTCATCCGGCGTGGTGATGATGGCAATGTCGCGAATGCCGCCCAGCATCAGCACAGACAGCGGATAATAGATCATTGGCTTGTCATAGATAGGCAGCAGTTGTTTGGAGACGCCCATGGTGATCGGCCACAGTCGCGTGCCGGAACCGCCTGCAAGGATAATGCCTTTGCGTTTCATGCTGTCTCCAGTTCTTTCAAAATCTGCGTCAGGCCTGCGCGCCAATCCGGGCGGGCTATGCCGAAGTGCTGTGTAAATGCGCTGCAATCAAGGCGGGAATTCATCGGGCGTTTGGCGGGGGTTGGGTAGGCGGAAGATGGGATATCGGTGATTTCGCAATCAAGGCCAGCACCCGCCATGATGGCGCGAGCGAAATCGGACCAAGAACAGTCTGGTGTGCCAGAGAAATGGTGCGTGCCGCCTTTTGCGCCGTCAATCATAGCGCGGGCGGCGGTGAACAGCGCATCGGCAATATCGGCGGCGGGGGTTGGGCCGCCGATCTGGTCGGCGACCACGTTCAGGGTTTCGCGGTCCGCGCCCAAGCGGCGCATGGTTTTGACGAAATTCGCGCCGTGGGCGGAGACTACCCAAGAGGTGCGTAGGATTAAGTGCGCGCCGCCAGCGGAGCGCACTCCATGTTCGCCTGCGAGTTTACTGCGGCCATAAGCGCCAAGCGGGGCTGTCGGGTGATCTGTGGCAAAGGGGGAGTCGCCTGCCCCGTCAAACACGTAATCGGTGGAGATATGCAAAAACGGGATGCCGTGCCGGGCGGCAGCGCGGGCCATGGCGGCGGGGGCGGCACCGTTGACCACAGTTGCAGCGGCTTCTTCCGTTTCGGCCTTGTCCACCGCCGTCCATGCGGCGGCGTTGATCACGGCGTCGGCGTCTGACAGCATGATGGCATCGGCGCAGACGGAGGGATCTGACAAATCTGCACGGTCGCGGCCAAGGCTTTCAACCGTTACTCCGGCAGGGACACGGCGGATCAATTCACGGGCGACTTGGCCCGTTTGGCCGAAAACCAGCAGTTTCATGCCTTCTTCCCGGCGCTTTGCGCGTTCGTGCCTGAAACCGTCCCCCGGACGGTTTCCGAGACGCCACTCACCCCAAGCCGCGTGCCAACGCCTGCGCGGGCTTGCAGGGGTTTCCACCACGCCTCGTTATCCAGATACCAGCGCACGGTTTTGCGCAGGCCCTGTTCCAGAGTAACCGATGGCCGCCAGCCAAGTTCATGCCGGATGCGCGCGGGATCAATGGCATAGCGGGCATCGTGGCCGGGGCGGTCTGTGACGTAAGTGATCAAGCGCGCGTGGGGGGCACCGGATGGGTGCATTTCGTCCAGCAGGGTGCAGATCATATGGACAAGGTCGATATTCTTCGCCTCGTTTTCCCCGCCGATATTGTAGCTGCGGCCCAGCGCGCCGCGTTCCAACACGGTCAACAAGGCATCGGCGTGGTCTTCGACATACAGCCAATCGCGGACGTTTTCGCCTTTGCCGTAAACCGGGATCGGTTTGCCAGCCAGCGCGTTCAGGATCACCACGGGCACCAGCTTTTCCGGGAAGTGGAACGGGCCGTAGTTGTTGGAACAGTTGGTCATCACGGTGGGCAAGCCGTAGGTTTCCGCCCAAGCCCGCACCAGATGGTCGGACGCGGCTTTTGATGCGGAATAGGGGGAATTTGGCGCATAAGGCGTGTCTTCGGTGAATTGACCTGTGTCGCCCAAGGTGCCAAACACTTCGTCGGTGGAGATGTGGTGAAAGCGGAAATCGGCTGGTTTGCCGGACCGCTGCCAATAGCTGCGCGCGGCTTCCAGCATGTTAAAGGTGCCGGTGATGTTGGTGTCGATGAAATCGGCCGGGCCGTCGATGGAACGGTCAACATGGCTCTCAGCCGCCAAGTGCATCACGGCACTGGGGCGGTGCAGATCGAAAATGCGGTCAAGCGAGGCACGGTCGCGGATATCGGCCTGCTCGAAGCTATAGAGGTTGGATTTTGCGACGTCCGCCACGTTTTCAAGACAGGCGGCATAGGTCAATGCATCAAGATTGATCACCTCATGCCCGCGCGATACGGCAAGGCGCACCACGGCAGACCCGATGAAACCTGCGCCACCTGTGATCAGAAGCTTCATTTGGCGCTCCATTCAAAGGGCGAAGTCACATCGGCGAACAGGGGGGCGATGACGTCTTTGCCCGATAGCACAGGTGCGCCGGTAAGCCCCCATCTGATAGCAAGGGTCGGATCATCCCAACGCACAGCGCCATCACACTCTGGCGCATAAACGTCAGAGCATTTGTATTGCACTTCGGTATCCGGCAGCCGGGTGACAAAACCGTGCAGAAAGCCCTTGGGCACCAGCATTTGCTTGCGGTTTTCCGGTGTCAGCTCAACGCCTGTCCACTGCCCGAACGTGGGTGAGCCACGCCGGAAATCGACCGCTAAATCAAAAATGGCACCCTTGGTGCAGCGCACCAGTTTGTCCTGCGCATGGGGCGGCGATTGGTAGTGCAGGCCCCTAAGCGTGCCCACCTGTGCCGACATCGAATGGTTGTCTTGCACGAAATCAATGCGTACGCCAAGGGCGGCCAGACGCGGGCCATTCCACGTCTCGGAAAACCAGCCCCGGTCATCGCCAAAGCGCGGCGGGGTCAGGATCAAAACATCGGGCAGTGGCGTTGTGTCAATCTGCATCAAAGAATACTACCTTGGAACCTACTTGCGTCCTTGGCGCGCATATAGCGCAAGACTATGGCCAGTCCCAGACGGTTTTGCGGCAAAAGACAGGATTGGCGGGAAAGCCCTGCGGCGGTGTCACAGTTGCCTGTCAGGGGTGACAGCGGTTTGGGGCGGCGCTATGCTAACCCAAATGATCCGAATATCGGACAACAGGCGACTTTCAGGTAACAGGCGGGGCCAGGCAGCGTGACCAAGGGCGATGGCATTGCAGCGCTGCGCGTAACGGCATTGAACCGGCTTGAAAGCTGGCGGTCGGGCTTGTCGCAACCCGCCACGGGTTTTACCACGCAGCCGGAACCGCGCACGATTGGGCTGTTCGCGCGCGGGCGGCAGTTGATAGCGGGCAACGTGCTGTTGGCTGGATTTCTTGTCGAAGTGAAAGATGCCTCGCTTTGGGATGCAACATCCCCCAACCCGGCGTTCGAGGCTGAAGCCCAGGGTTTTGCATGGTTGGATGATTTGGCGGCGGTAGGGTCAGGTGCTGCACGGACGCGTGCGCAGGATTGGACCTGGGGCTGGATCGCACGCTATGGCCGTGGGCGTGGCCCCGGCTGGACGCCGGATTTAACGGGACGGCGGCTGATCCGGTGGATCAATCACGCGCTGTTGTTGTTGACCGCACGCAGCCCGGCGGAGTCGGAGACGTATTTCAAGGCGCTGTCGCGCCAAACGGTGTTTCTGTCACGCCGTTGGAAGGCCGCTGATCCGGGCTTGCCCAGATTTGAGGCGCTTGCCGGCTTGATCTATGCGGGGCTTGCCCTGACCGGAATGGAAAGCCATGTGGCCCCCGCCGTGGCCGCCCTTGCCCGTGAATGCGCCCGCGAGGTTGATGCGCAGGGCGGCATTCCGACCCGCAACCCCGAAGAATTGCTGGAGGTGTTTACCCTGCTGACATGGGCCGCTCAGGCCCTGTCGGAAACCGGGCAACGGGTGCCGCCGGAACATCTGGCGGCGATTGAACGAATAGCCCCCACCTTGCGCGCGCTGCGACATGCGGATGGGGGATTGGCGCGGTTTCACGGCGGCGGGCGGGGCCTTGAAGGGCGGCTTGACCATGCATTGGCCAGTTCAGGGGTAAAAGCGCTGCCGCATCCCGGCCTGTCGATGGGCTTTGCGCGCTTGGCCACAGGGCGCACAAGTGTGATCGTGGATGCCGCATCGCCGCCAAGCGGGCGGGCCAGCGGGGCAGCACACGCATCAACGCTGGCGTTCGAGCTGACATCCGGACGCAGGCCGTTGATCGTCAGCTGTGGATCGGGCGCGCCTTTCGGGCCAGAATGGAACCGCGCGGGGCGGGCAACGCCATCGCATTCGACACTGGCGATTGAAGGCTATTCGTCGTCGCGTTTGGGGTCGAGGAAGGCGGGGCGCGAATTGATGGTCGATCTGGCCGATGCCGATGCCGAACAGCGCGGTGCGGGGTCCGAGGGCAGCCATATTCATCTGGCGCATGAAGGCTGGGCCGCAAGCCACGGCTTGACCCATAGCCGCACGTTGATGCTGGCGGCGGACGGGCGGCGCTTGGCGGGCGAGGATGCGCTGATCGCCCAAGGTGCTGCTGCGGAAAGTCGATTTGAGGCGATGCTGACCCGCACCGCCCTGAACGGTGTGCATTTCGCCATTCGGTTTCATTTGCACCCCGATGTCGATGCAGCGCTGGATCTGGGCGGCAAAGCGGTGTCGATGGCATTGAAAAGTTCGGAAATTTGGGTGTTCCGTTACGATGGTGCCGCAGATTTAACGCTTGAAGCGTCGGTCTACCTGGAAAAAGGCCGTCTGAAACCGCGCGGCGCAAAACAGATTGTGCTTTCTGGGCGGATGGTGACCAATCAAACCCGGATCGGCTGGACCTTGGCGAAAGCACAGGATACTCCGCTTGCGATCCGCGATCTTGAAACTGGCGACCCCAACGCCACGCAGACATAGACCGCGCCACCGCAGGAGACATGCGATGACAAACCTTGTGCCCATCGGCCGCGCGCTGATTTCCGTATCAGATAAAACCGGCGTGATTGAACTGGCACGGACACTTGCGGGCTATGGGGTGGAACTGATTTCAACCGGTGGCTCGGCGCAAAGCCTGCGAAGCGCCGGGCTGGCGGTGCGTGATGTGGCCGATGTGACCGGGTTTCCCGAAATGATGGATGGCCGGGTGAAAACCCTGCACCCGAATGTGCATGGCGGGTTGCTGGCGTTGCGCGATGATGATGAGCATCTGGTGGCGATGGCAGCGCACGGCATTGAACCGATAGATCTGCTTATATCCAACCTTTACCCGTTCGAGGCCACGGTTGCCCGGGGTGGAAGTGCCGCCGATTGCATCGAGAATATTGATATCGGCGGCCCCGCGATGATCCGCGCGGCTGCAAAGAATCACCGCTTTGTTGCCGTGGTGACCGACCCTGAGGAGTATCCGGCCCTGTTGGACCAGTTGAAGGGCCAAGACGGGGCGACCTGCCTTGGCTACCGCCAAAAGCTGGCGCTGGCCGCCTATTCCCGCACCGCCGCCTATGATGTGGCGGTATCGACATGGATGGCGGGGACACTGAACGTAACCACGCCTGCGCGGCGCAGTTTTTCTGGCAAGCTGGCACAGACGTTGCGTTATGGTGAAAACCCGCATCAAAAGGCCGCGTTTTATCTGGATGGGTCAGCCCGCCCCGGCGTGGCCACGGCCCGGCAATGGCAGGGCAAAGAGCTGTCTTACAACAATATCAATGACACCGACGCGGCCTTTGAACTGGTGGCGGAATTTGCCCCTGATGGCGGCCCCGCCTGTGCCATCATCAAACACGCCAACCCCTGCGGCGTGGCCCGCGCCGCCACCCTACGGGAGGCCTATGCGCGCGCCTATGATTGCGACCGCACATCGGCGTTTGGTGGGATTGTCTCGTTGAACCAAGTGCTTGATGGTGAAACAGCCGAGGAAATTGTGCAGATTTTCACGGAAGTTGTCATCGCGCCCGGGGCCGACGCGGATGCGATGAACATTTTTGCGACGAAAAAGAACTTGCGGTTGCTGACGACGAACGTTTTGCCAGACCCCCGTGCGCTTGGGTTGGCGTACCGGCAGGTGGCGGGCGGATTTCTGGTGCAAGACCGGGATGGCGCAGCCCTTGCGCCGTCTGATTTGAAGGTGGTCACCAAACGCAGCCCAACGCCTGCCGAAATGGCAGATTTGCTGTTTGCCTGGACGGTGGCCAAACATGTGAAATCCAACGCCATTATTTATGCAAAGGATGGGGCCACCGTGGGCATTGGTGCGGGCCAGATGAGCAGGATCGACAGCACGCGTATTGCGGCCCGCAAAAGCCTTGATATGGCCGAGGCGATGGGGCTTGCAGCGCCTTTGACGCGCGGGTCAGTTGTCGCATCGGATGCATTTTTTCCCTTTGCCGACGGGCTGTTGGCTGCTGCCGAAGCCGGGGCGACAGCCGTAATCCAACCTGGCGGGTCGATGCGGGATGATGCGGTGATTGCCGCCGCTGATGCTGCGGGCCTTGCGATGATTTTCACCGGCCAGCGGCATTTCCGGCATTAAGATGCGCATTGCGATATACACGGGTTTTGCCACCTTCGGCTTAGATCAGGTTAGCAAACTGGCCGTGGTGTTTGGCCTTGATCTGATAAATCGCGGCGTGATTGAGGTGTTCCCGCCCTATCTGACCTTTCGGATGGCCTGGAACCGGGGGGTCAACTTTGGCCTGTTTTCCACCAACACCGATATCATGCGCTGGCTGTTGATTGCGGTGGCGATTGCGATTTCGGTCTGGGTCTGGACATGGATCAGGCGCGAAGGGGCATCCACGCCTGCACAAATATCGGCCGGGCTGCTGATTGGCGGGGCCATCGGCAATGTGATTGACCGCGTGGTTTACGGTGCCGTCGCTGATTTTCTGAACGTGTCCTGCTGTGGGATAGAGAACCCCTACGCTTTTAACGTGGCAGACATAGCCATTTTTGCGGGCGCTTTCGGTTTGGTGATTTTTTCCGGGCGCGGCGCGGATGGTAAAGCAAAGCGTTCAAAGACCCCGTGACGGGGCGGCATCTTTGCGTTAAAGACGGGTTGGAATGGGTTTGGGGAGTATCAGCATGCTGGCAAATCGGGGCGCAATGGCGATCGCAACTGCAGCGATGCTGGCGCTTACGGGCTGTGGCGGCGACAAAACCCCAAGCCTGATGAACGTGCGGTCGGCCACCAATGGCCCCGACGAATTTGGCATTCTGCCCCCCAAAGCCCTGGAATTGCCCGAAGATCTGGCGGCATTGCCGGAGCCTACATTGGGCGGCACCAACCGCACCGATCCAACGCCGTTTGACGATGCGATTGTGGCGCTTGGTGGCACGCCCGGTGCGGTCGGGGTTATTCCTGCCGCTGACGGCGCGCTGGTGCGGCACGGAACGCGGTTCGGCACCACTGCCGGGATCAGGGAAACACTGGCCGCCGAAGACCTAGAATATCGCCGCAAGAATGATGGCCGTTTGTTAGAGCGTCTGTTCAACGTGAATGTCTATTTCAAGGCCTATAAAAAGCAATCGCTGGATCAGCAGGCCGAACTTCGGCGTTGGCGCAAGGCCGGCGCGCGCACGCCGTCTGCACCACCGGCCAATCCGGGCGAATAGTCACGTCTGCGTGGCCCGGCTTGAAAGCTGGTCCTGCACACGTAATTTCATCAGCAGATTTAGCGGAGGATTTCCATGCAACGCCGCCCCGGCCTTTTGCACGCCTATGCCCTTTTGTGCGCCTATGCCCTTTTGACGACGGCCGCGCAGGCCGATACTGTAACTTCGTTCACGCTAGAAAACGGCTTGGACGTGGTGGTGATCGAAGACCACCGCGCGCCCGTTGTCACCCACATGGTCTGGTATCGGGCGGGATCGGCGGATGAGGCACCCGGCGTGTCTGGTATTGCGCATTTTCTGGAACATCTGATGTTCAAGGGCACCGATGATCTTGGCCCCGGTGAATTTTCCACCATAGTAGAGGCACAGGGTGGCAACGATAACGCCTTCACCTCGTGGGATTATACCGGCTATTTTCAACGTGTCGCCGCCGACCGTCTGGATCTTATGATGACGATGGAGGCTGACCGGATGCGCGATCTGGTGCTGGCCGAAGCGGACGTGCTGACCGAACGCGATGTCATTCTGGAAGAACGCAGTCAGCGCACGGATAGTGACCCCGGCGCGCTGTTTGGCGAACAAATGCGTGCGGCGCAATTCCAGAACCTGCATTACGGCATTCCCATCATCGGCTGGCGGCATGAAATGGAAGCCCTGTCACGCGACGATGCACTGGCGTGGTATTCACGCTATTATGCGCCCAACAATGCCGTGCTGGTGGTGGCAGGCGACGTAACGCCCGATGCCGTGCGCGCCTTGGCGGAAACCCATTATGGCCCGCTTGCGCCAACCGTTGATCTGCCGCCTCGCAAACGCCCATCAGAGCCACCACAGCTTGCCGAACGCCGCATCACCTATTCTGATGCGCGGGTGTCTGAACCCTACCTGATGCGCACCTATTTGGCCCCGGAACGTAACCCCGGTGATCAGAAAAAGGCGGCAGCACTTAGCATTTTGGCCGAATTGCTGGGCGGTTCTGGCACCACATCAGTTTTGGCGCGGGCCTTGCAGTTTGACACGAAGATCGCCGTTTATTCATCAGCCTTCTACGATGGCACCTCGATTGATGCCGCAACCTTTGGCTTTGTGCTGGTGCCCCTGCCGGGTGTCAGCCTTGAAGATGCCGAAGTGGCGATGGACGGCGTTATCACGAAATTCCTGACAGACGGCGTTGATCCGGCCGCTTTTGCGCGGATCAAGACGCAAATTCGCGCCGCCAATATCTATGCCCGCGATGATGTGGATGGCCTTGCCCGTACTTACGGCGAGGCTTTGGCAATTGGTCTTAGCGTGGCTGATGTGCAGACATGGCCCGATGTTCTGGCCGCGGTGACAGTTGAAGATGTAATCGCAGCAGCAAATGAAGTGTTCGATAAGCGTCGGGCGGTAACCGGATTTCTGGTGAAAGAGGAGGCTGCACAATGATCCGTCTGGCACTGGCATTTATGGTGTTGGCCTTTCCTTTGCGGGCCGAGATCAAGATTGAACCCGTCACCTCGTCCGGCGGTATCACCGCATGGTTGGTGCAAGATGCAGGCATTCCCTTTGTGGCGCTTGAAATTCAGTTTCGCGGCGGCACATCGCTGGATGCGCCCGGCAAACGCGGGGCCGTTAACCTGATGACCGCGCTGATCGAGGAAGGTGCTGGCGATCTGGACGCGCAGGGATTTGCCACCGCGCGGGATGGTTTGGCGGCCGAATTCAGCTTTCGGTCCAGCGACGATTCGGTGGGTGTATCGGCCCGGTTCCTGTCCGAAAACCGTGCCGAGGCGGTGGCTTTGCTGCGGCAGGCGTTGGTTTCCCCGCGGTTTGACCAAGACGCGGTAGAACGGGTGCGGGGGCAGGTTTTAACCGGCTTGCGGTCAGATGAAAAAGACCCCGAGACGCTTGCCGGGAACGCTTTCAATTTGAAGGCGTTTGGCAGCCACCCCTATGGCAGTTCCGGCGATGGCACGATTGATAGCGTCACCGCCCTGACCCGCGATGATATTGTGGCCGCAAACAAGGGCGCGCTGGCGCGTGACCGGATTTATGTGGCGGCGGCTGGCGATATTTCGGCCGTTGATCTGGGCCTGTTGCTGGATGATTTGCTGGGCGATCTGCCCGCCACCGGCACTGCCCTGCCGGGGCGCGCGGATTGGCTGCTTGCGGGTGGCATCACGGTGCAAGATTTCCCGACCCCGCAATCGACCATTCTGTTTGGCCATCAGGGCATTCCCCGCAACGACCCTGATTTCTTTGCAGCCTTTATCCTGAACGAAGTGCTGGGGCGGCAGCCGCTTTTCCGCCCGTCTGATGACCGAAGTGCGCGAAAAGCGCGGGCTTACCTATGGTATCAGCACCTATTTGGCACCGATGGACCAAGCAGAAATGATGATCGGGCAGTTCGCATCGGCCAATGAAAAGGCGGACGAAGCCATTCAGGTGGTACGCGATGAATGGGCAAAAATGTTGGCAAGTGGCGTTACAGCCGACGAATTGGCGGCTACCAAAACCTATTTGACTGGGTCATACCCGCTGCGTTTTGATGGCAACGGGCCAATTGCCAAAATCCTTGTCGGTATGCAAATGGAAGGCTTGCCAATGGATTACGCCGTGACCCGCAATGCCCAGATTGAAGCGGTGACGTTGGATGATATGTCGCGCGTGGCGCAGCGGTTGCTACAACCAGACGCGCTGCATTTCGTGGTCGTGGGGCAGCCGGTGGGCGTTGCATCGACGGACTGACGCGGCAGCCTTCGGCCCGAAAGAAACCTCTGCGGGGCAGAGGTTTCCGGGTCGTTTCCCACGAGGCAGAATGCCTTTTGGGCAATGGATTAAATGCAGAAAACACACGTCTGTAAATCGGGCAAGACAGGAAATGCGAAACTGCATCGCTGGCAGAATCGGGTCAACCATGCTAGCCATGGTGGCATGAATGCTGAAAGCCCCAACATAAGCGCCGCGCGCCCGGTGATCCGGCAGCTTGGTGAAGCCGCCGTCAACCGCATTGCGGCGGGTGAGGTGGTGGAACGGCCTGCCTCTGCCGTCAAGGAATTGGTCGAAAACGCGCTGGATGCCGGGGCGTTGCGCATATCGGTGGACTATGCCGATGGCGGCAAAACCCTGAT
>JANOFE010000065.1:0-22957 GCA_031413495.1 Pseudorhodobacter sp. | reverse complement strand
TTCAACACCGCCACCTCGATGGGGCGGTTGACCCTGAACGTGCTGTTGTCCTTTGCGCAGTTTGAGCGCGAAGTGACGGCGGAGCGCATCCGCGACAAGATCGCAGCATCCAAAAAGAAGGGGCTCTGGATGGGCGGCAGCCTGCCGCTCGGCTATGACAGCCATCCAGATTCCCAACGCCGCGAGTTGGTGGTCAATGCCGCAGAAGCGCAAACCGTTCACCAGCTGTTCATCCTCTATTCCGATCTCGGCAATCTGCGGCTCGTCGAGCGCGAGGCTGCCAGACTGGGCTTGCATCCCAAGGCAGGCATCACCCGGTCAGGCCAGATCCGGGGTGCAGTGCCCTTCAGCCGCGGTCAGTTGCATTACCTGCTGACCAACCCGGTCTATATCGGCCGCATCCGCCACAAAGAGCTTACCTATCCCGGTCTGCACCTGCCGATCATCCCCCCCGATCTCTGGGACAGGGTGCAGGCCAAGCTGATGTCTGCAAGTGCCCGCCCCCGGGGGCGCAGTCTGCGCCCAACGGATGCACGCATCTTGACCGGAAAGCTGCGCGACGAGACTGGCGATCTGCTGACCCCCACCCATACTCAGCGCCATGGACGGCGCTTTGCCTATTATGTCTCCCACCGGCTGATTGCCGGTGGCACCGATCCGTCGGGCTGGCGGCTGCCGGCAGAGGCGCTGGAAGCGAGCCTGAAACGACTGTTGGCTGCCCATCTGCGAAAGGCAGCAGAAGGGCAGGCCATGCTGTCGGTTCCGGACGTGACCACGGCGGCCGAACTCGCACGGCGGGCGGAAGCGTTGGCAAACCGGGTCGAGGCCGATGCCGCTCTCATCGGATCGCTGATCACAACCGTCGAATTGCAACAGAGGCGGATCACGCTGCAGCTGGCGGCCGGCGCGATCGCCCTGGCGCTGGATGTCCCGACCGCGGCTATCGCCCCTGATCTTCTCAGATTTGACCAGAGCTTCACTCTGCGCAGGCGGGGTGTCGAAACCCGCATCCTCGCTGGCGTGATCCTGCCGGTCCCAGATCCAGTGCTGATCCGAACGCTTGCAGAAGCCCATGCCTGGGCGAGATCCCTCCGCACTGGCACATCGCTGACCGAGATTGCCACTGCCACCGGACATTCGGAGCCCTACATCCGAACCCGTATCCCGTTGGCGTTCATCGCCCCCAAACTCCAGGCCGCCATTCTCGACGGCCGCCAACCCGCAGATATCTCTGTCGCCCGGCTTCTGCGCGATGGCATTCCGATGGACTGGTCCGAACAGGCGCATATTTTTGCGCAGGGCTGACGTCGCCCATGGGACGGCAACATGTGTCTACGCCCAGTTTACCCCGCGCGGGTGCTGCAAACTGACCGAAAATGCGCCTTCCCTGTTCTTCCCAATTCTTTCCCTGTTCGCACGATTTTTTTACCCTGTTATGCTGAATTAACTTCCCTGTTAATTTCAAGCAGGGAATTCGCCCGTAAGCCACGGAAATTGCGCGCAAATTCAGGACGCAGAACGACCAAATAGGACCGAAAAATCCAATATTCCCTGATAATTCCCTGTATTTGTCCGAAAGAGGGCAAACCGAACGGGGTGCAGAGCGCGCAGAGACGCACAGCGCAAAGGGCCGGATCATCGGCGGGAACAGGCGTCTCCGTTCTGCGATAGCCTCGCTAACCCACGGAAACACGCAGGAAATTCGGGCCGGAACAGAGAAAATGGGGATAGACCGGGGTTGCTGGCGGAGGAGGTGGGATTCGAACCCACGGTGGACTTTCACCCACGTCGGTTTTCAAGACCGGTGCATTAAACCGCTCTGCCACTCCTCCGTTAATGCGGGCTTACTGGGGGTTTCGCGATTCTGAAAGGGGCTTCGGGATGAATTCCGCGCATAGGCACTGCCGCCCTTCCAAGTCTGGCAAACTGCAGGTATTATACCCTAGGCGCAAAGCGTCAAATGGGCAGCAGCAAAACCGTCTTTAAGGCGGATGAACCAAAGCACGACGCAGAATTCGTGCAACATAGGGGCGAATGATGACAGGAACGTCGATCAGGCATCTGGCTTTTTTGGTGGCGATAGCTGCGATGCTTTCGGCTTGCGAAAATGTGCCCAACCCCTTTTCAGGCAAGGAAAATTCTCCGAAGGCGCCGGTCACAACTGAAGCCGCTAAATCGGTCCGCTTGGTTGACCGCGATGTCGAGGCCCCGGAAGTTTTTCAAACCACTGATGCGGCCCTTTGGGATGGGCGACCGTCACTTGGGGGCGTCTGGGTTGCTTCGCCCGATGCGGTCAATCCCGAACGGGTAATCCTGCGCAACGAGGCCAATGGCAAATTTGTGATCGGTGCGTTGTTTCGGCGTGAACGCGATAATCCGGGGCCAAAGCTGCAAATCTCATCGGATGCCGCTGATGCCTTGGGCATGCTTGCGGGCCAGCCTGGTCAGTTGAATGTGACAGCGCTGCGACGCGAAGATAGCAAGGCCGAGGTTGCCGTGGCAGCGGCACCCGCCGATCCGGAAACGATAGACGCGGCCGCAGCAGAAACTGCAGCACCAGACCCGATCACCGCCGCAAGTGCCGCACTTGACCGCGCAGACGGTGTGGCCCCGGTTGACGGCACTGATGCCACTGCCCTTGCCCCGGCCCCCTTTGACGACCTCGACCCTACCCCGCAACCCGGCGAGACAAAACGTGCCGCCCGCAAACGTGCCCGGTTGGCTGCAAAAGCCGCCGCGACCACAGATGCAGCGGCACCAGCAGCTGACGCGACCCTGACACTGGATGCGCCACTACCAGCGGCAGAAGCGATTGACGTGGCCCCGATCGCCGAAGCGACTGCTGTCACGACGCCCTTGGCCGACGTATCCGTCGCCGTGGTCCCCGCCCCAGAAGGCAATGCCACCCGTGTTCAAATCGGGATTTTCAGTGTCGAGGCCAATGCCCAGCGCGCGGCAGATACCTTAAAGTCAGGCGGCATCACGTCTGATGTGCGCCGCGAAGAAAGCAACGGCAAAGTATTCTGGAGCGTTGTCGCCACTGGGAACGGCGGCAGCAAAGCCTTTCTGGAAAAAGTCAAAGGTCTTGGATTTGCCGATGCCTATGTCGTTTCCGGTTGATTGCAAAAGGATACCGCCGATGGGCCTTTTCCGCAGAATATTTGTAGCGTTGGCCTTGGCTTGCGCAGCTTCACTGCCGGTGCAGGCGTTTGAAACCCGCGCCACCGCGGCATGGGTGTTTGACGTCGGCACCCATGCCGTGTTGATGGAAAAGAATGCCGATCAACCATTGCCGCCAGCCTCTATGTCAAAGTTGATGACCATCAACATGTTGTTTGAAGCGTTGCAGGATGGCCGCGTCACGATGGATACCAAATTTTCGGTCTCCTCACAGGCGCGCGAAATGGGCGGATCAACCATGTTCCTCAATGAACAAGATCGCCCCACCGTGCGCGATTTGATCCACGGAATGATCGTGAATTCCGGCAATGACGCCTGCGTTGTGGTCGCCGAAGGTCTGGCTGGCACGGAAGATGCCTTTGCCGAACAGATGACCGAACGTGCCAAGGCGTTGGGTATGACGCAGTCTGTTTTCGCCAATGCTTCGGGTTGGCCCGACCCCAGCCACCGCATGAGCATGCATGATCTGGGTATTCTGGCACTGCGTCTGATCGAAGACTTTCCAGAAGACTACAAGATTTTCGCTGAGACAGAATTTAATTACGCCGACCGCGCACCGGACAACCGCTTTAACCGCAACCCGCTGTTGAAATTGGGCATCGGTGCAGATGGCCTTAAAACCGGTCACACGTCTGAGGCGGGGTATGGCCTTGTTGGGTCTGCCGTGCAGGGCGACCGGCGGGTGATTGTGGTGATCAGCGGTTTAACTTCGGAAAAGGAACGCGCCGAAGAGGCGGAGCGCATTGTGAATTGGGCTTTTCGCCAGTTTGCCCAAAAAACCGTGGCCAAGGCGGGGGTGCGCGTGGCCGAGGCGGACGTATGGTTGGGGGCTGCGGCCAAAGTTGGCCTTGTGCCGGCAAAAGACGTGCGCATCCTGGTGCCGGCGCTTGTACAAGATACAATGACCGCAGAAGTCATTTATTCCGGACCGCTTGCTGCTCCTATCACGGCGGGAACCGAGGTGGCCAAGCTGTTGGTGCATGTGCCCGATCTGCCCGATATCGAAGTGCCGCTTATGGCGGAATCCGATGTTGCCAAAGGCGGCTTTTTCAAACGCTTATCCACCGCGGCCCGAACGCTGATGAACCGGGTGCAAGCGGGGGCTGCGGCCTCTTGACATGGCACCAAAGGGCCGCTTCATCAGCTTTGAGGGCATAGACGGCTCTGGCAAATCCACTCAAGGGCGGATGCTGGCAGACCGGTTGCGCGCGGCAGGGTCCGCTGTGGTTCTAACCCGCGAACCGGGCGGCAGTTTGGGGGCCGAGGAAATTCGCCGTCTGGTGCTGGAAGGCGATCCAGATCGGTGGTCTGCTGAGACGGAAATTCTTTTGTTTACCGCCGCCCGCCGCGATCATTTGGAAAAAACCATCCGCCCCGCCCTTGCCGCAGGTGCTGTGGTGATCACAGATCGTTTCGCTGATTCCACCCGCATCTACCAAGGCATCACGCGCGGCGATCTGCGCCAAACGGTCGATGCGCTGCATGATCTGATGATAGGGGTGGACCCCGACCTGACCTTGCTGATCGACATTGAACCGGGGCTTGGCCTGTCGCGCGCTGTCGCGAGGGCAGGTAAAGAATTGCGGTTTGAGGATATGGGCGTTGATGTGCAACGCCAGATGCGGGCAGGTTTCCTCGACCTCGCCACAATCACCCCGCGCATGCAGGTTGTCGACGGGTCAGGCGATGCTGATACCGTATCAAACCTTGTCTGGGCGCGCGTTCAAACCCACCTCGGCTTGCCATCGTGAGCGACGAGATCGCTGAACCCGACCGCATCGAAGGCGCACCGCACCCGCGTGAGACCACCCGCCTTTTTGGCCATGCCGCAGCCGAAAGCAGCTTTCTGACCGCCTATAACTCCGGGCGTCTGCATCACGGCTGGCTTATCTCTGGCCCTAGCGGGGTTGGCAAGGCCACACTCGCATGGCGGCTTGCGCGGTTCTTGCTGGCATCCCCTGTGGCGGATGGCGGAATGTTTGATCCGCCCCCCCCAACCACACTGGACATCGCGTCCGATCACCCCGTCGCCCGCCGCATGGTGGCGTTGGCCGAAGGGCGGCTATTCCTGTTGCGGCGCGGTTTGAACGACAAGGAAACCGCCCTCTCCGCCGATATTCGTGTGGATGAAGTCCGCCGCATGAAATCGTTTTTCACCCTGTCGGCGGCAGATGGCGGCAGGCGTGTGGCGATCATCGACAGCGCCGATGATATGAACCCAGCCTCGGCCAATGCGCTGTTGAAATTGCTGGAAGAGCCGCCTGCAAATGTGACTCTGTTTTTAATCAGCCATCAACCGCACCGCTTGCTGCCCACTATCCGCTCGCGCTGCCGGGAACTGCGCCTTGCCCCCTTGCCGTCTGATACGCTGGCCGATGCGCTCTCAGCGGCAGGTGGCACCCTTGCACCCGCCGAGGTGCAGGCGATGGCCGAACTGGCCGGTGGGTCTGTCGGCGCGGCGTTTCGTTTGACCAACCAAGACGGACTTGTCGTTTATGCAGGCCTGATCAAGCTGTTCACCACCCTGCCCCGGCTGGACCGACCCGGTGCACTTAGACTTGCAGAGACAAGTGCCGGGCGCGGCGCGGAAACCCAGTTTGATCTGATCGTCACCTTGGTTGACCTGTTCCTTGCAAGGCTTGCACGGGCTGCAGCAACCACAACCGTCCCGGCCGAGGCGGCACCCGGCGAGGCCGCCCTGATTACCCGACTTGGCCAGCCCACAGGCGCCGCCCGCGCTTGGGCCGATCTTGCGCAAAGTCTGACCATTCGCGCCCGGCGCGGTCGGGCGGTGAACCTTGACCCTGCCGCCCTTCTGATGGATATGCTTTTGAAGATCGACGAGACGGCGGGTAGTGTTCTCGCCCAGAAATGAGCGCCAGATGACCCCCGACCCCGTCTCCCCAAGTTTTGTCGTCCCTCAACTGGTTGACAGCCACTGCCACCTTGATTTCCCTGATTTTGAAGGCGAAGTGCCTGCTTTGATCGCCCGCGCCAAGGCAGCGGGTGTCACTCGCATAGTGACCATCTGCACCAGACTGCGCAACGAGCCTAGGGTCCGAGCCATCGCCGAAGCCTATCCGAATGTGTTCTACGCCGCAGGCACCCACCCGATGAGCGCCGCCGAAGAACCGATTGCTACGGTCGCTGAACTGGTGGCCTTGGCTGCCCATCCCAAACTCGTCGGCATCGGCGAGACAGGACTTGATTACCACTATACCGCAGACAGCAAAGTCATCCAGCAGACCAGCCTGCGCATTCATATCGAGGCTGCACAGGAAACCGGGCTACCGCTGATCATCCATGCGCGCGGGGCTGATGATGACATGGCGATGATCCTGAAAGAAGGCTTTAAGATACGCCCCTATCCTTGTGTTATGCACTGCTTTTCGTCTGGCGAAGCCTTGGCCAAGACCGCTTTGGAATTGGGGTTTTACCTCTCCATGTCCGGCATCACCGCCTTCCCCAAAAGCCAAGATCTGCGGGCTATCTTTGCCGCCGCACCGCTTGACCGTATCCTTTTGGAAACCGACAGCCCCTATCTTGCGCCGCCACCGTTCCGTGGCAGGCGAAATGAACCGGCCTACACTGCACATACGGCAAAGGCAGGTGCACAGGTCTACGGCTTGACCCTTGCCGAATTTGCCGCCGCCACAACCGCCAATTTCGACCGGCTTTTCACCCGCGCCAAAACCCCCGCAAAGGCCAGCTGACCATGGCAAAACTGCGCTTCACCATTCTGGGATGTGGCTCGTCGGGGGGCGTGCCGCGGCTTGGTGGCGATTGGGGCGATTGCGATCCCGCCAATCCCAAAAACCGCCGCCGCCGCTGTTCGATGTTGGTCGAACGCGTCACCGACAGTGGCACCACCCGCGTGTTGATCGACACCTCACCCGATATGCGCGAACAACTGCTGGGCGCTGGCGTGGGCACGCTTGATGGCGTCGTCTACACTCATTCCCATGCCGATCACATGCACGGCATCGACGATCTGCGCCAAGTGGTCTTCAACATGCGCCGCCGTCTACCCGTCTGGGCCGACGGCCCCACACAAGAGGCGCTGATGGGCCGCTTTGGCTATGCTTTTGTTCAGCCCGAAGGGTCCAGCTATCCGCCCATTCTTGATCTGCACACCATTGATGGCCCCACCTCTGTGCCCGGCCCCGGTGGTGCAATCACCTTCACCCCGTTTCGCGCCGAACACGGCACGATGGATGCGCTGGGGTTCCGGGTCGGTCCGCTGGCCTATTTGCCCGATGTCATCGAAATTCCCGCCGAAAGCTGGCCGCACCTTGACGGCCTTGATGTCTGGGTACTGGATGCGCTGCGCCGCAAACCGCACCCAACCCATGCGCATCTTGCCCTTTCATTGGAATGGATCGCCCGCGCCAAACCCCGCCGCGCCGTATTGACCAACATGCATGTTGATCTGGACTATGATACGCTGGTTGGCGAATTGCCCCCCGGCGTCACCCCCGCCTTCGATGGCATGGTGATTGAAACCGACGCGACATGACCGCCCTTCTGGACGTTATCCTTCCGGTGTTTCTGATCATCGGGTTTGGCTATGCAGCCGCCTATGCCAAACTGTTTGATGACGGTGCGGTGGACGGCCTAATGCGATTTGCCCAGAATTTCGCCGCCCCCTGCCTGCTGTTCAAATCGGTTGCACAGTTGGATTTGTCGCAGGCCTATCACCCGGCCTTGCTGGCAAGTTTTTATGCGGGCGCCTTCGCGGGCTTCGGTTTGGGCTACTTCAGTGCGAACAAACTGTTCAACCGCACCGCTGCCGAAAGTGTCGCCATCGGCTTTGCCTGTATGTTTTCAAACTCACTTTTGCTGGGCATTCCCATCACCGAACGCGCATACGGCACAGACGCGCTGTCAGGAAACTATGCCATCATCTCAATCCACGCGCCGCTGCTTTACGGCTTTGGCATCACGGTGATGGAACTGGTGCGCAGCAAAGGCGCGGGCCTATCTGTGCCACGACTGACATCGCAAGTGCTGCGCGCAATCTTTTCGCAGCCTTTGGTGTTGGGCATCGTGGCGGGATTTGCCGTCAACCTGTCCGGTCTGGCGATGCCTGCCTTCGCTTGGTCCGCGGTGAATATGCTGGCTGGCACCGCCATCCCGGCGGCTCTGTTCGGCTTGGGCGGGGTATTACGGCGCTACCGCCCCGAAGGCGATATGAAATGCATCGGGATGGTGTGCTTTGTGTCCTTGATCGTGCATCCGGCCGTCACATACCTGCTCGGCAGATATGCCTTGGGCCTGTCGGTGCCTGATCTGCGATCCGCGGTCGTCACCGGGGCCATGGCACCGGGGGTCAACGCTTATCTGTTCGCCAATATCTACGGCGTCTCAAAACGGGTGGCTGCATCCGCCGTTTTGATCGGCACATTGGCGACCATCATTACCGCCTGGGGCTGGCTTGCCATTTTGCCATGACAACCGCGCACCTTACTGCGGCGTCACACCCCGCATCCGTTCCGACCGCCTGCGCAGAATTTCAACCGTTGCCAGCAAACAGATCGAGATGATCACCAAGATCGTTGCCACCGACAGGATCGCCGGGCTGATCTGTTCGCGAATGCCGTTCCACATCTGACGCGGGATGGTTTGTTGTTCCGGCCCGCCGATGAACAGCACGGCCACCACCTCGTCAAACGAGGTGACAAAGGCAAACAGCGCACCCGAGATCACACCCGGCAGAATCAACGGCATGATCACCTTGAAGAACGTGATGCGCGGATTGGCCCCAAGCGATGCCGACGCCCGGATAAGCGATTGATCAAACCCCGAAAGCGTGGCGGTCACGGTGATGATGACAAACGGAATGCCCAGCGTGGCATGCGCCAGGATCACCCCGAAATCGGAATTGGCAAGGCAACCTTTTTTCGACAAGATCGGTGCCACCATCGACCCCACAAACGTATCTGGCGAGATGCAGGTGGACGAATAAAAGAAAAACAGCCCCACCGCGATAATGATGATCGGCACGATCATGGGCGAGATCAGGATCGCCATGATCAATCGCCGATACGGCATTTCCGGGCGCGACAGGCCAAGGGCGGCCAATGTGCCAAGCGTGGTCGCCAAAATTGTCGCCCAGAACCCGATTTTCAACGAATTTGACGCAGCCTTGATCCATGTCGAATTGTTCCATGCATCCGACCACCAGGAACTGTCACGTGGCAATTCCGGGGTCTGCATGCCGAATGTCAAAAGCAGGTCATACCAACGCATTGAATAGCCCGCCGGATCGAGTTTCAACATCTTCTCGGTAAAGGTGAAATACGGCTCCACATTGAACGAAAGCGGGATCACGATCAGGATCGGCGCAATCAGAAAGATGAAAATTGCCACACAAATCGCACGGTAAGCATAGCGCCATGTGCGCTCCAGCGGGGTCAGATAGGCTGGCATAGCCATCAGAGTTGTCTCCCGTTGCCTGCGCATATTGCTACAGCTGGAATGAGTATTTGGACGAAAAGGAAGCCGTTATTTGTCATGGCCTACCCCAGTTTCAGACGGTCAATGCCGATCAGACGGTCATAAAGCCAATACAGCACCAGAACCCCCGCCAGCAGCAATGCGGCCAAGGCCGCGGCAAGCGACCAGTTTGATTTATCCATGTGGAAGTCGATCAAGTTGGAAATCAGCTGCCCATCGGCCCCGCCGACAAGCGCCGGGGTGATGTAATACCCAACCGCCAGAATGAACACCAACAGCGCGCCCGCCCCGATACCCGGCAGGGTTTGCGGCAGGTAAATGCGTCGGAATGTGGTCCAGCTGGTGGCCCCCAAACTGCGCGCGGCACGGGCATAAGTCGGCGGGATGGTTTTCATCACCGAATACAAAGGCAGCACCATGAACGGCAGCAAGATATGCGTCATCACAATGATGGTGCCCGCCTGATTGTAGATCATCTTTAATCGGTCGCCGTCATCCACCAGTCCCATCGCGACCAGCACGTTATTGGCCACCCCCTGCCCCTGCAGCAGCACAATCCAACTGGTTGTTCGCACCAACAACGATGTCCAGAACGGCAGCAGCACAAGGATCAACAGCAGGTTGGCTTTTGCCATCGGCAGCGTCGCCAGCAGATGCGCGATCGGAAAGGCCAGTAACAGGCAGACCACGGTGATGATCGCGGACAGGTAAAAGGTTTTCACAAACAAAAACCGATACACCCGCTTGTTTTCATTGACCTTCACAATGCCGCCCGCCGCATCGCGTTCCAGATCAGCGGCAACCATGTAAAAATCGGTGGTATAGGGGTTCGACGCCGTGCGCATTGCTTGCCAAAGTCGTGGGTTGCCCCATTCGGCATCTTCCGCAATCATCGCGGCCTTGAAGGGCGGCTCCATCTTTGCGGCATTCCGCGCAGTGGATTTGAACAAAGATACCGTGCCCGACAGGTTATAATTGATCCGGGTACCTGCCATCGCATCGCGTTTGTCGATCTTCATCTGGCGCAGATCGGTGACAAGGGCGGCATAGGCGGCCTCGTCTGGTTCCGCAGTTTTCGGATTTGCCGCGAACCACGCCGAAAGCGTCGGGGTGCCGCTTGAAAAGCCGTCATGATAGATCGACCGTTGCAGCATCTGCCCAATTGGCACGATGAAGGTGATCATCACAAAGGCCAGCAATGGCAACACCAAAAAGAACGCACGCCGTTTTGCCTTCGCCTGCGCCGCAGCAAGGGCTGCTTTCAGCGGGCGACCATCGGCAGTGGTCAGTTTATCAGGCATATGCGCGGCAATGTCGGCCATTCTAAATCCTTTGTGGATCATAGCCCCGGCTATGGTGCCCAGCAGAAAAAGGGCGCGGGTGTTTCCGCCCACGCCCCTTTGTCAGATCAGTTTGCAGCCAGCCAAGCGTTGAAACGCTCGTTCAGTTCTGCATCGCGGTCCACCCAGAACTCATAGCTGGATGCAAGAGCGTTGGTCAGGTTGGCAGCCGACGTTGGCATGAACGGCGCCATTTCGGTTTTGCCGTCGTTGAACAAACCAACCAACGGGCCGGACGACAAGCGTGCCGGGCCGTAGCTGATCCATTTTGCCTGATCCGCAAGCGCTTGGGTCGAGGTCGAGAACTTGATGAACTCAAGTGCTTCGTCCTTGTTCGGTGCGCCCTTTGGAATAACGAACAGATCGTATTCGTAAACCTGACCATCCCAGACTGTTGCAAATGGCTTGCCTTCTGCAACCGCAGCCGAGAAAATACGTCCGTTATAAGCCGTAGTCATCGCCACTTCGCCGTCCGCCAACAACTGCGGTGGCTGCGCGCCTGCTTCCCACCAGATCGTCTCGGCCTTGATCTTGTCGAGCATCGCAAACGCACGATCTTGGCCTTCTGGGGTTTCCAGCGTGGCGTAAACATCTGCCGCAGGAACGCCGTCGGCCATCAACGCCATCTCAAGGTTCGCTTTTGCGCCTTTGCGCATGGCGCGCTTGCCGGGGAATTTCTCAAGGTCAAAGAAATCGGCAATCGTCGTTGGACCTTCGGGGAACTTGGTTGTGTCATAAGCGAACACAGTCGAGAACACGATGGTCGATACAGCGCATTCGGTCACAGCGCCGGGCAGGAAGTCGTCCGCCGCAGCAACGCCGTCAGCGCCTGCTGGCAAAGATGCCGCATCAATCGGCTCCAGCAGACCTTCGTCGCACAGACGGATCGCATCGGCATATTCCACATCGCCCACGTCAACCGTCACGTTGCCAGCTTCAACCATCGCCTTGATCGCGGGCGCGGGGTTTTCGCTGTCTACCGACACAACGGCTTTGCCGGTCGCTGCGGTATAGGGCTTGTGATACGCCTCAACCTGGCTGACGGTATAAGCGCCACCCCATGACATGACGGTGACATCTGCCTGTGCGGCAAAGGCCACACCGGTCAGGGCGGTGGACAGAATTAGAAGTTTTTTCATCGTGGATAGCTCCCTTGGTTACATTACTACTGTTTTGGTTGGCCGAATTTCACGGCGGGCCTTTGGGCCTGTTACGGATCAAGCGCCCGGGCATCTTGCGGGGCCCAACCGATCTTGATCTTTTCCCCCGGTGCCAGCATCCGCTGACCCTGGGTATTGCGGGATTTGATCACAAAATCATCTGATCCGGCCACACGAAGCCGTGTGCGGAACATATCGCCCATATAGATGAATTCGAGCACCTCTGCGTCCACAGTATGCGCGCCGGGCGGCAGCAATTCGGGTTTGTATTCCACCCGTTCCGGGCGGATCGAGACAAGCGTTTTCTGCCCCTTGGTGGAGACGTTCACTGCCGTGGCATCAATCAACTCGCCCGTGGACAGCCGCACGGTGGCACGCCCGCCGGAGACGTCTTCAAGCGTGCCATGCAGCTTGTTGTTTTCGCCGATAAAGCCCGCAACGAAACTGTTGTCAGGGCGTTCATACAGATCAGACGGCGGCGCAAGCTGCTGAATGCGGCCATCGTTGAACACCGCCACACGGTCGCTCATCGTCAAGGCCTCACCCTGATCATGCGTCACATAGACCACGGTGATGCCAAGGCTATGGTGCAAGTGCTTGATTTCAAACTGCATATGTTCGCGCAGCTGCTTGTCTAGCGCGCCCAGCGGTTCGTCCATCAGCACAAGTTTCGGGTCAAACACCAAGGCCCGCGCCAAGGCGATGCGCTGTTGCTGGCCACCAGACAGCTGCGCCGGGCGGCGGTTGATGAACGCATACATCTGCACCATATCCAGCGCGCGTTTCACCTTCGCCTCGCGGTCGGTTTTGCCCATGCCGCGCACTTCAAGCGGGAAGGACAGGTTTTCCCCCACCGTCATGTGCGGGAACAGTGCGTAATTCTGAAACACCATGCCAATGCCACGCTTGTGCGGCGGCACCTGGTTGATCGGGCGGCCGTCCAGCGTGATCTCGCCGTTGGTTGCCGTCTCAAACCCCGCCAGCATCATCAGGCAGGTGGTTTTGCCAGACCCCGATGGCCCAAGCATCGTCAGAAACTCGCCCTTGCCAATGGCAAGGTTCAGGTCTTTGACCACTAATGACTCGCCGTCATAGCTTTTTTGCACGTGATCAAACACGACGAATGCGTCGGTGGGGCTGGCAGCAACCAATCCGTTCTCCCTGATCTTTTTTGGCGTCAGCCTTTTTGGCCGCGCAGTTTTATTGCTTTCGACTTAAGCGGATAAGCCTGATCATTGCAACGAACTTGTCACAATGCACTTTGGCAATGCCAATTTGCGGGAAATGGCTGGAACTTTGCCAAATCTACAGTCCAAACCGCCCACAATGCAGTCAACCGCAGTCAAATCGCCTTTTTATTTGTCTGACAAATGAACGACACTGCACACCTCACACGACGTAGGGTCAAGTTGCAAAGAATCGGGTAAAGCTGCGGGTTGGTCGCCAGCGGCAAATCAAATGGTGCGGATGAAAGGACTCGAACCTTCACGGGTGTTACCCCACAGCGACCTCAACGCTGCGCGTCTACCATTCCGCCACATCCGCATGTTTTGATTTGGTCGCGCTGTCTTTAGCGGCAGTCGGGCGCGAAGGGAAGGGGCATTTTACCCCTTCCCTTCGCAGATTTTCAGTTGCTAAACAGCAGGAACGGCAGGCGGGCCGCCATCAGAACAACCTGCGCTCCGGTGCTGGGTAAAAGGCTTGGCTGCGGTGCTTCGGCGACAGGGGCCGCAGCCACCGCTTCGGGCACTATGACGGCCTCTCGCGCAGAGGCTAAATTCTTTTCAGGTGATGCTGGCTCCTCCGCCTCGGGGATCGGCGCGGCAACCACCTCCGGCTCCGCGACGGGGTCCGGAGTGGCGGCAAACTGCGGCAAGGCTGGCTCCTCCTCCATCGCGCGCCCACCGATGGTGAAGGCCGCTTTGCGAATCACCTCTTGCCGGTCGGTCAATCCGGGTGCAAAAATCGCGGCCCCCGCCCCCATGGCCGCAAGGCCGGTATCATACCAATCCAGCGCCAGATCGGGGCGCAGGTTTGCCCCGTACCCCTGCGACAGATGATGGCCCAACAATTCGCCGTAAGCCCCTTCGCCCAGCGATGTCAACAAAAGCGCCGACCCGATTGCCACATCCATATTATCGGTGGTGTATCCAACCCCAAGACAGACTTTGGCGGTGCCGGTCAATTGCGCAGGCGACATGCCGCTTTTCAGAACAAACGCCTGCACCCCCGCCAGAACCTGATCGCGCGGCTGCAACGACAATGCGGCGACCTGATCTTTCAGAACCGGACCAAAGGCTTGGCACTGTTCAGTAATCTGCGCGGGGGTAAAGCCAGCCGCTTGGGCGGCAAGTTCCTCTCCGGTGGCCATCGCATAGGTGCGGGCCAGGCAAAACTGTTCAGACAAAGCAAAGATCGGATCGGTCATTGCCGCCGCCGTGGTGTAGCCGCCATTGGTGTTGGTGACCAAACTGATCTTGTTGCAGCTGGATGCCAGCGACACCTGTGCCGCCCCACTGCCCATGAAGCTTGGCAATGCCGCCGGATCGGCAGCCGCTTCAACCGGGGCTGCGGGTTCCGCCACCAAGGATGGCAACACTGGCAAAGCGGCGTCCGGCACCGCGGCCAGAACACCCGCATCTGCCGCAGGCACCACCGGGCGAATGCCCGCCATTTCATCGCGTTGCACCAGCAAGAACCCCTGCATCCCCAACGGATGCGTAGCCACGGTTTGCGCCACCAACGGCCCACCCATGATGGTGCGTTGATAGGCGGTCACCAGCAAAGTGCGCTCATATTCGGTCAATTGCCCGGTGGGCGGATAGCCCAGCAGCACCTGATACTGCGAAATAGCGCCCCGGCTTTTAGGGCCGATAGACCCGTCAGGCGTGCCCACCGGATACCCGAAATGGTTCAACGCCACCTGCACTTCGCGGTTCGCCTCGCGCTGCGCCGATGATATGCCCGACGACCGGGTTGATGACCGCGTGGTCGTCGTGCGGCGATTGGATTTGTTCGCCTCATTGACGATGGCACCGCCAATGATACCCCCGATGATCCCGCCAACCAGCCCGTCGGCATCGGCATAAACCGCGTCAGCGCGGCCTACTGCCATCGCCACGATCAGGCTTGTGGTTGCAATTGCCTTTAGTTTCATCACATCTCTCCTGCAAAAGCTTGGTCTTTAATGGCATCATGCTAACACGGGAATTGCGAACAAAAGAAAGCAAATTCTTTTGGCGCGCAGCAAGGGTTTGGAGACCATTTTGGTTGAATGGGCACATCTGCCGGGGCTTGCCCCCTATGCGGCCACGCTGGCCGCGATGGAGGCGCGTGTTGCCGCCATTGCGGCAGGCACGGCACCCGAAGCGATCTGGCTTTTGGAACATCCGTCCCTCTATACCGCTGGCACCTCGTCCAATGCCGCCGATCTGACCGATCCAGACCGTTTTCCCGTGCATATCGCCGGGCGGGGCGGGCAATACACCTATCACGGGCCCGGGCAGCGCGTGGTCTATGTCATGCTGGATCTGAACAAGCGCGGCCGCGATGTGCGCCAGTTCGTCTGCGCGCTGGAAAACTGGATTATCGCCACATTGGCCGAATTTAACGTGGCGGCAGAACGCCGAACCGGCCGCGTTGGTGTTTGGGTCATGCGCCCCGACTTGGCTCCGAACCCTGACGGCACATCTGCCGAGCATAAAATTGCCGCCATCGGTGTTAAACTGCGCAAATGGGTCAGCTTTCACGGGCTTTCCATCAACGTCGAACCCGACCTTGCGCATTTCACGGGTATCGTGCCCTGCGGCATCAAAGATCACGGCGTGACCAGCCTTGTTGATCTTGGCTTGCCTGTGACTTTGGCCGATCTTGACGCCGCATTGGTGCGAACTTTCGCCAATTTTCTGCCTGAATAGGCAGCACCACCCAATAAAAACGATGATTGCTATTGCATAACAACGCATCCGCGCTTTTTCTATCGCTATCAAAGCGAGTCAGTTCGCCAGCCAAAGGATGAGACCAGAATGAAGAAGATTATCGCGATTGCAGCCCTTGCCGCAGTCAGCTTTGCTGCCCCCAGCTTTGCGCAGGACGTGGCCAAGGGCGAGGCAGAGTTCAAGAAGTGCAAATCGTGCCATGCAATCATTGGGGATGACGGCACTGAAATTCAAAAGGGCGGCAAAGTTGGGCCGAACCTCTACGGCGTTATCGGCCGCCCGGTGGCGTCCTACCCGGATTTCAAATATGGCGACGGCATCCTTGCCGCTGGTGCCAAAGGTCTGATCTGGGACGAGGCGATGGTTGCCGAATATCTGGTTGATCCCGGCAAATGGTTGCAAGCCAATTCCGGCGATCCGAAAGCCAAATCCAAGATGGCCTTCAAACTGGCCAAGGGCGGCGCGGATGTCGCGGCCTATCTGGCATCCCTAAAGCCCGCAGCACCTGCACCATAACCCGCAGCGGCCAAATCCAAGGCCAAACTGGGCGCGCTGTGATCAAACCTGATCCTGCGCGCCCTTTTCGTCGCGCCCTGCACCACATTGCGCGCCAAGGCCAAAGCACGCGCAGCAGATTTTCTTCACCTGCGTCAAAGTCAGACATTGCCGTTGCTAGTTTGCCCCCTTAAACACAAATCCAAGTCATTGACCGCAGACCCTTGGTTCGCGGTCAATTCATGAAAACGAAAAGCGGGAGACGACCATGGCCGATGCAGCCATTCATGGCACCGATCATGATCAGCGCGGGTTTTTTACCCGCTGGTTCATGTCAACGAACCACAAGGATATTGGTATCCTATATCTGTTCACTGGCGGCTTTGTCGGCCTGATTGCGGTGATCTTTACCGTCTATATGCGGATGGAATTGATGTACCCCGGCGTGCAGTACATGTGCGAAGAGGGTATGCGTTTCACCGCCGGTGCCACCGCAGACTGCACCCCGAACGGCCATTTGTGGAACGTGCTGATCACGGGCCACGGCATCTTGATGATGTTCTTTGTGGTCATTCCGGCGCTGTTCGGCGGCTTTGGCAACTATTTCATGCCGCTGCAAATCGGTGCGCCAGATATGGCGTTTCCGCGCATGAACAACCTTTCGTACTGGATGTTTGTGGCAGGCACCACGCTTGCCATCGCGTCCGTGTTTTCGCCCGGCGGCAATGGTCAACTGGGGTCAGGCGTGGGCTGGGTGCTCTACCCGCCGCTGTCCACTCGCGAAGAAGGCTACTCGATGGACCTCGCGATTTTCGCGGTCCACCTGTCCGGTGCCTCGTCGATCCTTGGGGCGATCAATATGATCACCACTTTCCTAAACATGCGCACACCGGGCATGACCATGCACAAGGTGCCGCTGTTTGCCTGGTCGATCTTCGTCACGGCATGGCTGATCCTGCTGGCGCTGCCGGTTCTGGCAGGTGCGATCACAATGCTGCTGACCGACCGCAACTTCGGCACCACGTTCTTTGATCCCGCAGGTGGCGGTGATCCGATCCTCTATCAGCATATCCTGTGGTTCTTTGGCCATCCAGAGGTGTATATCATCATCCTTCCCGCCTTTGGCATCATCAGCCAGGTCATCGCGACCTTCTCTAAAAAGCCGATCTTCGGCTATCTGCCGATGGTCTATGCGATGGTGGCAATTGGGGTTCTGGGCTTTGTCGTCTGGGCACACCACATGTATACGGTTGGCATGTCACTGACCCAGCAAAGCTATTTCATGCTGGCCACCATGGTCATCGCGGTGCCGACAGGCATCAAGATTTTCTCTTGGATCGCCACCATGTGGGGTGGGTCGATTGAAATGAAAACCCCGATGCTTTGGGCGTTTGGATTTCTGTTCCTGTTCACCGTCGGTGGCGTGACGGGCATTGTGCTGTCACAAGCTGGCATCGATCGCGCCTATCACGATACCTACTATGTCGTGGCGCACTTCCACTATGTGATGTCGCTAGGCGCCGTGTTCGGCATCTTTGCAGGCATATATTTCTGGTTTGGCAAAATTTCGGGCCGCGAATACCCGGAATGGGCGGGAAAACTGCACTTCTGGGCTATGTTCATCGGCTCAAATTTGACATTCTTTCCCCAACACTTCCTGGGACGTCAAGGTATGCCACGCCGCTACATTGACTACCCCGAGGCATTTGCCTTCTACAACAAGATCTCGTCCATCGGTGCGTTCCTGTCTTTTGCATCCTTCGTGTTCTTCATCGGTGTGATCTTCTATTCGATGCGCTATGGCAAAAAAATCACCCAGAACAACTACTGGAATGAATACGCCGACACGCTGGAATGGACCCTGCCCTGCCCACCGCCCGAACACACGTTCGAGCAGCTGCCAAAGCGGGCCGACTGGGATAAAGGCCATGCGCATTAAGGCAAGGCGTAAGGTATGCCCTACGAAATAACCTTTCTGGCAAACCCGTCGGCCCCGGATCATTCCGGGGCCGATGATCTTCAAGGGTTCGGCCTGCCACGGCACCGTCTGGCATTGTGGCCGCATCGCTCGTTGCCCCGGACCGGGTTTGTCTGGTTCATCGGTGGCACGGCGGCAATGATTTCGCTGCCGCTGATCGGGTTAATCGGATCGCCGGTTTTGTGGGGCATCTTGCCATTTCTGATGCTGGCCGTTGCCGCAATCTGGTGGGCGTTGCAACGCAGTTACCGTGACGGTGAAATCACCGAACATCTGACAATCTGGCCGGATCGGATAACGCTCGTGCGGACTGGCCCGCGCGACAAGCAGGCGCATTGGGATGCAAATCCATACTGGGTGACCCCGGTTTTGCATGCAACAGGCGGGCCTGTGCCAAACTACATCACCCTGCGCGGCGGGGACCGCGAAGTAGAACTGGGCGCATTCCTAAGCGAGGACGAACGTGTGGCACTGTTTGGCGCGGTGACAGACATGCTGCGCAAATTGAAGTAAGCGGTTTGCGCCTTAACAGACCTATCCCTTGCCCCGGCGAAGGCCGCGGCCTCGATATTTGACCGCAAACCACCGCGACCCCGGCCTTCGCCGGGCAGAAAAATGCGCCGGTTGGTTCATATCAAAAGGAAGTCAGCCTAACTCAGCCGCCCCTTCACCATCGGTCCCACCGCACCGAAATCCATCTGCCCGGTGTATTTGCCTTTCAATACGGCAATGACCCGGCCCATATCGCGGATGGATGCCGCCCCAACCTCGGCAATCGCGGCCACTATGGCCGCCTCAACCTCGTCTGCGTCCAACTGGCGCGGAAGGAACTCCTCGATCACCTGCACTTCAGCCAGCTCTTTTTCCGCCAATTCCATCCGCCCGCCCTCTTCAAAGGCGCGCGCACTTTCTTGGCGCTGCTTCACCAAACGCCCAAGAATGGCAAGAATATCGGTATCGCCAACCTCTGCGTCGGTGCCATCACCCCGGTTCGCAATCTCGCGGTCCTTTATGGCGGCATTGATCAGGCGCAACGTGGACAGGCGGTCTGCCTCGCGTGCGCGCATGGCGTCTTTAAGCGCCGTCTGCAGGCGGTCTCGCAATGTCATCGGTGGTTCCATCCCCATGGCTGTCCGAATGTCCACATTACAGGGTTGCAACACACATGACAACTCAGGCCTTTCAACATAACCCATTGAAATACCTATAAAACCCTTTTGCGCCCAAGGCTTGACCCTGCCATCCGCCGCCCTTAGTGTCCGCAAAATTCGTCCAGAACCTGTCTGGCGATGACAGAATCGCAAGACAGGCTTTAACCTTCTGTTTTTACGCGTGTCGGCCGGCAAAATCGGTATCCACTTTTGCCCGACACGCTATAGGGGAATAGCCGATGCCCACCCGTTCGCAAATCCAGCCAAAACCCACGGCATGCTTGGCCCTTGCTGATGGCACGGTGTTTTATGGGCATGGTTTTGGCGCAACCGGGCAGACCGTCGCCGAGCTAGTGTTCAACACCGCGATGACCGGCTATCAGGAAATTATGACCGATCCGTCCTACGCGGGCCAGATCGTCACCTTCACTTTCCCCCACATCGGCAATGTCGGCACCACAGCCGAAGATGACGAAACAGCCTATCCTGTCGCTGCCGGAATGGTGGTGAAATGGGATCCGACAGAACCGTCGAATTGGCGCGCCACATCCGACCTGACCACCTGGCTTGCCTCAAAAGGCCGCATCGGAATTGGCGGGCTTGATACCCGCCGCCTGACCCGCGCGATCCGCCAGCAGGGCGCACCACATGCTGCCTTGGCACATGACCCGGACGGCAATTTTGACATTGCGGCGCTGGTTGCAAAAGCGCGTGCTTGGGTTGGCCTCGAAGGTCTTGATCTTGCAAAAGACGTCACCTGCGCACAGTCCTACCGCTGGGACGAGCAGCGTTGGGCCTGGCCGCAGGGCCACACCCGCCGCTCTGGCCCCGGCTTGCGCGTGGTGGCCATCGACTACGGTGCCAAACGCAACATTCTGCGCTGCTTGGCCTCAGCCGGTTGCGAAGTGACCGTGCTGCCCGCCACCGCCACCGCCGACGATGTATTGGCGCAGAATCCCGAAGGCGTGTTTCTGTCCAACGGCCCCGGCGATCCGGCGGCAACCGGCGCGTATGCCGTGCCGATGATCCAAGGTATCCTTGCGCAAAACCTGCCGGTCTTCGGCATCTGCCTTGGCCACCAGATGCTGGCGCTGGCGCTTGGGGCCAAAACCGTCAAGATGAACCACGGCCATCACGGTGCAAACCACCCGGTCAAGGATCTGGATACCGGCAAGGTGGAAATCACCTCGATGAACCACGGCTTCACGGTCGATAGTCAAACCCTGCCGAAAGGCGTGCTGGAAACCCATGTCAGCCTGTTCGACGGCTCCAACTGCGGTATCCGGCTTGAAGGAAAACCAGTGTTTTCCGTGCAATACCACCCCGAGGCCAGCCCCGGCCCGCAAGACAGCATGTATCTGTTCGACCGTTTTAGTGCCGCCATGCAGGCGCGTCGCACCGTTTAACCGCCCGAAAGCTGTCTTTGGCGGTGTTTCTCGCCAACACTGACGCCATTGCGCTTTGGTCTTAACACTCTGTTAACCGATTGTGGCTGATCCTCGGCCAAACCGGTGTGAGTGTCGATGACCGTCCAATTTCTGCTCCCTCTTGATGATCCGGCCACGCCGTTGCTGCTGGTGGCACCAGTGCTGCGTCAGCCAAAACTGGAAAGTTTGGCTGTTCGCCTGCTGCGTTGCGGGGCGGTCACCGCAGAAAACATGATCGCGACGCTTGCTTTACAGGCCCAATGTGGTGGCGAACTTAGCAAAATCTTACTGGCCCAAGATATGGTAACCCCGGACGCGCTGTATCGCGTTTTGGCCGATCACTGGGGTTTGCGGTTGGTGGACCCCACCCGCACCTTGCCCGATCCGCGTCTGATTGACCGCTACGGTGCGCAACACTGTATGGCGCAGGGGCTGTTGCCGTTTGCGGATGCCGGGACCGCCACCGTAATCCTTGCCGCCAATCCCGATGATTTCGCCCGCCATCGCAAGGCACTGACCGCCACATTCGGCCCGGTGATGATGGCGCTTGCCCCGCCAAGTAAGATTGAAGCGGCCCTCCTTGGCTTGCGCGGCGCATCCCTTGCCTCCCGTGCCGAAAACCGGGTGCCGGATGCCGAAAGTTGTCGCCATTGGCGCATAGGCCACATCGGCCCACGCATGACACTGGTTCTCGCAGGCCTGCTCGCGCTTGTCATTGCCCACCCCCGCGCCGTTCTTATGGCGCTTAGCCTTTGGGCCATCCTCACGCTCGTGTTCTGCACCGGCCTTAAACTCGCCGCTGGCATTGCAGCCCTGCGCCCTGCGCCCTCTGAACCGCCTGAACCCATCATCGCGCGGCTGCCCATCGTATCAATCATCGTGGCCCTGTACCGCGAAGGTGATATCGCGGGCAGGTTGGTCAAGCGTCTGGAAAAGTTAGATTATCCCCATGACCTGCTGGATGTAATTCTGGCGGTAGAGGCCGATGATACCGTAACCTTCAACGCCCTTTCCCACGCCGATCTGCCGCTCTGGATGCGTGTCATCACCGTTCCCGACGGCCAGTTGCGCACAAAACCCCGCGCGCTGAACGTCGCACTCGATCATTGCCGGGGTTCCATCGTGGGTGTCTACGATGCTGAAGATGCGCCAGACCCTGACCAGATCCGTAAGGTTGTTACCCGCTTTCACATGCGCGGGCCGGATGTGGCCTGCCTGCAGGGCATTCTTGATTTCTACAACCCGCACACCAACTGGCTGTCACGCTGTTTTACCATCGAATATGCCACTTGGTTTCGCCTGATGTTGCCCGGCCTGCAGCGTCTTGGTGTGGCCATCCCGCTCGGCGGCACCACGCTGTTTTTCCGCCGCGACGTACTGGAAAAACTCGGCGGCTGGGATGCCCATAACGTGACCGAAGATGCCGATCTTGGCATCCGCTTGGCCCGCCACGGCTACCGCACAGAATTGATCGAAACGACGACCGGAGAAGAGGCAAACTGCCGCCCCCTTGCATGGGTCAAACAACGCTCGCGCTGGCTGAAGGGTTACATGGTCACCTACGGCGTCCACATGCGCGACCCCGTTTTGCTGTGGCGTCAGCTTGGCCCCCGCAAATTCGCGGGCTTCCAGATTTTGTTTCTCTGCACCCTGTCGCAAGCGCTGCTGGTGCCTGTCCTATGGTCATTCTGGGCGCTGCCAATGGGCTTGCCACATCCGGTGGGCGATTTGTTGCCATCAAGCTTGATCTACGGCACCTTCTGGCTGTTCCTGACAACTGAGGCCGTCACCATCGCGATGGGCATGGTCGCCCTGCGCCGCACACATCACAA
>JANOFE010000064.1:0-3883 GCA_031413495.1 Pseudorhodobacter sp. | reverse complement strand
GGTTGCTCCTTTTTCCGAGTAGAACAGCTTTATAGACACCTAGCGCCCTTCGTTTCCTGCGCCGAAGTTAAGCAGCCCAACGGCGGGCATCAGCGGTTTGCGGAGCGAGGTACGAGCGAAGCAAATCTGCTGCATGCTGGTGTTGGGCTTGTGAAGTTGACTTGCCCGACGTTGACCTACAAAACCTACGCCGTTCACACGCGGTTGATTAACAAAACCTTGTGAAGATGAAAAGTGAACTTGAACCGGCATAACTTTTGCCTCGCGCTTGATATTTGCCAAAAGTGCAAACTTTGCTTTTGCGTTTCGTTGAAGCCGAAGTGTGAAACCAGGCCAACAAAACATTTGCCCCGCGCTTGCTGTTTGCCGAAAGTGCAAACTTTGCCAGCGGATTGCGTTGAGATTGAAGAGTCAAACTACGCCGACGAAACTTTTGCCCCGCGCTTGCTGTTAACCCAAAATGCAAACTGCGCTTTTGCGTTTCTTTGAAGTCGAGGTGTCAAACCACGCCCACGAAACTTTTGCTTCGCGCTAAATGTTTGCTAAAAGTGCAAACTGTGCCTTCGCGCCTCGTTGAAGCAGAAGAGTCAAACTGCACCAACGAAACTTTAGCCCTGCGCTTGTTGTTCGCCAAAATTGTTAACCACGCCTTCGCGTTTCGTTGAAGCCAACTGCATTTTTCAACCTTTGCCCGCACACTTGCCCGCCGCCAAAACCGTTTGCCTTCACAACACTTTGCCGTAGATGGCCCAACGCTCGGCATCACCGGCGCGGCGGTGGGTAGTACCAAGTCCGTGTGTGGAATCTGGTTCGAGATTGCGCCGAGTCCCCCGCGCGGGGCCACGCCCCGACCTACTTTCCCTACCGCAGAACAATCACAACCAGGGGCCGCGCCCGAACCGAGGGGTGGACGCGAAGCGCCCGCCCCGTGGGGGCGGTTCGGGCGCTGCCCGGTCGAAGGGACCGGGCGGGAAGTTTAGGGTGGGTGAAACACCTACCGTCAGCGCGCCGGACAAAAAATTAGAACCCACGGGTCTCACACAGCCTGAGCTTACTTGCAGAAATCCCGCAATCTTGGCCATTTATGTAGCCAATGCTTTTCAGCTATGCGTGAAGCTATGCGATCTTTGCGACCTACAAAGCTTGGCGTCGGACGAATAATCAAAGAAAATAGATCGGTGAGACCATGTGGAGAAATGACGTTGATATCGCCCGATGATTCCAATTTGACACAGAATGCAGTACAAGTTTCGGGCCATTTCGAAATTGCATCTTCAAGGCTAGAGTATTGGCTTTCAGAATTATGCAGGTGCATTCTAGCTTGATTTTTGACCGACCAATTCTGAGAAGGGAAACGAGCTGTTAGCTCTGATTCCAGCTTTGTATCGAACGCTTTATCCAAGTGTTCGGCGTCATAGTAAACAACATCGACATCTTCAACTGCCGTCCAAGCGTCATAACCATGGATAGTATCCCAAACGGCATTTCTAAAAATACCTCCCCCAACCCACAGACCTTCTCTATAGCTCTCCAATGAGGAGAGAATTCCTTTGAGGTCACTTCGCATTTCGATAATCGAACGCAGAGCCGCCAATTCTTTGAATCTACTTCCAAGCAAATCGAGGTTTAGCGGTGTTCGCGAGTCTAGCTGCGCTCTTTCCGGTTTTCGTGCGGCTTTATATTCTTCATCAGTGTTGGAAGGAATTGATGAAATAATTGACCTATATTTTTCTCGAATGACCTCAAGGCTTTCAGCTGATGCTTGTTTTCCATCTTCGATGTCGGCTTGCCTATCGGCAACGAAGTTTATGAAGGACGACAATTCAACGATAGCCGCATCAGCCTGCGACTTGCGATCGGAGAAGCGGAAAAAAAGCTGTAGGAAAATTAGCACGAGTAAAGAAAATGTGAAAAAAGCGAACCAGAAATCAAATGTGTCTTCCGAAAGCGCTGTGCCAAAAGAGTCAGTAATGACTTTACGAATTTTTACGGTTCCATAAAATCCTGCAAATGTTACAAATCCAGCAACGACGACAGTTAATACGTTTATTATGGTATTATAGCGATCATACTTGGCGGATTTTGCAGACATAATTCGCCTTAGAGTACGCGCCTTTCTAGCATAATCTTGTTGAGGCATATCCCTCACCCATCCATCTTCAACGCCGCAATGAACGCTTCCTGCGGGATCTCCACTTTCCCGAACTGACGCATCTTCTTCTTCCCGGCTTTTTGTTTCTCCAAAAGCTTCTTCTTCCGGGTCGCATCGCCGCCGTAGCATTTCGCCGTCACGTCCTTGCGCATGGCGCTCAACGTTTCCCGCGCGATCACCCGGCCGCCAATCGCCGCTTGGATCGGGATTTTGAACATGTGCCGGGGGATCAGGTCTTTCAGTTTTTCGACCATCGCGCGGCCCCGCGCCTCGGCACGGTCCCTATGCACCATCATTGACAGGGCATCGACGGGTTCGTCGTTCACGAGGATCGACATTTTGACCAGATAATCCTCACGGTATTCCGAAATCGTATAGTCGAACGACGCATAGCCCTTGGTCACCGATTTCAGGCGGTCGTAGAAATCGAACACCACTTCGGCAAGCGGAAGATCGTAGACCACCATGGCACGAGACCCGGCATAGGACAGGTCCAGCTGAATACCGCGGCGGTCTTGGCAGAGCTTCAGGATATCGCCAAGGTATTCGTCGGGCACAAGGATGGTGGCTTTGATGCGCGGCTCGTCGATATGGTCAACGTAAGTAAGGTCGGGCATGTCGGCGGGGTTGTGCAGATCGCGCACTTCGCCGTCTTTCATGTGCAGGTGGAACACGACCGAGGGGGCGGTGGTGATCAGGTCGAGATCATATTCGCGTTCCAACCGGTCGCGGATGACCTCCAGATGCAGAAGGCCAAGGAAGCCGCAGCGAAAGCCGAAGCCAAGGGCGGCGGAGGTTTCCATTTCCGACGAAAAGCTCGCGTCATTCAGCGCCAGTTTATCAATCGCGTCGCGCAGGTTTTCAAAATCGGCGGCATCGACCGGGAACAGGCCGCAGAACACCACCGGCTGCGCGGGCTTAAACCCCGGCAGCGCCTGCACACAGGGGCGTTTTTCGTGGGTGATGGTATCGCCGACGCGGGTATCGCGCAGCTGTTTGATGGAGGCGGTGAAAATGCCGATCTCACCCGGCCCGAGTTCGTCAATATCGACCATCTGCGGCTTTAACACCGCCAGCTTGTCGATGCCGTAGACCGCGTTTGACTGGATCATCTTTACGCGGTCGCCCTTACGCACCACGCCGTCCATCACCCGCATCATCACCACGACGCCAAGGTATGCGTCATACCAGCTGTCGACCAGCATCGCCTTTAGCGGTGCATCGCGGTCGCCCTTGGGGGCGGGCAGGCGGTGCACGATGGCCTCCAGCACGTCGGGGATGCCGAGGCCGGATTTGGCGGAAATGGCAATCGCGTCAGAGGCATCAAGGCCGATGACATCTTCGATCTGCTGCTTGATGCGGTCGGGCTCAGCAGCGGGCAGATCAATCTTGTTCAGGACCGGCACGATTTCGTGGCCGGCATCGAGGGCCTGATAGACGTTAGCCAAGGTCTGTGCTTCCACACCCTGCGACGCATCCACCACCAGCAGCGAGCCTTCAACCGCCCGCATGGACCGCGACACTTCATAGGCGAAGTCCACATGGCCGGGGGTGTCGATCAGGTTCAGGATATAGGTCTGGCCATCCTTGGCCTTATATTCGATCCGCACCGTGTTGGCTTTGATGGTAATGCCGCGTTCGCGTTCAATATCCATGCTGTCCAGCATCTGCGCCTTCATATCGCGGTCGGCGACGGTGCCGGTTGATTGGATCAACCGATCAGCGAGGGTG
>JANOFE010000063.1:0-1119 GCA_031413495.1 Pseudorhodobacter sp. | reverse complement strand
TCGTTCTGACCGCAGCCATCGTTGGCCTTGGCATCGTGGTTATGACCACTGTTGGTGGCGGCATCGAGAACCTGTCCGCTGACGTTGTGACCGACATTGAAGGTCAAGCAGTTGGCTACGTGAGCAACGTTACGCCATAATCCAGATCTCACTTTCGCGAGTATCAAGTGGCCGTGCCCTCAAATGGGCGCGGCCATTTTGCTTTTTGCAGGCCAGCGGGTGTTTGACCTGCGTTAAGGGCTGCAATTGTTTACAAAATACGACCGCAGTGTTTCCAAAAAAACATGCTTATCTTTTGGTTGCCAGCTTGGCTGCCCCAATTAGACCATGATTTTGGTGTCATTGTGTTACAAGCCATTCTGAGATGTGGCTGGACCAGAGATCAGGTCCGTCTTGTTTGGTAAGTAAATGTAGTAAACCTTTTGAAAAGAGTGCCCCAGATGAACGTCCTATATACTTTTAAATCCTTTTTGAACGACGAAGCCGGCGCCGTGACCGTTGATTGGGTCGTCTTGACCGGCGCTGTTGTAGGCCTTGGCATTGTGGTGATGGACACCGTTGGTGCCGGCATCGAAGAGCTTGGCAATAAAATTGTCGACGATCTGAACAACAGAAACGCAGGCTACGTCAGCCAGGCGGCTACACCGTAAAACAGTCTTCTCCTGATAGACAGCACAAGGGCCGCATCCCACCAGGGATGCGGCCCTTGTGCTGTCTGGCCACGTCACACCGACCTTGATGGCCGCACAATCCGGATTGTTTCCGAAACAGTCCCGCAGTGTTTCCTACAAAATCTTTTTGCACCATTTTTATCATTTCATCGCCCCAATGCGACCACCTTTGTGCTGCCATATCATCTCATGCCGACACGGAAAGCGGACGGACCAGAGACCGAGCCATAAGACCGAAGCGGTAAGATTTTTAGAGCAACCCCTGAGAAAGAGAACCAAAATGACCCTCCTGAACATCCTGAAGTCTTTCAAGAACGACGAAGCTGGCGCAGTAACCGTTGACTGGGTCGTTCTGACCGCAGCCATCGTTGGCCTTGGCATCGTGGTTATGACCACTGTTGGTGGCGGCATCGAGAACCTGTCCGCTGACGTTGTGACCGACATTGAA
>JANOFE010000062.1:0-1765 GCA_031413495.1 Pseudorhodobacter sp. | reverse complement strand
CTCCTTTGCGGTGGTGCGCCACCCCGTCAAACGGGTGATCAGCGCCTACCATTTTCAAGCCGAGGTGGAAGGCAAGCTGGAGCGTGATCAATCCATCGACGATTGGCTGGCCGCGTGGATCGCAACCGCCGACAGCAACGGTTTCCTGTACGACAACCACCTGCGCCGCCAAACCGAACTGGTGCCGGACGACGCGCAGATTTTCTATCTGGAACACGGGCTGGACGGTGTGGTCGGCTACCTTGATGCCTTGGCAGGCAACTCCAACGGCCCGCGCAGCATTCTTGGCGATAACGTCCGCAAGGCAGGCGATAAACCTGCACTCACCCTGTCAGACGCCAGTCTTGCCCTGATCGCAGACTATTACGCCGCCGATTTCACGCGCTTTGGCTATACCCTGACCGACCCCAAACCCTTGGCCGCCAAAGACACCACCGCCAACGCCACCCCCCCCGGCCCGACCGAGGTCTTCGTGCGCCGCCTGAAACGCAAAATCGCCCGCAAACTTGGCACGTATTGAACTTCACGGCGAAAAAACGCGCCCATAACCACCGCAGCCCCGGACGAAGATCCGGGGCCTCCACCCGGAAGGCAAAATGTCACCAATCCAAGCCATCACGACCTGCCTACGCAAGTCGTTCCAATGTTCCGGGCGGGCATCCCGATCTGAGTATTTCGGCTTCGCTGTCTTCTGCCTTGTTGGCTCGACAGTTCTTTGGTTTCCTGCGATGTGCGCAAAAGTGGGCATCCACAACGGCATAACGCAAATCACCAGCTTTCCAGCCTTCAAATTGTTTGTGGTTCTGGCGTTCATGCTTTTGTTCTTCGCTCTAAACAATGCGGTTATTAGACGTCAGCACGACTTGCTTAATGAGTCTGAGACATTGGATCTACCGCGGCCGCTTCCCTTTTTTCCCGCCACGTTCAGAAGTTTTTTTGGGGCAAATTCTATTGTCGGCATTTTGGCCCAATCCCTGTCAATCGTGGCTTCTTTGATGCTTGCTGAGACAAACCCCTCGGGGCTCGCTTCTGCCGCCTTATGGTTCGGGATAGTTGGCACCGCAATATTCCTAGTTACCCATAAGCCACTCATCGCCCCCTCCCAACCCGGCCCCAACCGATACGGTCCCAACCCCCTTGAGGTAACCCCATGACCGATCAAACCCCTAACGCCGCCTTCAACGCCCAGTCCTTCATGGATGGCGCGAATGCCGATTATATCGACCAACTCGCGGCCAAACACGCCGCCGACCCCGCGTCGGTTGATGCGCAATGGGCCGCGTTCTTCAAATCCCTTGGTGACACCGAAGTTGACACCAAACGCCAAGCCTCTGGCCCGTCATGGGCGCGCGCCGATTGGCCGCCACAGCCGCATGATGATCTGACCGTCGCCATCACTGGCGAGTGGCCGATCATGGCCCCCGCCAAAGACGCCCGCGCCGCTGGCGAAAAGATCGTGGCAAAGGCCGCTGAGGCCAACGTCGCCCTGACCGATGCCCAGATTCAGCGCGCCGTGCTGGACTCGATTCGCGCCATCATGATCATCCGCGCCTACCGCATCCGGGGCCACCTCGCCGCCGATCTTGATCCCTTGGGCATGGTAGACCGCAATACCCAGCCGGAACTGGACCCGAAATCCTACGGCTTCACCGATGCCGATATGGACCGCCCGATTTTCATCGACAATGTGCTGGGCCTGCAAACCGCCTCGATGCGCGAGATTCTCGAGATCGTGAAACGCACCTATTGTGGCACCTTCGCGCTG
>JANOFE010000061.1:0-2520 GCA_031413495.1 Pseudorhodobacter sp. | reverse complement strand
AAGGCTGGTGGCCTTGCGCGCGGCGGTTTTAGGGGCGGATCATCGGCCCGGTGCCTTAAATGGCTGGTTTCCCGCGGATGGGCAGATGGCCGTGGCGCGCGATTTGGCGGCGGCATTTGGCTATGACTGGGCATTTGGGCGGATGGATCTGGCGGTGCACCCGTTTTCCAGCGGGTCGGGGCGCGATGTGCGGATCACCACGCGGGTGGTGGAAAGCGATCCGTTCAACTGTTTTTATTCAACCATCCATGAGGTGGGCCATGCCTGCTATGAACTGGGGATTGATACGGCCTACGGGCTGACGCCGCTGGGGCAGGGCGTGTCGATGGGCGTGCATGAAAGCCAAAGCCGGATTTATGAGAACCAATTGGGGCGGAGCCGGGCGTTCACCGGGTGGATGTTCGGGCGGATGCAGGCGCAGTTTGGCGATATGGGTGTTGCAGGTGCCGAGGACTTTTATGGTGCGGTGAACCGGGTGCGGTCTGGGTTTATCCGCACCGAGGCTGATGAGATACACTATAATTTGCATATCATGATGCGGTTCGATCTTGAACGGGCGCTGGTCACGGGTGATTTGGCGGTGCGCGATCTTGAAGGTGCGTGGAATGACCGCTTCAAGGCCGATTTCGGCGTGACGGTGGACCGCCCGTCGCATGGCATGTTGCAGGATGTGCATTGGTCTTGCGGGCTGTTTGGGTATTTTCCGACGTATAGTTTGGGCAATGTCTATGCGGGATGTCTGCACAAGGCGTTGCGGGCGGCGAGCCCCGATTTGGACGCACAATTGGCGCAGGGCGATACGCAGGCCGCGACGGGCTGGCTGCGCGATAAGGTGCAACAGCATGGCGGGCTTTACACCCCGCGTGAGACCGTGGCACGGGCCTGTGGGTTTGACCCCACAGAAGCGCCGCTGTTGGACTATCTGGAGGCGAAATTTCGCGACCTTTACCGGCTGTGACAGCCCCGGGCGATGACACCGCCGTTTGGCTATTGGCGGTGGGGCAAACCTTTATCTATGCCGCCCTCTACTATGCGTTCGCCGCCCTGTTGCCGGATTTGGAAGTGGCAACCGGGTGGAGCAAGGCACAATTGGCCGCCGGGCCTACATGTGCGTTTTTGGTCACTGCGGTCCTGACACCGTTTACCGGGCGCTTGGTTGATCGGGGCTGGGGCGGCGAATTGTTGATCTGGATGCCAGTTCTTGGGGCATTGGCCTTGGGGGGGGTGGGGTTTGTGGGTTCACCCTTTGGGTGGACAGCGCTGTGGGCGGTGATCGGGGTGGCGCAGGCGGGCTGTTTGTATGAGACATGTTTTGCCTTTCTGACCCGTCGGTTGGGGAACGGCGCGCGGGCGGCTATCACGCGGGTGACGTTGGTGGCGGGGTTTGCATCGACCTTGGCGTTCCCGTTGGGCGATGTTCTGGGGCGGGTTTACGGCGGGCAAGGTGCGCTGGTGGCGTTTGCCATCATTGCGGCCTTGGTGGTGGTGCCGGTGAATGTGGTGGGGGTTGCGCGATTGCGCCGATTGGACGGGGCAAGGGCCGCGCGGAATGTGTCCGCACCGGGGGCCTTGCGACTTGCGCTGCAGCGACCGGAGTTTTGGGCGATTGCCGCGATTTTCGGGCTGACCTATCTGAGCCATTCGGTGTTGATCACCTATGCACTGGTGTTGTTTCAGGATCGTGGCGCAGGGGCCGCGATGGCGGTGCTGGCCGCATCCTGTATTGGGCCTGCACAAGTGGCCGGGCGGGTGATGCTGCTGACGTTCGAGGCCCGGGTTGACAATGGCAGGGCGATGCTGTGGTCGCTGGGGGCGATTGCAATGGCATCAGGGTTGCTGTGGGCGGCAGGGATGGCGCCTGTTTTGATCTTTGGCTTTGCGGCGTTGCAGGGCATCGGGATTGGGCTTTGTTCGATCTTGCGGCCGGTTTTGCTTGCACAAATGCTGGGGCGGGGCGGGTTTGGCGCGATTTCAGGGGCGGCGGCAGTGGCCCCCATTCTGGGCACAGCGGCGGGGCCGGTGTTTGGCGCCTATTTGCTGGGCTGGGGTGGCGAGGCGGTTTATGGGGCCTGCATTGCGATGGCGGTGGTGGGGCTCGGGCTTGGTGTTTGGTTGCTGCGAAGCAGGGATTAGGGTGTGATGCTGCCGGGCCGCGATAGGGGGGCTTTTGTGAGATTGCCCTGTGTCAAGACTTGGCCGCAGACCGATCTGGAAACGCTGCGGGGCAGCGTTTACCGGTCTGTTGTTCAAAAGGCGGGACGCCGTTGAGCAAGGGATTTGGGGCAACAAGTAACGGGTGGTAAATCGGGGTGCGTCTGCCCGGGCTGGTGCGCGACCCGATTTGACGCGTGTCAAATCGGGCAAGGAACCCTATCCGCTTAAACTTTCCAATCGGGCGTTCGCTTTTCCAGAAACGCCGCAATGCCTTCGTCCGTATCGCGCCAAAGCATGTTTTTCACCATGACGGCGGCGGTAAGATCATAGGCCTGATCCAAGGGCAGGTTGATCTGGTCATAGAAT
>JANOFE010000060.1:0-44788 GCA_031413495.1 Pseudorhodobacter sp. | reverse complement strand
TATGGCGATAAACGCACCCGTAATACGCGGCTCGGACCCGGGGGCGGTACCCGGCGACTCCACCAAACTACTCCTTCATTGGGGGCGGATGGGGTCGAAATAGGATCGACGAACGTCTAAAGGGGCCAGCTTTTGCTCGGTAGGTACCACCGTTATCGGACCAAATGTACAGTTGCCAATGACAACCGTGCTCCGGCAATGGCGCTTGCAGCGTAAGCTGTTCGTGTCGCCGAAACTAAGTCCTTGCGCTTAGCAGCGTAAGGCGGGGCCCGCCGGAGCCTGGCAACAGAATCCGGCACTTACACCCAACGCTAAGTAAGGCTCCGGCAAAAACCAAGTTCTCTGCGGAGCCTAGCAACAGAATCCAGCACTTAAATCCAAACTGTGAATTTATTCAAACAATAACAAGAACTCACCTTTTGTTGTTTGCCGCATTTGATTTCAATCAAATCCGGCCGCGCCTGCCTGCCCCGGGCAGGCGCGCCCTGATTTCCCAACGGGCGTGATGGTTTACTATCCCTTGCCCGACGCCTTGCGGCTCTGGGCAACTGACCGGGTAATTGTCCCCCGGACAATTACCCGGTCAGGGAATTGTTTTGCTAGGCGCAGTTTGTGCTTCACCGATTTCACCACATACCCCAATTTTACTTGCCTTATCGCCCGGCTATGCCCAGCCTTGCCCTCATGCTGCGCGCCCTCGCCCTATGCCTGAGCTTCACCTCAAAAGCCCTCGCTTGCGAGACGGCACTGCTGCTGTCCATCGACATCTCCGGCTCCATCGACAAAGGCGAATATGCCATTCAGATTGGGGGGTTAGCCCTTGCGCTGCAAGAACCCGCCATCGTGGACTCCTTGGTCGCTGGCCAGATGGCGCTCGCCGTCGTCCATTGGTCCGGCGTTGGCCGACAAGCCCTTGTTCTGCCTTGGAAGCGCATGCTCGCCCCCGCCGATGTCGCCCGGTTTTCCGCCACTGTCGCCGCCCAACCCCGCGCCTTTTCCGCCTCTGACACCGCCGTCGGCGAAGCGATAGATTTCTCCGCCGCCCAATTCACCGCCGTCCCCGATTGCCAGCGTCATGTCATCGACATTTCCGGCGATGGCCCTGAAAATTCTGGCTTCACCGATGCCGTCGCTCGGTCTCGCGCCCAAGCATTAGGTATTGAAATCAACGCTATAGCGATCGAGGATATGGGCAATTCCGCCCCTGTCACGCGCTATTACCAGCAATGGGTGATCACACGCGGCGGCTTTGTGATGACGGCGCGTGGCCTGCAGGATTACCCGCGCGCGATGCGTGAAAAGATCCTGCGCGAAATTTCAAAGGTTGTGAGCTAAGTCACTTGACGCGACGCCGCTCTTTCCGCTACCCCAGACCTATGGGGTCAGCGCTCGCCCCGTGAGGCGCAAGCCGCAGGATCGCATCCCCTCACCTTGATCAAGGATGCACACCATGCCCGGCCCGACACAAATTTCGCCTGCCCAACTTATGCGCCTGATCGGCACGCCAGATGCGCCCAGCATCATCGACGTCCGAATTGCGGATGATTTTGCCGCCCATCCCTATCTCATTCCAACCTCATCGCGCCACCCGCACAATGAAATAGATGCGCTTTCCCAAAGCCTTGCGGGCAAGCGGGTTGTCGTGGTCTGCCAGCGCGGCCATAAGCTGTCGGAAGGGGCCGCAGCCCTGTTGCGCACCCATGGCATTGCCACGGAATCGCTGGAAGGCGGGACCGAGGCTTGGCTGGCGACATCGCTCCCCATGGTGCCCGCAGCAGCCTTGCCCGCCACCAACCTCTGGGTCACGCGCCACCGCCCCAAGATCGACCGTATCGCCTGCCCTTGGTTGATCCGCCGCTTCATCGACCCCACGGCACGGTTCTTGTTCGTCTCGCCCGCCGAAGTGGCCGATGTGGCTTCCCGTTTCAACGCCACGCCCTTCGACATTGACGGCGTATTCTGGTCGCACCGGGGCGATACCTGCACTTTTGACACGCTGATCACTGAATGCGGCCTGTCCACCCCCGCGCTGGACCGCCTGGCAACCGTTGTTCGCGGGGCCGATACTGACCGCCACGATCTTGCCCCGCAAGCCGCTGGTTTGCTTGCACTTTCCGTTGGTCTGTCGCGCATGTACCGCGATGATCTGGCGCAGCTCGACGCAGGCATAACCCTGTATGACGCCCTTTATCGCTGGGCCCGCGATGGTTTTGACGAAGGCCATGACTGGCCCGCTGCGCGAGTTTGACATGACCCCTACCTTGCCTGAAATGACCCGCGTATTCGCCCGCATTGGCCTGTTGTCCTTTGGTGGCCCTGCAGCCCAAATCGCGCTGATGCACCGCGAACTGGTGGAAGACCGGGATTGGGTGACGGAAAAAGATTACCTTTCCGCCCTGTCGTTCTGCATGCTTCTGCCGGGGCCAGAGGCCATGCAACTGGCCACTTGGACTGGCTGGCGCATGCATGGCACCAAAGGTGGGTTGATCGCGGGGCTGCTGTTCGTGCTGCCCGGTGCAGCCGTGGTGCTGGCGCTGTCGATGATCTACGCGGCCTTTGGCAATGTGGCCTTGGTGGCCGCCCTGTTCACCGGTGTGCAAGCCGCCGTCGTCGCCATCGTGATCGAGGCATTGTTGCGCGTCTCCAAGCGCGCCCTGAAGGGCCGTGTGCATTGGATCATCGCCGGGGCCGCGTTCTTTGGCCTGTTCGCGCTGAACATCCCTTTTCCGGTGATCATCATTGCGGCGGCCTTGTTTGGCGCATTTACCGCAAGGGCCGGCACCACAGCACCAGCGGCCCCCGTCCACCACGCCGCCGCAGGCACCATCAGCACCCTCGCCCTTTGGGGGGCCTTGTGGCTGGTTCCTTTGGCAGCCCTTTGGATGTTCGAACAAGGCCTTTTGTTCGAGATCGGCTTTTTCTTTTCCAAACTTGCCGTCGTCACCTTTGGCGGTGCCTATGCCGTGCTGGCCTGGATGACCCAAGCCGTCGTGCAAGACAAAGGCTGGCTAACGCTGCCGCAAATGATGGACGGCCTCGGTCTGGCCGAAACCACCCCCGGCCCGCTGATCCTTGTGACAGAATTTGTGGGCTACCTTGCGGCCCACAAACAGGGCGGCGTATTTTACGGCATAACAGGCGCAATTGTCACCCTGTGGATGACCTTTGTGCCTTGTTTTTTATGGATATTCACCTTTGCTCCTTACATTGCGCGCATCACGGCCGCGCCGCGCCTTGCCGGGGCTTTGGCTGCAATAACGGCGGCGGTTGTGGGGGTCATCGCCAATCTGTCGCTGTGGTTTGCCGCCCATGTGATCTTCAACTCGGTCGGGTATTTTGAGGCGGGCCCCCTGCGCATGATAGCACCGGATATCACGTCGCTTGATCCGGTGGCGCTGGCGATTGGTCTTGTCGCAGGCTGGCTTCTTCTGTTGCGCCATTGGTCGCTGCCGTTGGTGTTGGCCCTATCCGCACTCGCCTCGGCTGCGTTTTCAATGATGTAAACTTCGCCACAAGCCCGCATCGCCCCCTTCCCTTTGGGGACGAATCCCTTATGTTGGGGGCATCACAGAAAGGCCCCCGCATGTCGCGTTCCATTGATTACGGAAACCTGATGCACCGCGCGATGCGGAGTTTGATCCAATCTGTGCTGACGGATGTGTCGGAAAACGGCCTGCCCGGCGCGCATCATTTCTTCATCACTTTTGACACCACGCATCCCGATGTGGATATCGCCGATTGGCTGCATTCGCGCTATCCGGCGGAAATGACGGTCGTCATTCAGCACTGGTTTGAAAATCTCAAAGTCACCGATGATGGCTTTGCGGTCACCTTGAACTTTGGCAATCAGCCCGAACCTTTGCGCATTCCCTTCGATGCTGTGCGCACCTTCGTTGATCCTTCGGTAGAGTTCGGCCTGCGGTTTGAAACGCATTCCAATGATGATGCTGACGATTCTGACGACACCGAAGATGCAAGCGAAGACGCGCCCCCACCGCACCGCGATGCCGAAGTTGTCAGCTTGGATAAATTTCGCAAACAGTGATCATTGTCAGTATGCCGCGGCATACTGATTGATTTCGCCTCATCCCCACCCTATGAAACGGCACGTCCCAACAAAAGGCATGCCCAATGACCAAAATCCGTGTTGAAACCGACAGCTTTGGTCCCTTGGACGTGCCCGCTGACAAATACTGGGGCGCGCAGACGCAGCGGTCGATCATCAACTTCCCGATCGGTTGGGAAAAACAGCCCATCGCCATTGTGCGTGCGCTTGGCGTGATCAAAAAAGCCTGCGCTTTGGTGAACATTGAACAAGGTGATATTTCCGCTGAACTGGGTGCTGTCATTGCAGCGGCGGCGACCGAGGTGATGGAGGGCAAGTTTGACGATAACTTCCCTCTGGTTGTCTGGCAAACCGGGTCCGGCACCCAGACCAATATGAACGCGAACGAAGTAATTTCCAACCGCGCCATTGAAATGCTTGGCGGTGTGATGGGGTCGAAAAAGCCGGTTCATCCGAACGATCATGTGAACATGGGGCAAAGTTCCAACGACACTTTTCCCACCGCCATGCATGTGGCCATCGCAATGATGGCGCGCGATGTGCTGCTGCCGGGCTTGGAGAAACTGCACCATGCGCTGGCCCACAAGGCACAAGAGTTTTACCACATCATCAAAATCGGCCGCACCCATACGCAGGACGCAACCCCGCTGACATTGGGGCAGGAGTTTTCTGGCTATGCGCATCAAGCTGCCTCCGGCATCATGCGGGTGAAAAAGGTTTTGCCAGAAATTTATGAACTGGCCCAAGGCGGCACTGCCGTTGGCACCGGCCTGAACACCCGCGTCGGCTGGGATCGCCGGGTTGCGGCGGAAATTGCCAAGATTACCGGCCTGCCGTTTACCACCGCCCCCAATAAATTTGAGGCGCTGGCCGCCCATGACGCCATGGTGATGTTTTCGGGTGCATTGAAAACAGTGGCGGTATCCCTGTTCAAAATCGCCAATGACATGCGGCTTTTGGGCTCTGGTCCGCGCTCTGGCCTGGGCGAGTTGATCTTGCCGGAAAATGAACCCGGATCGTCGATCATGCCGGGCAAAGTAAACCCGACGCAGGCCGAAGCCCTGACCATGGTCTGCGTTCAGGTGATGGGCAACGACGCGGCGGTCGGATTTGCGGGATCGCAGGGGCATTTTGAATTGAACGTCTACAACCCGGTGATGAGCTATAATGTGCTGCAGAGCATGCAGCTTTTGGGCGACGCCGCAGCATCGTTCACCGACAACATGGTGGTCGGCACCACTGCCAACCTGCCACGCATTGAAAAGCTGATGAAAGAAAGCCTGATGTTGGTCACAGCGCTGGCCCCGACCATCGGCTATGATGCCGCGACGAAAGTAGCCAAGACCGCCCATAAAAATGGCACCACCCTGCGCGAAGAGGCGATTGCGCTTGGTTATGTCGACGGCGAAACCTTTGACCGTGTGGTGCGACCCGAAGATATGATCGGCCCAAAGGACTAACATGCCACAGATCGTCAACCTTAATCGCATACGCAAAGCCCAAAGTCGCGTGGATGCCCGTAGGAAGGCTGATGAAAACGCCGTAAAATTCGGCCAGACAAAAGCCGAAAAAACTCTGCAGGCGGCAAAAGCTGACAAATCCCGCCGTGAACTTGATGCGGCAAAACGCGAATGACCGCACGCCCGGTGAAACATTCGCTGACATTAAAGGGCCACCGCACATCGGTGTCGCTGGAAGACAGCTTTTGGTTGGCTTTTCGCGATATTGCCTCGGAAAAAGGCGTTGCGTTGAACGTGCTTGCCGCTGAAATAGACGCAGGGCGCGACGAAGATGTCGGACTTGCATCGGCAATACGCGTTTTTGTGCTTGAGACGCTGCGGCGTTAGCACAAGCTTAACCCGGGTGGGGTGAAGATGTGTCATGGAGGACAACATGACCGACACCCTTACCTTTTTACCGCCGGATGTTTGGCTTTTGCAACTTTTCAGCGCCAAGAATGCCCGCGAAGGCGGCATTGTGCGCCGTCAGGTGCACGATGTGGAACGCATTATCGGGCGTGGTAACTTTGAGCACGAACTGCGCAGGCGGGGCTATCACGCTGTTGAAAACGCAGGGCAATATGTCATCTTTTGCAATAACGATGCGGTGCGCGTTCTGTGCTGACGCTAAATTCCTTCAAAAGGAATTTGAGAAAACTTTTCTGAAAAGTTTTCCTATCGCCGGTCGACCGTCACCCAAATCCCGTCCTTTGCCCGCACTGTTAAATGCGCCACCGGCACAGGCACCCGCCCGTCCACCACCGAAAACCGAAATTGCCGGGTCAACATCGCCAGCAACAAAATGCCCTCTGCCATCGCGAACCCCGCACCCGGGCACGCCCTTGGGCCTGCCGAAAACGCAATGAAGCTGTCGCGCGCGCAGTCCTTTCCGGCCGCCGTCTGCCACCGCCCCGGATCAAACCCATCCGGGTTGTCCCAAATGCGTTCGTGCCGGTGCAAATGCCACGCCGACAGCACAATCTGCGCACCGGGGGACACGGCGCGGCCACGCATATCTTCCGCACGCAGGTTTTCGCGCACCATCATTGGCACGGGCGGATACAGTCGCAACGCCTCGCGAAACACATCACGGGTAAAGCCAAGCTGCGACAGCGCGGCAAAATCCGGGGCATCCCCCAAACCTGCTGCCTCATCGGCCACACGCGTTTGCACGTCGGGATGACTTGCCAGCAAGTAAAGCGCCCATGCCAAGGCGGACGCACTTGTTTCATGCCCCGCCAAAAAAAAGATCGCGACCTGATCCACCATTTCATCTGTATCAAATCCCTGACCCGTTACCGGATCCTGCGTTGTCATGATTTTGGTCGCCAGATCGCGGGGCGCGCGCCCCGCAGCAATCTGTGCCGCCCGCGCCGCCGTCAGACCGGCAATAAGTGCCCGGATCGCCCGCGCCGTCGCCTTGGTTTTACGGCCATGAAATCGCGGCAGCCACTTTGGCCAGGGCACAAAGGCCGCAAGGTTCACCAAAGGCTGGCTGCGCTGATGCGTGCGAAACTGTTCAAAAACTTCGCTGGCCACCTCGTTTTCAATCGGAATGGAAAACAGTGTCCGGAAGATGACATCGGCCGCAGCATTGCTCATCTGTGGCTCTACATCTACCGCACCAAGCGGCATGCGTGCGACCGCAGCCTGCCCCGCCGCGAACATCGCAGGAAACGCCTCGCGCAGCCGCCCGCCCTGAAACGCGGGGTCAATGATGCGCCGTTGCCGCGCCCAATCCGCACCATTGGTCAGAAACACCGAATTGCCGAGCAGCGGCGCCAACCCTTCGCGAATGCGGTCAGACTTCGGAAAGTCCATCGGGCATTCAGACAACACACGCCGGATAAGGGCCGGGTCATTGCACAGATAGCTGCGGAAAAACGGCGTGCGAAATTCGGCCATCCACGCCCGGTACAACCGGGCTGGCTGTGCCGACAGGATATCTGCCCGAAACAGCCGCAAATGCCGCCAAAGCGATACCTGATCTGCCCGTGCTTTTGGCTTTGGCGGTATCATTTGATCCTGCTGGTATAGGCCGACGTCGGCGTTTCGATCCGACTTTTTGACGGCGCGCAGCCCGCATACCGCGCGGCAAGCGTTTGCGGCCCCGCAGTGATGCCAAAATAATCGTAAATCCCCGGACGATCAAAAGCGCAAAGGTACTGAAAATGCAGCCGGAAAAACCGCCAGCGCAGGGTCTTCCAGCGTTGGGGCGACAGGGTTTGGGTGAAGGCTGCCGAAAGGACCAAAGGCCAGCGTTTGCCCGGTGCCGCAACGCCCGATACGACGACAGGATCGCATAGCGCAAAAGAACAGCCGTCACCAGGGGCTGTGACATCCACCCATGTCAGGCCCAGTTGAAGGCTTAAAAAGTGCAAATCATCTCGCAATCGCTGCGCTTGCGGCAGGAAGGATACCATAGGAACCACCTGCCCCAGCGACAGGAAACCAAGCGTGGTGGAAGGACTGCCCACGCGCAGAATATCCGCCAAAACAGACACCGCAAGATGCGCGCCGGACGAATGACCAACAATCAAAACCTCGTCGTACCCATCTTGCAGTGCCGTTTTGATCGCACCCCGAAACAAGCTTAACCGCGCCTCAAGTGTATCAGGATATGCACCCCACAATTGCGCCGTAAAGGCGTAGTCATGCATCAGATAATAGGCAAAAATTCTTGTATCATGGCGTTTGAACCCGCGCAGCAGCAGGATGGCTGCCAAAATACCAGCACCGATGGACATGTAAATGATAGGAACGAACCAAGGCCCAAACAAAGACGGCCCATAAATCGCATCGCGCACCCATCCAAGGCCGGAATTGACAAGATGACTCACCAGCCAGAACGCAAGCGCCGCAACCCCAAGCTCTGCCAGCAATATCAAAATCGGATACAGCGCTGCAATCACCGGCCCTTTGCGCAATCGCATCAACCGAAACAATGCCCCCGTTGCAATGTAAACCCACGCGGTGCGCAACAGCTGCCAATAGGTGGCAATAACCCCACCCCCCATCGACCCGCGCACGATATCAGACCAGACCAGCACCTCAAATTCGCTGCGCACTTCGTGGCCGCCCATGATTGCCGTGACGTGCCAGCCGAAGCCCTGACCGGAATTTCGCCCCCCCACCTCTATCGCATAGCCGGAAATCGCGGCCTGCGCTTTCGCCTCTTTGCGGTACAACTCGCGGTAACGGCGCGGTGGTGCTGGATCAAACCCGGGAATGTAGAAGACTTTTCTATGCCTTACCGGCGTAGGGCTGTCTTCTGATGATCCTGCTGGCTTCACCCGTATCGTCCCCTTAGCTGGCCGTCAAACGAACCATCTAGCAGCAAAGAACTGGACGCAAGCCTAACCAAGCACCGCCAAGACGGGGAAATATTCCAGCAAGAAAAACGAAAAATCTGAAAATGCCCCGGTGAAAATCGCAATGCCCACCAGAATCAGCAACACCCCCATTGCGCGCTCGATGGTTTTCATATGCCGCTTCAGCCGCGTCATAACACCCATAGCGCGGTCAACAAACAGGGCGGCCAGCAAAAACGGCACCCCAAGGCCCAACGCATAAACGCCCAACAACAGCGTGCCCCGCGCAACGGATGCCTCTTGTGCCGCAAGTGATAAAATCGCGCCCAGCTGAGGCCCGATGCAGGGCGTCCAGCCAAAGGCGAAGGCCAGCCCCAGAACATAGGCCCCAAAGGCCGACCCGCCTTCGGATTTTGCATCCATCCTGGCGTCGCGGTCCAGCAGCGGGATGCGGATCACCCCCAGAAAATGGAGGCCAAACACAACAATCATCGTCCCCGAAATTCGGCCGAAAAGTACCTGATTTTGCAGGAAAAAGCTGCCAAAGGCAGATACCGTAAAACCCAGAAGCAGGAAGATCGTCGAAAGGCCCATCACAAAAAACAACGCGGGCAACATCACCCTGCGGCGTGCAGTTTGTTCAGACTTCATCTCGCCCATGCTGATGCCGCCCATATAGGCTAGATAGGGTGGCACAATCGGCAACACGCAGGGCGACAAAAACGACAAAACCCCCGCAGCCAGCGCGATCAGCATGGCAGGCAGTAAGCCCGCATCTATCAAGTCCAGTCCGCCCATGGATTCTCCTGTCTGCTCTCGCATAACGAATTCAGGATCATCCGTCACGTGCCAGCCACGTCACATTGGCGTGGCAATTTGCCCGCGCTTTGTGATTGGTGTTACAGTCCACAGCCGCCATAACTGATAAAACAGCTTGAAAGCCGTTCTATGACCCCAGATGCAACACTTAATTGCGAAGCCCTGCTGTGCCCGCTGCCGGTTCTCAAAGCCAGAAAGAAACTGCTACAAATGGCCGAAGGGGCCGTGCTTTGCCTGCGCGCCACCGATCCGATGGCGGCTATCGACATACCCCATTTCTGTGCCGAGGCCGGGCATAGCCTGATCTCAACTGCGCAAGACGGCGCCGTTCAGGTTTACCTGATACGCCGGGGCGCACCCAAAGACTAAGGGCGTCAGGTTTCCCCAACGCCCCAAATGTCTTTAGCGACCCAGCGCCCACCAGCCTTTGCGCTTTGGTTTTGGCGGGCCATCGTCAACGGGGGTGTCATCCAAAGATGCGGCTTCAACTGCCTGCACCGCTTCTACCACTGGCAGCGGCACTTCCGGGGCAACAACAGCCTTAGACGCAACAGCAAGAACAGCTTCCGCCGCCGCTGCCTTTGCCTTGCTCACACGCGGCGCGCGCGGTTTTGGTTTTGGTTTTTCGGTCACCGCTTCAACCATATCGCCTATTGCCGCAACAACCGTTTCCACCACAGCATTCGCCTTGGCCATCGCCATGGAAATCACATCCGGTTCGGCCGCCTCTGTGGCCGCAGAGATTTCTGGGGCGGCCGCAACGACCGTTTCAACCTTCGGCTTTGCCGTGCGGCTACGCGTTCTGCCGCGCAGTTTTGGTGCGGTCTTTTCGTCTGCGTCAGCAGCACTTTCGGCGACAGGTGCCGCAACCGCAGCATCTGCCTCATCCCCGTCTTCGCTGTCATCCGCGTCATCACCGCCACCCTCGGCACCGTTTTGCCCGGTGCCAGCACCACCGCGCCGACGCCGACGGCGCTTGCGCTTTTTCTTGGTTCCATCCGCAGTTTCGGAGACGCCGTTGGCGGATGCAGTTGGGGTTGCCACCACTTCTGCGTCATCCACGTCGTCAATGATTTCGTCTTCTTCAACAAAATCATCTGCCTCGTCTACGTCGGCCCCCATCATGGAGGAGTTGCCCGAAATCACTGCGGAAGCCGCTTCCGATACCACCCGCGTCGCCGTTTTGAACTTTTCAATCGAATAGTCCGGGCTGACCAGTGCCGGATCACACTCGATCCGCACTGCCATGCCATAGCGTGTCTCGATCAGCGCGATGTGTTCGCGCTTTTCATTGATCAGGAAGTTGATGATGCCAATCGGCGCTTTCAGCAGCACCTCTTTGCTGCGCTTACGCGTGCCTTCTTCTTCCAGCGCGCGCAGCACTTGCAGGCCAAGACTGTCATCCGACCGGATCAGACCGGTGCCATGGCAATGTGGGCAAGGCTGAGTTGTGGATTCCAACATGCCGGGGCGCAGACGTTGACGCGACATTTCCAGCAGACCAAAGCCCGAAATCCGGCCCACCTGAATGCGGGCCCGGTCGGTTTTCAGCTTGTCCTTGATGCGCTTTTCAACGGCAAGATTGTTACGCCGTTCTTCCATATCGATAAAGTCGATCACGATCAAACCGGCCAAATCGCGCAGGCGCAACTGGCGGGCCACCTCTTCGGCGGCCTCCAGGTTGGTTTTCAGCGCGGTATCCTCGATGGACCCCTCTTTCGTGGCCCGGCCCGAGTTGACGTCAATCGCCACCAGCGCCTCGGTGATCCCGATCACGATATAGCCGCCCGATTTCAACTGCACGGTCGGGTTGAACATACCGCCGAGATAGCTTTCCACCTGATAGCGCGCAAACAGCGGCATCTGTTCATCATAACGCATCACCGATTTCGCGTGGCTCGGCATGATCATGCGCATGAAATCTTTGGCAGTGCGGTAGCCCGCCTCGCCTTCAACCAGCACTTCCTCGATCTCGCGGTTATACAGATCGCGGATCGACCGCTTAATCAGATCGCCTTCCTCGTAAATCGGGGCGGGCGCAATCGACCGTAGGGTCAGTTCGCGCACCTGTTCCCACAGGCGCATCAGATATTCGTAATCGCGCCTGATTTCCGGTTTGGTGCGCTTGGCCCCTGCTGTACGGATGATCAGGCCAGCACCTTCCGGCACCTCGATCTCTTGCGCGATTTCTTTCAGCTTCTTGCGGTCAGCGGCCATAGTGATCTTGCGCGAAATGCCACCACCGCGCGCGGTGTTCGGCATCAGCACGCAGTAACGACCCGCCAACGACAAATAGGTGGTCAGTGCCGCCCCTTTGTTCTGGCGTTCTTCCTTGACCACCTGCACCAGCATGATCTGGCGCACCTTGACCACTTCTTGGATCTTATAGCGCCGTGCGCGCGGGCGGCGGGTTTGGCTGATTTCTTCGGTCACATCCTCTTCGGCGATGGATTCGATTTCCTCGTCGGTTTCAGATGCATGATCGACCGCGCGGTAGGGCTGATCACTTTCGCCCGCATCCTGCGAAGTGCGGGGGCTTTCGATCAGCGCATCCGCCCCGGTTTCATCCCCCAAATCCACCACATCCATGCTGGTAGTGGCGGGCGCCGTTACAACTGCATCATCGGACACGGCAGCCGCCGCGCGCGGGGCTGGGCGCGGCCTGCGGCGGTTGTTGCGATTGTTTTCTTCTTCGTCATCCGCCCGCGCAAAAGCGCGTTCTTCTTCCAACAGCGCTTTGCGGTCGGCCAGCGGGATCTGGTAATAATCGGGGTGAATTTCGGCAAAGGCCAAAAACCCATGCCGATTGCCGCCGTAATCAATAAACGCCGCTTGCAGAGACGGTTCTACCCGCGTGACCTTGGCTAGATAGATATTTCCGGCAATCTGCCGTTTGTTGATGGTTTCAAAATCGAATTCCTCAACCTTGTTTCCATCCACCACCACAACCCGAGTTTCCTCGGCGTGGGTGGCATCGATAAGCATCTTTTTGACCATTGTGTTCCATGGCACCCATGCCAACCAATGCCACCGGGCGATAAACCTGGTGGCGGGTCAGCGGGCATGTGGTGACTTGTTCGGGCGATGGCACGCTTGACAACTGCAAAAGGGGCCCGTTCCGGGGCCTCCTTCCATCCAGTCGTCAGCTTTGCGCGCTTCATCACGGTTCTGTTCCGGGCACCCATTTGGATACCCACTTAAAAAAGCCTACTTCTGTCAAAGACTTGGTAGGCAATAAAACGGCCTTACAGCCGATCCGACCGGTCCATCAGCGGCACGTAGACGCGCCAGCAAAGGACCAGAGAATTCATTGGCAGGCGCAACCTATGGCTGCACATCTGCTTGATGTGACCCTACCCGCTAAGCGGGCGCAAAGACAATGGTGATTTTGCGTCGCCCGTCATCCGCCCGTTACACGTAATCAGACCGCGTCAGCGCATACTTCGCCATCTTTTCGTTCAATGTCCGGCGTGGCAAACACAGCTCTTCCATCACCGCCACGATACTCCCCTTATGCCTGCGCATGGTGTTGTCGATCAACATCCGCTCGAACGCTTCGACATAATCCTTCAAGGGCTTGCCTTCTGTGGTCAAAGCAGGCCCCGCCGCCTCATTATCCGCCATCAGCAGTGATGCGATAGACCCCGACCCGCGCCGGTTCTGCAACACCGCGCGCTCGGCAATATTGACCAACTGGCGCACATTGCCGGGCCAGGGCGCTTGCAGCAGTTGTGCCGCTTCTTGTGCGGTCACCTGCGGCGCATCGCAGCCGTATTCCTCGGCAAATTGTTCCGACATCCGGGTAAACAGCGTCAGAATATCCTCGCCCCGGTTGCGAAGCGGCGGCAGCACAATGGTCAACGCGCCAAGCCGGTAATACAAATCTGGCCGCAGCACGTTTTCCAACGTCGTATCGGGCTGATGCTGGTTGCAGATCGCGATGATCCGGGTTTCGGGTGGCGTGCCCTGATCATTGATCAAGGTCAGCAGGCGCGATTGCAACGGATGGCTCAGCGCCTCGATATCCTCAAGGCACAAGGTGCCACCCCGCGCCTCTTCGACCAGCGGGATCATGCCGTCTTCGCCCGGCCCAAATAGCCGCGCCTGCAACTGATCCTCTGACCATGCGGCACAGGAGATTGTCACAAACTTCCGCCCCGCACGCGACCCCACAGCATGCAAAGCGTGTGCTACCAGCGTCTTGCCGGTGCCGGTTTCGCCGTCAATCAGCACATGCCCATCGGCCTGCCCCAGATCAAGAATATCCTCGCGCAACCGTTCCATCTCGGGCGACCCGCCGATCAGTTTCTTCATCAAAACCGACCCGTCAGAAAGTTCCCGCCGCAAAGCCCGGTTGTCCAGCGTCAAGCGCCGCGTCTGCGTGGCTTTCTTGGCAAGTTCGGTCATCCGGTCCGGGTTGAACGGCTTTTCCAGAAAATCAAACGCGCCGACGCGCATCGCCTCCACCGCCATCGGCACATCGCCGTGCCCGGTGATCATGATCACCGGCAAGCCGCTGTCCATGCTCATCAGGCGTTTCAGAAACGCCATGCCGTCCATCCCCGGCATCTTGATGTCGCTGACCACAACACCCGGAAACTCCGCGCCAATGCCTTTCAGCGCCTCCTCGGCAGAGGCATAGGTTTCGGTGTCAAACCCCGACAACGCCAACCATTGGCTGATTGACTGGCGCATATCGGCCTCGTCGTCCACAATCGCCACTTTCATTGCACGCGCCATAAAACCCTCATTCTGCTGCTTCTGCTTTGTTACCCATCAAGGGCAGCTGCACTTCAAATACCGCACCACCATCATCCGAATTGCGCGCAACCAAGCGCCCACCCAAATCGGTGACAATGCCGGAAGAAATGGCAAGCCCAAGGCCAACCCCTTCGCCCGGTTTTTTCGTCGTATAAAACGGCTCGAACAGGTTATCGAGATCGACAATCCCGTGGCCATTGTCCCGCACCGCAAGAACCGCGCCTTCGCCGGATGTCAGCAAAATATCTATTTGCGGTGTCTTGCTGTCTTTGGTGGCATCCAGCGCGTTGCGCAAAAGGTTGATGATCACCTGTTCCAGCCGCAGCCTGTCTGCCAACACGATCACCGGCGTGCGCGGCAAGGTACGGGTGATCCGCACCACGCGCAGCTTTAACTGCGGCTCCATCATTGACAGGGCAGATGACACACAAGCCCGCATATCTACCGGCTCAAACGCCTCGCCACCCTTGCGGGCATAAGATTTCAACTGCCGGGTGATTGCGCCCATCCGTTCAATCAAATCATCAATCCGCTGAAAAGACGACAACGCTTCCTCGGGGCGCTTGCGCTGCAACAACAGCCGCGCCCCCGCCAGATAGGTTTTCATGGCCGCCAATGGCTGGTTCAACTCATGGCTCACCGCCGCCGACATTTCCCCCAACGCCGCCAGTTTAGACGATTGTGCCAGCGTCAACTCGGCCACTTCCAGATCCTTTTGCGCTTTTTCCCGCTGCGCCACTTCGCGCTGCAACCGCGCGTTCAGCAGTCGCAATTCAGCGGATTCCTTCTGAAACCCAAGCGATTGCGACCATGCTCTGCGCGACAGCAAATAAAACGTCAGCGCCGCCAGAATGGCAAAGCCCATAATCTCCAACGCCAACACGCCATTCACCCGCTCGCGCACGGAATCGTAGGCGGTGAAAGTGACCAACCGCCAGCCCCGGAACGGCACCCGCGCCTCGGTTTTCAACACGGCTTTGCCAGCAACATAGGCATCGGGTGCCCGTTGCGCCCAATCCGTCGTTGCCTGAAACGCCCGGCCAATGGCGGTGGGTGCGTTCGCCGATGCCAAAGCCTCGTCCAACGGCAAGCCGCGCCAGCTCAGCTCGGTTGATAAAAGAACAGTGCCTTCACTGTCTGTCACCAGCACAGCATCCTGCAAGCCCGCCCAGGCGCGCTCGTATTTCATCAGATCGGCGGCCACCACAATCACGCCAATCGCCTGACCCTCAGATTGGATCGCCCGCGAATAGGTGAATTCATGCGCAGCCGTTTCCAACTTGGTCACAGTAAAAACCGTGTCCTTTGTGCGCAGCGCATCCACAAATGCACCATCTTCGCCATGACCTGTTCCCAACAAGTTGCGGTTGGTCGCGCCAACTGTGCGCCCCTCACTATCCAACAGCAGAATTGATGCAGCACCAATCTCTGACTGGAATGAAATGAGCCGTGAGGACGTGCTGGAAAAATCCCCTATGCTCAACGCCCGGATCAATTCCGGATCGCGCGCCAGCAACAATGGCACCACGGCCGTGCGCTGCAATTCCGAAATCATATTGCCGGAATAAAGCGCCAACCGCAGTTCGGCCCGGTTGCGCGTGGTATCGGTGAACCGATCCGACAGCCACCGATTTGTCGTCAACACAACCGCAACAGCAAACAGCACCAAAAGCGCTATCACCACTTTTGCGCGCCAAGATATGCCCTGCGGCAGATCTGATGCCAGTTCTTCTACGTCAACGTCCGTCATTGTCTAAGTTTAGGCCCCGTCAAGCCCCGCCTCAAGCACCAGCCCCTCAGGCCAGCGCCATCCCGCCCATAAGCGACCGGAATACACCTGCGCCGTCTGTGCCACCCAAGCGCGCATCGACCGCCCGCTCCGGGTGCGGCATCAACCCCAACACGCGGCGGTTGTCTGATACGATCCCGGCAATATCGCCCATCGCCCCGTTCGGATTATCGGTATAGCGGAATGCGACGCGTCCCTCGCCCTCCAACCGTGCGATGGTATCCGCATCAGCGGTGTAATTCCCATCGTGATGCGCAACAGGCAGCTTTATCTTCGCCCCCATCCCGTAGGCCGAGGTGAAATCTGTCACCGCATCAACCCTCAGCCCCACCACTTTGCAGACAAACTTCAGCCCCGCATTGCGCATCAACGCCCCCGGCAACAGCCCGGTTTCGGTCAAAACCTGAAATCCGTTGCAAATGCCCAAAACATAGCCGCCCCGCGCCGCATGGGCGTGAATTGCCGCGGCAACCGGTGACCGCGCCGCAATTGCCCCACAGCGCAAATAGTCGCCAAAAGAAAATCCACCCGGAATGCCCACCACATCGACGCCGTCGGGCAGATCGGTATCCTTGTGCCAAACCCGTGCCACGTCAAAACCAGCCGCTTCAAACGCAACCACGAGATCACGGTCGCAGTTCGATCCCGGAAAGGTAATGACGGCAGCTTTCATGGCAATATCCCTTTGAAACAGCGTAAAGGTCGCATAACCCACACAGATGTTCCGTGCAATTCACCTTGGCAAAAATATCCTCTGGGGGTTGCACCGCCCCTGCGACGACGGGGGCAGACAGCCCCCTTCCCTTTTTGGTAAAGCACCCAACACCGCAAAATCAAAACAGTAAAAATCTACGCAGATTTTTGCCAAGAATTTTCTGAAAATTCTTGTGCGTCGCACAACGTCACAGCCAGGCTCACACAATCTCGATGCTGAACTTCTCAATCACCGTATTGGCCAACAGCTTCTCGCACATCGCCCGCACGTCGGCCTCTGCCGCCACCCGGTCGGAGCCTGCCAAATCCAGCTCTATCACCTTACCCTGCCGAACATCCGTCACGCCACCAAACCCCAGCGTGCCCAGCGCATGACGCACCGCTTCGCCCTGCGGGTCCAGAACGCCGTCCTTCAACATCACATGCACACGCGCTTTCATCGGATTTCGCCCTCTTCAGTTGATCAGCGTAGGCTTGGTTGTATGCGTCACATTCGACGGCAACACCCCCAACCGCCGTGCAAGTTCGGTGTATACATCGGCCAGCGGCCCCGGCTCACGCGCTGCACCGTCACGCTCCGACGCCTCATTGCCACGCATGTCCCACAAACGGCAGCTATCGGGGCTGATCTCATCAGCGACGATCAGCCGCATGAAATCACCTTCCCAGACGCGGCCCACTTCGATCCGGAAATCCGCCAGCCTGATGCCCACGCCCATCATCACACCCGACAGAAAGTCGTTCACCCGCAGCGCAAGTGCTATCACATCATCAAGATCTTGTTGATTGGCCCAGCCAAACGCCACGATATGTTCTTCCGCCACCAAGGGGCAGCCAAGTTTATCGTCCTTGAAGTAATATTCGACAATCGGCCGCGGCAAAGCAGTGCCTTCAGGTATCCCCAGCCGCGTTGACAATTCTCCGGCAGCAAAATTGCGCACCACAATCTCAAGCGGCAATATCTCTGCCATCCGCACCAGTTGCTCGCGCATGTTCACCCGGCGAATGAAATGCGTGGGCACCCCGACGCTGTTCAGGCCAGCCATGAAAAATTCAGACAAGCGGTTGTTCAACACGCCTTTGCCATCAACCGCAACCGGTGCCGCATCGCCGCTGGCAATGCCGTCATCCTTGAAATACTGAATCAAGGTTCCTGGCTCTGGCCCTTCATACAAGATTTTGGCCTTGCCTTCGTAAACCTTCTTGCGCCGCGCCATGAAGTCTCCGATCAAATGGCGAAACGGGGCTGCCTTAGGCGCCCCGATCACTGTTTGTGCAGCCATATGCCAAGCCAGCCCGCCCCGCAAGGCAATCGCACGCCCCCCTTGCACGAAAGGGTGCCAAAGGGCATATCAGGGGCAATCTGAACCCACTCGAAAGGATACGCCCATGGCCACATTCGACGACCGCGAACGGGCGTTTGAATCCAAATTCGCGCATGATGCAGATATGCAGTTCCGCGCCGAAGCACGCCGCAACAAGCTTTTGGGTCTTTGGGCCGCAGGACTGCTTGGCAAAACCGGCGACGATGCCGCCGCCTATGCCGTGTCGGTCGTACAAGCCGACTTTGAGGAGGCGGGCGTCGAAGACGTGGTGCGCAAAGTTGCCGCCGATCTGGCAGGTCACGCCAGTGCCGATGATATCCGCGCCAAACTAACCGCTCTGTTGCCGATCGCCAAAGCGCAACTGATGGATGAGGTTTGATCGTACCGCATCGCTAACCGGGCAAAGCGATTACGGCCGCACAGGTTTGGCGGCCGTTTTCTTTTGAACAATTTTAACCGTTAAGCCACCCTGAACGCTGATGCCTTATTGCTGTGGCCTTTGCATATGATCAGCAGGGGCGCAAAACCATGGCACAGCACAAACCACGGTCCTTTGCCGCCGCCCGCGCTGCCCTGCCAGACGGGCAATGGCACCGCTTGCTGCTCAAAGCTGGTTTTGCCCTTTTGCTGGCACTCATTTTCGGGTGGCTTCTTGCCGACCGGCTTGCTGATATTCCGCTGTCTCAAACCCGAAGCGCGCTGTTGGGCGTAACCCCAACGCAGTGGGTTACCGCCGCGTTTGCGACGATCAGCAGCTTTTGGGCTGTCGGACATTATGACGGGGTGATCCACAGATACCTTGCGACGGGCATTTCGCCAATTACCGCGCGCCGCGCCGGGGCCACGGCCATTGCTGTTGGCCAAACCCTTGGCCTAGGGGTTGTGACCGGGGCGATTTTGCGCTGGCGCATGCTGCCGGGCCAAAGTCTTTGGCAGGCCACAAAAATTACCAGTTTGGTCGCCGTGTTCTTTCTGTCCGGCTGGGCAGGCGTCACAGCAGTTGTTTTGGCCGTCCTGCCGCTGGCCCCCTACAAGCCGATAGCGGTTGGCCTGTTGATCCTGCTGCCCGTCGTGATCCTCGTTTGCACCCTGCACCCGCGATTGCGCCGCTGGCACCTGCCAAACATGTTCGTTGTATCGCGCCTACTTGCCTTGGCAGCCATTGATACGCTGACAGCGGCACTGGCGCTTTGGGTGCTTTGCCCACCTGACCTTGCCCTCCCCTTTGCGACGCTGTTGCCTGCTTTCCTGATCGCTTTCGGCGCGGGCATTGTGTCAGGCACGCCGGGCGGGGTTGGTGCGTTTGAAATTGCGTTGCTTGCGCTTTTGCCGCAGGTGCCTGAGGCCCCGCTTTTGGCTGCAGTCGTCGCGTGGCGCGTCGTTTATTTTGCAGCACCCGCACTTGTTGGTGCGGCGGTCGCAATGCGCGGGCCCATGGGCAAGCCCGCGCCAACAGCGGTCGCAGTCCATCCCGCATTGGTGCAGACAGCCCGTCGGGCCGAAACCGGCCTTTTTGCGCAGGGTCATTTGACCCTTTGCGCCGCAGGTCATGATCAGGCTTGGCTGACCGGTCGCACGCCCCATTGCCTTGTCGGCATGCTGGACCCCATGCTGTCAGACGCATCGCATGACAGTGACCTTGGTTGCACCAAACTGGCCATCACGGCGCTGATCGACAGCGCCGTGATGGAAAGCCGCTTGGCCGTGATCTATAAATGCACGGCCCGCACGGCCGTGGCCGCGCGCCATCTTGGCCTAAGTTTGCGCGCGATTGCCCGGGAGGCGTGGCTTGATCCTCGTGCCTTCACGCTTGACACACCGTCGCGGGCGGGGTTGCGCCGCAAACTTCGCCATGCAGACAATGCCGCTTTAACCATTTCAGTCGGGCCGCACGACTGGGCCCAACTCTCCCACATTGCAAAAGACTGGTCAGCCGCACATGGCGGTGAGCGCGGCTTTTCCATGGGGCGCTTTGACGGCAGCTATCTGGCCAGCCAGCGGGTTTATGTGGCCAGCATTGGCAGCAAACCCATTGCGCTGGCCAGCTTTCATGCTGGAAAAACCGAATGGACACTAGATCTTATGCGGCAAACCTTATGTGCGCCTGATGCTACGATGCAGGCCTTGATTATGCGCGCCATTGCGGATGCGGCAACCTGCAATCTTCCCCGCCTGTCGCTTGCTGCAGTGCCCTTGGCCGCACTTTGCAGCACCCCCAAAAGCCGCATCGCAGGCCTGATCCACCGCCTGTCGGGCGGCAATCAGGCCGGGCTTGCCCGTTTCAAATCAGCTTTCGTGCCCGAATGGCAAACCCTATACATGGCCGCTTCTCACAAACCCGCCCTCGCCCTTGCTGCCGCAGAAATAGCGCGCGAAGTGCATTTTCCAGGCCCCTTGCCCACCCATGCCGCATCATCATCATGAACAATATGAAATTGCCTCTGCCGGGCAGCCATGGCACAGGGGAGAACACGACCCCGTGACCCACGCCGAGGATAGCCATGACCACCGATCTTTTGTCAAAACTCCTGTCCAACCGCGATTGGTTGCTTGCCGATGGGGCAACCGGCACCAACCTGTTCAACATGGGCCTGTCCTCTGGCGAGCCGCCGGAAATGTGGAATATCGAACAGCCAGACAACATCCGCGCGCTTTACAAAGGCGCGGTGGATGCCGGATCTGACCTGTTTCTGACCAATTCCTTTGGTGGCAACGCCAGCCGCATGAAACTGCACAACCTGCAAGACCGGGTGCATGAATTGAACCGCGTCGCCGCCAGCCTAGGGCGCGAAATTGCCGATGCTGCGGGCCGTCCGGTAGTGGTGGCAGGCTCTGTTGGCCCCACGGGCGAGATTATGGTGCCTGTTGGCCCTCTGACCCATGCCTTGGCGGTAGAAATGTTTCACGAACAGGCCGAAGGGCTGAAGGCAGGCGGCGCTGATGTTCTGTGGATAGAAACCATGTCCGCCCCCGAAGAATACCGCGCCGCAGCCGAGGCCGCCGCACTTGCCGGCATGCCGTGGTGCGGCACGATGAGCTTTGATACCGCCGGCCGCACCATGATGGGCATCACCTCTGCCGCGATGGCTGAAATGGTTGAAAAGCTGCCAAACCCACCCCTGGCCTTTGGCGCAAACTGCGGCGTCGGCGCGTCTGATCTGATGCGCACAGTGCTTGGCTTTGTCGCCCAAGGCACGCAGCGCCCGATCATCGCCAAGGGCAATGCTGGCATTCCGAAATACCACGATGGCCATATCCACTATGACGGCACGCCCGATCTGATGGCAGATTACGCCGTTCTGGCCCGGGATGCCGGTGTGCGCATCATCGGTGGCTGCTGCGGCACCATGCCAGATCATTTGCGCGCCATGCGCAAGGCGTTGGAGACCCGCCCGAAAGGCGATATCCCAACGCTGGACGCGATCACCAATGCTTTGGGTGGCTTTTCATCGGCATCAGATGGCACAGGTGACACATCCGGCGATCCCAAACGCGAACGACGCGGGCGGCGGGGTTAACGCAGACCCAAATCCTTCGAAGGATTTGCCACGATTTCTTCGAAGAAATCGCCTGCAACAGCCGTTCAAAACAACGCCAACTGATCCCCGGCCTTGGCGGGCCGGGCGAACAGATCGCAGCGCAATTTAGGCTGGGCTGCATCCAGCCCCAACCGCCGCGCCGCCACCGCAAACCTTTGCGCCATCAGATCGGCCCAGGGCCCCTCACCCCGCATCCTCTTGCCAAATTCCGGGTCATAATCGCGTCCGCCATGCAATGCGCGCACCCGGCCCATCACCTTGGCAGCCCGGTCGGGGTAATGCTGCGCCAGCCAATGCTGAAACAGCTCTGACACTTCACGCGGCAAGCGCAGCATGATGAAACTGGCGGCCACCGCGCCCGCGTCTTTTGCCGCCTGTAAAATCGGCTCCACCTCATGATCCGTCAGCCCCGGCACCACAGGGGCCACCATCACCCGCACCGGAATGCCTGCATCCGCCAACCGCCGGATCATCGCCAACCGACGCAGCGGCGCTGCTGCGCGCGGTTCCATCTTGCGCGACAACCCAGCATCCAGTGTGGTTATTGAAATCCCGACCCGCACCAAACCAAGCGCCGCCATCGGACCCAGAATATCCAGATCCCGCTCAACCAGCGTGCCTTTGGTCGTTATCGCCACCGGATGATTGAAATTGGCCAGCACGCCCAGCACCTCGCGCATAACGCCGTACTTCACTTCTATGGGTTGATAGGGATCAGTATTCGTCCCAATCGCAATCGGTTGCACAGCATAGGCTTTGGCCGACAATTCCCGCGCCAAGACTGCGCCAATCCCCGGCCGCGCGATCAACTTCGTCTCAAAATCCAACCCCGGTGACAGGTTCAAAAACGCATGGCTTGGTCGGGCGAAACAGTAAATACAGCCATGTTCACAGCCGCGATACGGGTTGATAGCCCGGTCAAACGGCAGATCCGGTGATCGGTTATAGCTTAGCGCAGACCGTGGCACTTCCAGCCGCACCTCGGTTTGCACCAAACGGTCATCCTCGGGAATGTCCCAACCATCGCTTTCCCCACTGCGTTGCAAACTCTCAAACCGCCCCACCGCGTTTGATACTGCCGCCCGCGCCCGCAAACGTTGGCCCGGCAACAGATTGTTTTCCTTAGCTGTCATTGGGTCCGTCATGACCGTCTGCATAGAACATAATGTGAACATTTACTACCGAATTTCAAATCACAACCCCTTGCTGTCGGCTTTCATCCGGGGCATGTCGTAAACTGAGAAGTCATCGCGCCGCATTCGGCCCATTGACACTGTAAGATAGCCTGCAGGAGCGCATCATATGGCCGACGATAACGATGAAATCATTCTTGCCGATCTGTCAGATGATGAACTTGTGCTGCAAATGCACGACGATCTTTACGACGGCCTGAAAGAAGAGATTGAAGACGGCGTCAACATTCTGCTGTCGCGCGATTGGACCCCCTACGATGTGCTGACCAAAGCGCTTGTCGCGGGCATGACCATCGTCGGTGCCGACTTCCGTGATGGTATTCTGTTCGTCCCAGAAGTGCTGCTTGCTGCCAACGCCATGAAGGGCGGCATGTTTATTCTTAAGCCGCTTCTTGCCGAAACCGGCGCGCCCCGCATGGGCAAAATGGTGATCGGCACTGTCAAAGGCGACATCCACGATATCGGCAAGAACCTTGTCGGCATGATGATGGAAGGCGCTGGTTTTGAAGTGCGCGATCTTGGCATCAACAATTCGGTTGAAAAGTATTTGGCGGCCCTTGAAGAAGAACAGCCCGATATCCTTGGCATGTCGGCCCTGCTGACCACCACGATGCCCTACATGAAGGTCGTGATCGACACCTTGAAAGAAAAAGGTATGCGCGACGATTACATCGTCATGGTGGGCGGTGCGCCTCTGAACGAAGAATTCAGCAAAGCCATCGGCGCCGATGCCTATTGCCGCGATGCCGCCGTTGCCGTTGAAACCGCCAAGTCCTTCATGGCCCGCAAGCATAACGCGATGAACGCTTAAGGCGCACTTGCATGACTTATCGCCGGATTTCTGATCACTTTTTCGGATAATCGTTAGTTTAGCACGTTTTTGCCTTGGAAAACCCGCAAGCCGAGACCACATTGTGCGCAGAGGAGACGCATCATGCCCCTGCCGCATCTGATTGGTCTGATTGCCTTTGTTATTCTGGCCGCCGGTGCCACCCTTGCGCTTGCCCTTTGGGCCAATGTGCCGCTGGTGGCGCTTGGCTTTGCCGCGATGGCGGGCAGCCTTGTGCTTGGCGCAAGGCAGTGGCGCTAACGCCCGACGATACCACCCTTACAACCGCCGGATTGCCACCTCAGCTTACCGGGCGCATTCTGTTGATCGCATGCGGGGCATTGGCCCATGAAATTTTGGCGTTAAAGCGGGTCAACCACTGGGATCACATTGATCTGCAATGCCTGCCCGCAAACCTGCACCTCTACCCCGACAAAATCACACCTGCGGTCGAGGCTGCGGTTGCGACTTACCGCGACCGTTATGATCAGATATTCGTGGTCTATGCCGATTGCGGCACTGGCGGGCAATTGCTTGAAAAGTGCAAAGAACTGGGCGTCTCCATGGTCGAAGGCCCGCATTGCTATTCGTTCTTTGAAGGTAACGCTACTTTTGCGGCGCACGCAGATACCGAATTTACAGCCTTTTACCTGACGGATTTTCTGGTCCGGCAGTTTGATGCTTTTGTCTGGCGGCCGATGGGCCTTGATCGCCACCCACAACTGCGCGACATCTATTTCGGCAATTACACAAAGCTGGTGTATCAGGCCCAAACAAATGATGCTGCCTTGGATGCCAAAGCGGCAGACTGCGCAAATAGGTTGGGTCTGGCCTATGAGCGTCGCTTTACCGGTTACGGCGATCTGGCAACGACCCTACAGCAGCTGGCGCAACCGCAGTAGCGGCAGATCACAACTTGTGCGCGCGCCGGAACAGGCCAAAGTCGATCTGACGCTGACGGTATTCCAGATTGACCCGGTCATGCGCCCCATTCAGATAGTCCCGCTCAACCTCGTCAACAGACGGCAGGCGAAAGACGGCGATCAGTCGTTCAAAAAAGTGTAACATAACAAACTCCTTAGTTGGCCTCCCTGAAAACAATCTAAGCCGAGTGCTGCAGCGCAGAAAGTGGTTTGGGCGTAAACCCCCTATGCGCCAAGCGCATAGCTTGCCGCGGCGACTACTGCGCCAACAAGGCCCGCGCAGCCGCTCTTGCGGCGTCAGAAACGCTATCGCCCGCAAGCATCCGGGCAATTTCTTCAACCCGCGCACCGCTATCCAATGGTATGACTGACGACAAAGTCATCTCATCCACCACCTGCTTTTCCACCCGCCAGTGATGCGCGCCCCGTGCAGCCACCTGCGGCGAATGGGTTACCACCAACACCTGCGCCGATGTTGCAAGGGCTTGCAATCGCCGCCCCACGGCATCTGCCGTGGCACCACCAACACCGCGATCAATTTCGTCAAATATCAAGGTCAAACCCGGGACATCCCCGGTCAGGCACACCTTCAACGCCAGCAAGAACCGCGATAATTCCCCACCGGATGCGATCTTGTTTAACGCCCCTGCAGGCGCGCCGGGATTGGTTGCAACCGTAAAGGTCACCATATCACGGCCATCTGGGCCAGCCTCGGCAGCGCTCAATTCTGTTGTGAAAACCGCACGTTCCATCTTTAACGGGGCCAGTTCCGCAGCCATCGCTGCGTCCAGCCGCCCCGCTGCCGCAGCACGCTGATCATGGATGACGCGGGCCAATTCATCATACGCGGCTTCCGCAAAGGCCACCGCCTTCACATGGGCCGCAAGCCCTGCCGTACCACTGTCCAAATCTTGCAGCTTTGTGCGCAAACGGTCGGCAAAATCGCCCAAATCATCGGCCGCGACCGAATGTTTGCGCGCCAGTGCCCGAATAGCAAACAAGCGTTCTTCCAGATTTTCCAAATCAACTGGGTTGAAATCCAATCCCCGAAGTGACGCTTCAACGCCTGCCTGCGCGTCACCGAGTTCAATCATGGCCCGCGCCAGCGCCGCCAATGCGCCATCAAGACCGCCATCAGCACGCCCTGCCACCCCTTCCAGCCAGCGCTGCGCATCCATCAGCTGCCCTTCGGCGCCTTGATTAGATAGCGCCACATGCGCGCGCTGCACATCGCCGCGAATTTTCTCTGCCGCTTGCATCAGCCGGCGCTTGGCATCAAGGCTGGCCTCTTCGCCGGGTTGTGGCTCCAGCTTGTCCAATTCGGCGACCGCATGGCGCAGATAGTCTTCCTCACCGCGTGCCGCAGCCAACGCTGCCTCAGCCTCGGCCAACCGAGAACGCGCCGCCGATTGCGCGCGCCATGCGTCGCGCAATGGCCCCAGATCAAGGCCCGCAAAAGTATCCAACAGCACCCGGTGCCCACGCGGGTTCAACAACCCACGGTCATCATGTTGGCCGTGCAATTCCACCAGTGTATCAGACAGATCGCGCAGTACCTCGCCCGACACGCGCCGATCATTGACCCAGGCCGTCTTGCGCCCGTCAACTGCATTGATCCGCCGCAAGATCAGCTCATCCTCGGCCTCAAACCCGGCCTCGGTCAAAACCGCCCGCGCGGCATGGCCCGGGGGCAGATCAAACACTGCCGTCACTTCGCCCTGTGCCGCCCCGGCGCGCACAAGTTCGGCCCTGCCCCGCCAGCCCAGCACAAAGCCCAACGCATCCAGCAAAATGGATTTTCCGGCCCCGGTCTCGCCTGTCAAAACATTCAAGCCCGGCTGGAACGCAAGCTCCAGCCGGTCAATGATTAAGACATCCCGAATATCAAGGCTGCGCAGCATGGCCGCTCCGTAGGATGGGCGATCCGCCCATCTTGGTCACAACCACTCGCCCTTGATCACCTGACGGTAAACCGCGCGCAACCAGCTATCACCCCGCGCTTCAGGCGCAAGTCCACGCCCCTTCAGCAGCGCAAAGCTATCATCATAGAACGGGCTCGACTGGTAATTGTAGCCCAAAATCGCCGCCGAGGTTTGCGCCTCGTCGTTCAGGCCCAAGGCCAGATAGCTTTCCGTCAACCGGTGCAGCGCCTCTGCCGTGTGCGATGTGGTCTGAAAATCCTGCACAACGACACGGAAGCGGTTGATCGCCGCCGTGTAATTGCCGCGTTTCAAATAATAGCGGCCAATTTCCATTTCCTTGGCAGCCAGATGGTCAAACGCCAGGTCAAATTTCAGTATTGCCGACTTGGCATATTCAGTATCCGGATATTTCTCGATCACTTCGCGCAGGCCTTGCAGCGCCTGAAATGTCAGCCCTTGATCACGGCCCACTTCGTCAATCTGATCATAGTAAGACAGCGCCATCAGATACTGTGCATAGGCTGCATCTTCGTCGGCGGGATAAAGATCCAAAAACCGCTGGGCCGCACTGCGTGCTTCTTCATATTCCTTCGCCTTATGGTGGCTGAAGGCCTGCATAATCAGCGCGCGCTTGGCAAATTCGGTGTAGGGATAAAGGCGTTCAACCTCTTGGAAATAGCGGATCGCGGTTTTTGGTTTTGGATTTGCGTTCAGCTCAAACTCGCCGCGCTTGTAAATTTCCTCGGCGGTATAGCTGTCAAGCGGCCGTTCTTCGGCCTTGCGCGCGCAGGCCCCTAGCATCACAACCAGCAGCGCCGTGCCAATCAGTTGCACACCAATCTTTCCGCCCGCCATCTTCCGCCTACCCCATGCCTTGCCGGTGGTCGTCGCTACAAAGCACGTCCACCCTTGTTCGTTCGGTCCTAGCACAGAAAAATCCGGTGCGCAAAACGCCTTTACGCTTTTGCGTCAGGCTTATGCAACTGCGGGAATATCGGCACGGTGTACGCCAACGCCGGGCAGTTGCAAACCGACCAGCGGATCACAATCCACCATGGCAAACGCACCCGGTGTCGCGAACAGGGCGCGCAGCAATTGATTTGTCAGCGCATGACCCGCCCGAACGCCGGTATAGCGCGCCAGCAGCGGCCCACCGGCCAGCGCCAGATCGCCCAAGGCATCCAGCATTTTGTGGCGCACTGGCTCATCTGCATGGCGCAAACCGCCAGGGCTTAGCACTCGGTCACCTTCAAACACCACGGCATTGGTCAAATTGCCGCCCAAGGCCAAACCGCTCGCGCGCATCGCATCCACATCTATCTGGCGACAGAAGGTGCGACTGTCACACAGCTCACGCACGAAAGCCCCATTCGCCAGGCTCATTTCTTTGTGTTGCCGACCAATGGCTGCGTCGGTGAAATCAATGCGGAAATCCATTTCCATCGTGTCAGATGGGTCCAACCGCGCAACAGCATCGCCGTCACGCACTTCAACGGATTTCAAAACCTTGATCGCCCGGATCGGGCTTGCCTGCCCGCGCAATCCGCGCCCCAGAAACCCTTGCACAAACGGCACCGACGACCCGTCAAGGATCGGCACTTCGCCTGCATTTATTTCGATCAGCGCATTGTGAATGCCACAGCCCGCAAGCGCCGCCATCAAATGCTCGATGGTGGAAACCTGAACCCCTGCTGCGTTGCCCACAAGTGTGCATAGCCGTGATGGCACCACTGCGTCCCAGCGTGCCGCAATCATCGACTGTGGCCCAACCACATCCATGCGCTTGAACCAGATACCATAATCAGCAGACGCAGGCTTCACCACCATCCGAACGGCGGTGCCGGAATGCAACCCGAACCCGGTAAACGTGACGGCAGATTTAAGCGTGGTTTGCACAATGTGCTCCGTTTCATTCATTGGCCTGCTTCAGACGCAAGCTCGCCTTTTTACCAAAGACTTAACTAAGGCTGCGCCGCCGCGATCTCAACTCACAGTTTGTAACGTAATGTGACAGCGCGAAGTTATCGCCACAAGCCTCTGTAGTAAAACGAAAAAAGGCACGGTTTCCCGTGCCTCTTTCCAACCACTGTCACTCAGTATTAGTTTGCCTGACGACGCAAAAACGCGGGAATCTCGATCCGTTCCTGATCGGCGCTCAATTCCGGCTCATCGTCATAGCTTGTCACGGGGGGCTGCTGGCGCGGTGCTGGGCTGCGGTCGGCCTGCGGATCCAGATTGCCCGCCATGCGGTTGATCAACGACCCAATCCCGAACCGGGGCTTGTCTTGCGGGGCACGTGGCGCGGGGGCCTGATCCGGTGTGGCCGCGCGTGGCGCTTGCGCCGCCATTCCGGGGCGGTTCATCGGGGCCTTGCTGACAGCGGCCTGCAAGCGTGCCATCGCTTCGGGCGTCGGCGTTCCCGCCGCACGCGGACGCGGCGCTACAAATTCCGCAGCATCTGCATCAATCTGCGGTGCCGCTGCCCGGGGTTGCGCCGCAGGTTGCGGGCGGTACGCCGGGGCGGGGACATCGGCGTAATCATCGCTGTCTGCATCAAACTCGTCCGCTGCATGCGGGTCAACCGCATCGAACAACCCAAGGTTTACTGCTTCCGCTTCGGTCATGATCGCCGCCGGGGCAACTGGCTCACGTTTAGGCTCTGCCGCGGGCACATAGGCGGTCTGTGGCAATGGTGCCGCCATCGACCTGCGTGTAACCGGCAGATCATCGCGTGCTTTGGCCGCATCAATCCCGGTCGCCACAACAGACACCCGGATCATGCCTTCCATCGTGGTGTCCAGCGTGGACCCGACAATGATATTCGCGTCCGGATCAACCTTTTCGCGGATGATATTGGCGGCCTCGTCCAGTTCAAACAGCGTCAGATCATAGCCACCGGTGATGTTGATCAACACACCCTTGGCACCGTGCAACGAAATCTCGTCCAACAGCGGGTTGGCGATGGCTTTTTCGGCGGCCTGCACGGCGCGGTCTTCGCCCGATGCCTCGCCGGTGCCCATCATGGCTTTGCCCATCTCGTCCATCACGGCGCGCACATCGGCAAAATCAAGGTTGATCAGACCGGGCCGCACCATCAGGTCAGTGACACCCTTAACCCCTTGATAAAGCACATCATCCGCTAAAGCAAAGGCTTCTGTGAAGGTGGTCTTTTCATTGGCCAGACGGAACAGGTTCTGGTTCGGAATGATGATCAGCGTATCAACAACCTTTTGCAGCGCTTCAATGCCTTCGTCGGCTTGGCGCATCCGCTTGTTGCCTTCAAACTGGAACGGCTTGGTCACCACACCGACCGTCAGCACACCCAATTCACGCGCCGCCTGCGCAATGATCGGGGCCGCCCCGGTGCCGGTGCCGCCCCCCATGCCAGCGGTGATAAAGCACATATGCGCGCCAGCCAGATGATCAACGATTTCTTCAATGGTTTCTTCGGCAGCGGCGGCCCCAACGGTTGGCCGCGCCCCCGCGCCCAGACCTTCGGTCACCTTCAGGCCCATCTGAATTTTGGCACCTGCGCGGCTTTGCGCCAAAGCCTGCGCGTCGGTGTTGGCCACCACGAATTCAACGCCCTCAAGGTTCTTGTCGATCATGTTGTTGACCGCATTCCCCCCCGCCCCGCCGACACCGAAAACAGTGATGCGCGGCTTCAATTCTTCGCGCTGTGAACTCATGATAAGGTTAAGGGTCATTGCCAATCCGCCTGATTTTTTTGGTTTGCTGTCATTGCAGTGGTATTGCCTCCGGAATCGCCTGTCCCCGGCGCGGAGGCTGAAATTCCTTTAATTCTATCCAAACTATGACCCTAGGTCACGAAAAAAAGACGCATCCCCCACAAAATATAGGGAAACCGTTGCAAATTTCAGCGGTATATTGCCAGTGGCTCAGGATATAGTGGTTTACCAGTTGTCCTTAAACCATTTGAGCGCCCTTTTCATCGAACGCGCCGGGTATCGCTCGGCAGGAATATCGAAATCCCACCATTCATCTTGCGGGTGGGCGGCAAACAGACACAGCCCCACCGCACTGGCAAACGCCGCCCCCGTGGCCGCCTGCGGCAGGCCTTGCACCCGCAGGGGCCGCCCCAGCCGCACCCGTTGCCCAAGGATACGCGTGGCCAAACCATCAAGCCCCGGTATCTGGCTGCCGCCACCGGTCAGCACAATCTGCTGGCTCGGCAAATGCTCAAACCCCGCCGCATCCAGCCGCGCACGGGTTTCTTCCAGAATTTCTTCCACCCGGGGCCGCATGATGCCGATCAATTCGGTGCGGCTCACCTGACGGCGATCCTTTTCCCAATCGCCAGAATCGCCGCCGATATCAATCATCTCGCGGTCATCCATGCCGGTGGCATGCACCCCGCCAAACCGCGTTTTGATGCGCTCTGCCGTGGTCAGCGGCACTTGCAGGCCTTTAGAGATATCTGCAGTCACATGATCGCCGCCCATCCGCACAGCATCGGCATAGATCATGTGTTTCTTGATAAAGATCGAAACCCCTGTTGCCCCGCCGCCCATATCAATACACGCCGCCCCCAGCTCCTGCTCGTCTTCCACAAGGCTTGAGATGCCAGATACATAGGCAGATGATGCAATCCCGGCGAGTTCAAGATCGCAGCGTTTGATACAATATAGCAGGTTTTGGACCACCGCCGCATCGACCGTCAGCAAATGCATGTCGCAGGCCAAACGGTTGCCAATTTGCCCCCTTGGGTCACCAAGCCCGGTGCGATGATCCAGCGCAAAGTTCACCGGTTGCGCATGGACAACCTCACGCCCCGGCCCAATATCGGGCACATCACACGCCGCCAAAACCCGCGCAACATCTTGCTCAGACACCACCGAATCTTGCAAATCCCAGGTCCCCGCCAGCCCGTAACTGCGCGGCTCCGCCCCTGAAAAACAGGCAATCGCATGGTCAACCCGCACATTGGCCATCTTCTGTGCGGCTTGCACAGCGGTGCGCACCGCGCGTTCCGTCTCGTTCATCACCGCAATTTCGCCAAACCGCACGCCGCGCGACCGCGTGGTTGCAGCCCCGATCACCCGGAATGACGATTGTCCCGCCATCGACCCCACACCGTCGCCATCGCGCAGCTTTTCCGGCCCATCAAAGCGCAGGATCAGACAGGCGATTTTGGATGATCCCACATCCAGAATGGCAATCACACCGCGTTGCATGGCGGCACGGCGCATATTGCGCATGGACCGTTGGGTTTGGTAAAAATCGGTCATAATGTACTCTCCACGCTCACCATGCCCCGGCCCAACCGCAGCGCATCCAGCGCAAACGGAGAAAGCCGCAGCACAGGGCGATGCTCATTGCGCAAATCCACTGTCAAAATATCGCGCGCCAGCAGGTCTTGCACCTGATCCAGCGCAATCAACCGCTCCACCGCCTGCACCGGGTTATCTGCTGGCAGCATGATCCGCTGGTCACGGTCCAGCATGATATCCCAGCGCCGTTCTCCCATCCGCACAAGGCCGCGCACACGCGGCAAAATCGGTGCCGCAGCCGCATAAACTGCCAACGCCTCATCCGCCGCCAGCTCCGCCCCAACGCCCGCAATCAAGGGCAAATCAGGCCTGTCACTGCGCGCGCCCAACGCCGCCACGCGGTGCCCGGTTGCGTCAAGCAGTTCAATTGCATCGCCCATGCGCCAGACAATCACCGGCACCCGTTCGGTGATCTGCACATGTAAGATCCCACCCGACCGCACCCGCAGCACCGCTGATGCCACTGCATCAAGGCTTTCAATGCGTGCCCGCGCGCCGTCCAGATCAAGATCAAACGATGATTGTGGCAATGCGATAGCCATCTTGGTACGGATCGCTTCCGCCAGATCAAGCGACGCCCCCTCGACCGAGATCAACCCGACCCGAAACTCTGGCCGCTGCTCAAACTGCGTGCGCAGGCCGACCAGCCCATTCACAATCGCCGCCTGCCGCGCCTCATTGGTAAAATACATGCCCAGCGCCACCACCACCACGAAGGTCGGCAATCCCCGCCGCATAAACACCCGGAAATAAGGCGTCATCCACATCCGGTGCATCCGGTAGGCCCAGCGGCTTGGTGCCGGATCGCGCTTTGTGCGCGGGCTCACCGGTCGCATGATGCGTCCTCCACCATCCAGTGGCACAGGTCTGGAAACGATATCCCACAAAAGCCGGCCTGTTCCGGCGACAGTGATGTCGGCGTCATACCGGGCTGGGTATTGGTTTCCAACAACACCAACCCTGCCAGCCCGCATGTATCATCCCACCGAAAATCGGTCCGGCTGACCCCCCGGCACCCCAGCGCCCGATGCGCTCGCAAGGCATAGTCCAAACAGGCATCCGAAATTTCCTGAGGCACATCCGCAGGCAACACATGCCGCGATCCACCAACGGAATACTTCGCGTCGTAATCATACCAGCCGCTGGTGATGATATCCGTCACGCACAACGCGCGGTCACCCATGACTGATACGGTCAATTCCCGCCCCGGCGCATAGGCCTCCACCATCACCACATCCGGCATGGTTTCCGCCAGACGCGGCGCATTCGCCCCCTCGCGCACGATATAAACACCGACGGATGATCCCTCATTATTCGGCTTCACCACATAGGGTGGCGGCATCACATGCCCCGCGCTTACCGCGTCCCGCCCCGCCAAAACCGATGCCACCACAGGCAACCCGGCGGCCACATACACATCTTTGGCGCGCGCCTTATCCATCGCTAACGCGGACGCCAGCACCCCCGAATGCGTATAAGGTATGCGCATCCATTCCATCATGCCCTGCACACAGCCGTCTTCACCCCAGCGGCCATGCAGGGCATTGAACACAACGTCAGGCGCAATTTCGGTCAGGCGCAATGCGATATCGAGGCCGCAATCGACCTCAATCACCTCGTACCCCGCCACCCGCAAAGCCGCCGCGCATTCGCGGCCTGAAACAAGCGAAACCTCCCGCTCTGCGGAAAATCCACCCATCAACACTGCTACACGGGGGGCTGTCTTGCCTGACACGCCCGCCATCACTGCCTCGACCCAGGTCTTTAGCGACCCGTTATATTGTTTTTTGCGGGTGTGCGTCGCCCACCCGTAGTATTTCCCACTCTAACGTTATTCCGGCGTGATCGAAAACCCTTTTTCGCACCAACTCGCCCAATTCTTCCAAATCTGTGGCAGATGCCCCGCCTGTGTTGATCATAAAGTTGGAATGCATCTCGCTCATTTGCGCAGCCCCCACCTTTGCCCCCCGCATCCCTGCGCCGTCAATCACTGCCCAAGCCTTCAAATCATGGCTGTCATCCGCCCGACCGGTAGATGAATACCCCACAGGATTGCGAAACGTAGACCCTGCCGATCGCTGCTTCGTAGGCTGGCTAGCATCACGTTTCGCGATCTGATCCAGCATCCGCGCCTCCAACACCGCTGGATCGCCAGTCTGCGCCCGGAACGTGGCTGATACAATCACCGCGCCCTCCGGCAATTCACTCTGCCGATAGCGCAGCCTCAAATCTGCCGCTGGCAGGGTGATCACATCGCCGCCCCTCGTCACCACCCGCACCGACACCAGATGATCCGCCACATAAGACCCGTAGCAGCCTGCATTCATCCGCACCGCACCCCCAACGCTGCCCGGAATGGTGCGCAGAAACGTCAGGTCCAGCCCGGCCTCTGCCGCTGCCCTTGCCACATGCGCATCCAGCGCCGCCGCCCCGGCTGTCACGGTATTGCCCGCCACCTCAATCGCATTAAACCCTCGCCCCAGCCGGATCACCACTGCCCGAATGCCGCCGTCCCGCACGATCAGGTTTGACCCAACTCCCATCGGGAATACCGGCACGCCCCGATCAAGCCCGCGCAGAAAGTCGCACAAATCCGCCTCATCCGCAGGCTGAAACAGGTAATCCGCAGGCCCGCCCACCCGCAACCACGTCAGGTCCGCCAAGGGGCGGTTCGGGGTCAAAGTGCCGCGCGGGGTGGGAATGAGCATAGGGATCAGCCAAGCGGTTGAGAACGCGTTGGTAATGGGGCGAAATGGCCGGGACTTCAATGTATGTTTGCTGTGCTTACCCTGTGCTTTTTGCGTGCTGACATGCTTGTGCCTTTGCCGCCATTAACTATTGATAGCTTTTAGGGCTCTGTTAGCGGACCATGTGGTGGCAGGAGCGCACTTTTCGTCGGTGTCTTCACCCCAAGAACTGGCATTAAGTCACAAACCAGCGCGCATGAGTTCGATCCGAATTGTGCTGCAACATCGAAAGGACACCCAATGGCCATTCCCAAGAACACGATTTGCATCTGGTATGACAAAGACGCCGAAGCCGCAGCCCGCTTTTATGCCGCAACCTTTCCAGATAGCGCGGTCACGGCCGTCCACCTTGCCCCCGGCGATTACCCATCCGGGAAGGCGGGTGATGTGCTGACGGTCGAATTCACCGTCGCAGGCATCCCCTGCCTAGGCCTGAACGGCGGGCCAATGTTCCACCACACCGAAGCGTTTTCCTTCCAAATCGCCACCGATGACCAAGTGGAAACAGACCGCTACTGGAACGCCATCGTGGGTAACGGCGGCCAAACCAGCCAATGCGGCTGGTGCAAAGACAAATGGGGCATCAACTGGCAAATCACCCCCCGCACACTGACGGACGCAATCGCCGCCGGCGGTGATCAGGCCAAACGCGCCTTTGCCGCTATGATGGATATGACCAAGATTGATGTTGCGGTGATCGACGCCGCACGGCGGGGGTGATGCTGTCAGATCGTTGTAGGCCCCGTTAAGGCCGCGGGTGTCTGCGGGTCAGGCAGGGGGGGGCAAGCGGCATTTGGGCGGAATACTAAGAATGGGTGTCTGGCAAACACCGGTGCCGGAAATTCCGCAGCGCAGACGACGCAAGCCGTCGACCAACCAGATGCTTCAACACCCTGTTCAAAAAGTCAGATCCGGTGTACATTGGACACAGACTTAGCCCGATAATAAGGGGGATTTGTCTGTGACCAACACAATAGACCTGTCAGATCCATCAACGTGGGTTCCGGAGTTAGACGCTGTCATCGCAGCGCCAAAACACCACAAGGTGCTGTTCGAAAATACCCGCCTCCGCGTGCTTGAAGTCACAGTTGACCCGCAGGATGAAGAACCTGTTCATCATCATCGCTGGCCGTCGATCTTTGTGCTGGACCAGATCAAACCACCTGTGGTGGATATTTCCCCCGATGGTGAAAGACTGCCGCCGAACCGCGATGTGGTTGCAGCGCTTGGCGCTTGGGACGGCGATGGGTGTCTTGTCGTCAAGATGGCACCGCAGCCGCCCGGCCGCGTCAGCAACGAGTCTGATCAAACGCTGCATGGCATTCGGATCGAAATGAAGACCACCGTCTGATTGCCAGAACGGTTACGCAACGCTGGCCTCGGCGCCCACATTGAAGGCGGTATCCCGCCAAAGTCTGAAGGGAAATTTCAATGACACAGCCACGTCAAGAGAACAAATATATTGTTGGTTGGCTGACGTTGCGCGAAGGGACGGAGGCAGCATTTGACAAAATTATCGGCCCCTACCTGGCTACCTGTCGAAGTGAACCTGAATGCCGTTTTTTCGAAATGATGCGCACACGAGAGAACCCTCTGACAGTTCTTGTGTGCGAATGCTTTGACAGCGAGGAGGCACATTTCGCGCACCTTCAGATGCCACATTTCAAAGCGTGCTGGGAGGAACTTCACAAGTTCGCTCTGATTGGCCGGTTCGAGAATGTGATAGCGGGCAAGATCACCCCAGACGCCTATGACTTTTCCACTCGCCAACCCATTTGAAGGTTCGCCCTTCGGCACGGCACAATGCGCACCACTCGAAACCGGGTTGCGCCCAAAAGCCATGCTTTGCCCACCTACTCTGCCGGTCCCTTGACCTTTCGCTTCACCCAGCGCGCCAGAAAATACACCGGCCAGCGCAGCACAGATGCCCCCCCCGCCGCCATCACCATGCCCCAGATCGGGCCATTTTCATACGTCACCCAGCCCAATATCGGGATGCCAATGGCGATCAGGATATAGGCGCTTCGCCAGTGGTGGTCGCGCGTGGGCAGCAAACCAATGACATTGGCCGCGATCAACCAAACAAAGGCCGCGATCAGCGATAGGCTCACGTGTCGTCCTCCGCCGCAGACTTTGCCTTTGGTTGCATCTCAACCGGCAGGCTGACTGGCAAACCCATGGCGCGGCGTGCGAAATAGATCAGCGGGTTACGAAACAGCGACAGCGCCGCCAGCAGGGTCAGCGCGAATACCCAAACCCCGTGTTCACTTGCGATGAACCACAACAGCACCGGGGCCACCAACAACAGCGCCACCCCCGGTATCATTTGCCGTCGCATCGGCAGCATCGCCGTCACGGTGGATGCAAGCACCCACAAACAACCCAAAATCAATGATGTGCTCATGCTTTATCCAATCAACCAATGCGGGGCACAAAGTTTCCGTCCGAAAATTCGGTGTTGCCCCTCATATCATGCAACGCCTTTCATCAACCGCGCAGGCAGGCCATTGGCCCAGCCCGAAATCGTACCTGCCCCAAGGCAAACAACCATATCGCCGGGGCCCGCTTGTTCACGCACCAGCCGTTCAAGATCATCTTCACCGGTCAGCGCCCGCGCATGACGATGACCATGCGCAATCAATCCCGCCACCAAATCGTCACGGCTGGCACCTTTGATAGGCTCTTCACCGGCCGCATAAACATCGGCAATGGCCACCACATCCGCCTCATTGAAACAGGTGCAGAAATCCTCAAACAGGCTGGCCAGTCTGGTATAGCGGTGCGGCTGATGGATGGCGATGATGCGGCCTTTGGTGGACTGTCTGGCTGCCCTCAATACGGCAGCAATTTCCACCGGATGGTGGCCGTAATCGTCTATAATGGTGACACCGTTCACCACACCGACGCGGGTAAAGCGGCGATTGACGCCCGCAAATCCGGCCAGTGCCTCGCGAATTTCCTCTTTTTTCATGCCCAGATGCCGCGCCACAGCGATGGCCGCCAGCGCATTTGATACGTTGTGATCCCCCGGCATGGGCAGGGTCAGCCCTTGGATCACAGCGCCCTCGCCCTCGCCCTGTAATGCCACATCGAAATGCGCAACACCATCGACATAAGTCAGGTTCACCGCCCGCACATCCGCCTGCGCGTTGAAGCCAAAGGTCACAATCCGGCGGTCAGTCACCCGCCCCACCAACGCCTGCACTTCTGGGTGATCGGTACAGCAGACCGCCAGCCCGTAGAATGGGATGTTTGAGACGAAATCGAAAAACCCCTTCCGCAGCGCATCAAACGTGCCCCAGTGTTCCATATGTTCGGGGTCAATATTCGTCACAATCGCAATCGTCGCAGGCAGGCGGTTGAACGAGCCATCGCTTTCATCCGCCTCGACCACCATCCATTCGCCGGTGCCAGCCCGTGCGTTGGATCCGTAAGCATGGATCACCCCGCCGTTGATCACCGTCGGATCAAACCCGCCTTTGTCCAGCAACGTCGCCACCATCGTCGTGGTGGTCGTCTTACCATGCGTCCCCGCAACCGCTATGTTGGACCGCAGCCGCATCAGTTCTGCCAGCATTTCTGCCCGCCGCACCACAGGCAGGCCCCGCCTGCGCGCTTCTTCCAGCTCTGGGTTGCCGGGCTTGATGGCCGACGATATCACCACCACCGCCGCCTCGCCGATATTGCCCGCACGCTGGCCCACAAAGAACCCCGCCCCCAACCCGACCAAACGTTCGGTTATCTTGCTGGCCTTCGCGTCCGACCCCTGCACGCGGTAGCCCAGATTCATCAACACCTCGGCAATGCCAGACATGCCAATGCCACCGATCCCCACAAAATGGATCGGCCCAAGTTCCATCGGCAGTTTCGTCGCAGCATTCATATCGCACCAGCCCCTGCCAATCGTTCCACCAAACCCACCAACCGCAGCGTTGCATCAGGCCGCCCCTGCGCCAAAGCATTCCGCGCCATCGCTGCCGCCGCATCCGGCTGCGTCAGAACCGCCGTGATCTGAACGGCAAGGGCTGCTTCGTCAAGCGCCTTTTCCGGAACCAGTATCGCCGCGCCAGCGTCCACCAACCCGCGCGCATTGGCGGATTGATGATCCCCCGTGGCGGCGGCAAACGGCACAAAAATCGCCGGCCGCCCGATCACCGCAATATCAGCAACACTTGACGCGCCAGAGCGTGAAATAACCAACTGTGCCTCTGACAAACGCCTTGGAATATCGCTGAAAAACGGCTCCACCTCGGCCCCAACGCCCGCCGCCCGATATGCTGCAACCACGCGGTCCACATCTTCCGCCCGCGCCTGATGCGCCACCCGCAACTGCCCGCGCAGGGTGTTCGCCAACAAAGCAATCGCGCCCGGCACCACGTCTGACAACACCCGCGCGCCCTGTGATCCACCCATCACCAAAACCGACATTGGGTAATCACCGGGCGGAATATAGCCCGCCCCGGCGCGGTCCAACACCGCCCCGCGCACCGGGTTGCCGATATCGATCCCCATAACACCGCGCGGCAAAACCGTAGGCCAGGTCCCGCAAGCCACCGCATCGACATGGCTCGCAAACACCCGGTTCACCCGCCCCAACACACCGTTTTGCTCATGGATCGCCCGCGGCCTGCGCAAAATCCACGCCGCCACCAACGCCGGAATCGACGGATATCCGCCAAACCCCACCACCACCGCGGGCCGGTCGCGCATCATGCCAACAGTTGCCGCCACCACGCCGCCAAAAATCGCAAACGGCACCGCCAGCTTGGCCACAATCCCACCGCGCGCAAAGGTGGCCGATGCCACCTGTTCCACTGCCACCACATGCGGAAAGCCGCCCGCATAGCGCGCGCCGCGCACATCGGTTGATAATTTCACCCGCCAGCCCTTGCGCACCATCGCCTCTGCCAGCGCTTGCGCGGGAAACATATGCCCCCCCGTGCCGCCCGCGGCGATCAAAAGCAATGGCCCAACCATCACCTGCCCCGCTTGCCCAAAAGATCACCGATCTGGCCCTGTGCCCGCACCCGTGTGAAGGCCAAAAGCATCCCCATCGTGATGCCCGCTGCAATCACCGAACTGCCGCCATAACTGACAAATGGCAAGGTCATCCCCTTGGCGGGTAGCAACCGCACCGCCACCCCCATATTGATCATCGCCTGCACCCCAAAGATGCAGGCAAGGCCGGTGCCCGCTAAACGCGCAAACGGATCGCGTTCCTTGATCAATCGAAACAGCGACCGCACCACCACCGTGCCGTACAAAGCGATGATCAGCAGCACCAGAACAAGACCGTATTCTTCCGCCGCCACCGCAATGATAAAATCGGTATGCGCATCGGGAAGCGACCATTTCACCTGCCCCTCGCCCACGCCGACGCCGAAAAACCCGCCTTCCTGAATGGCATTGGTGGCATAGCCAAGCTGCGTGCGCGGGTCCAGATCGGGCGTCAAAAACCCGTCAATCCGCCGTGCGAAATGTTCGGAACTGCCGTAAGCCAGAAACGATCCGCCCATCACCGCGCCCACCACACAAACAATCAGGATCATCGGCGCGCCAGCCACGAAATACACCACCCCCCAAGCAAACAGCACCAAAGCCGCCTGCCCGAAATCCGGCTGCAAAGCCAGGAACATAACAATCACCGCAGCCATCACAAAGGAAATCGACTTGCCGGGTGGCCCCGCCACATCATTGGACGCCGCCATCAACCAGGCCACCACCACCACGAAGCCGGGCTTCAAAAACTCTGACGGTTGCACAGAGGCAAAACCAAGGCTGAACCAACGCACAGCCCCTTTACCAAAATCGGTGCCAAACATCGGCAACAGCGCCAGCGCCACAAACGACCCTATGCCCAAAATCACCGCCAACCGCCGCACCTGATCTGGCGACAGCATGGATACGCCGATCATCACCACCATCGCCACACCGCCAAACACCATCTGACGCTGCACATAGTAAAACGGGTCCAACCCATTGCGTTCCGCCAAGGGCACCGATGCCGCCAGCCCCAGCAAAATGCCAATACCGAACAGCACGAACACCGATGTCAAAGCCCATTTGTCAATGGTGCGCCACCAGCGCGGCAGTACCGGCTCGCTCACCCGCGCGGGCATAGAGCCATAGACCATCTCTGTCATGGGGAACCGCCTGTCATTACTTGCTCTGCCTCAACGCCCGATGTGTCCCGGGTCTGGGGAAAAGTTTACGCGTAAATGTCGCGCATGGCTAGGGAAAATCCTAAGCGCCACGGGCCATACACATTACCAAGGCCGCACCCTTAACTGGCAAGCGGCGCACCTATTTTTATGCTACAAACAGCAAGTCGTAGGGTAGGTGAAACCCACGTCTTTCTTTGAAAGCTGCAACTGCTGCTAAATCTGCGTGGGTTTCACTCATCCTACGGACATCATGCTTCATGAAAAATATGACTTTAGGAACTGGGACCAAATTAGTCCTCTTCAATTTTTGATTGCTCCGTCAAGCAAGCACAAGGTAGGTGAAACCCACACGGTTGCGTGGCTGGTAAACACACCAACCATTCGAAAGACATGGCTTTCACTGATCATGAAAATTGCTTAAAATATGCTTAACCAGAACTGCATAATGATTATATATCAATGCTTTATAAACCGTAACACGCGTGATACGCCCCCGGTAACACAGTCATAAAAGCGCCTTCACAAGCGCCGTAAAATCATCTCCCCGCACCTCAAAATCCGCATACTGATCAAAACTAGCCGCCGCCGGGGCCAGCAAAACCACCTCCCCCGGCTCGGCTTCCTTTGCCGCCGAATTCACCGCCCGTTCCATCGTCTCACAAATCTCAAACGGGGTGCCCCCCAGCTGCTCCGAAAACTCCCCCGCCGACTTCCCGATCAGATAAGCCTTCACAACCGATCCGAGATACGGGGCCAACCCTGCAATGCCACCGTCCTTGCCGACCCCGCCCGCAATCCACCTGATCTTCGGAAATGCCTGAAGCGCTTTTCCCGCCGCATCCACGTTCGTCGCCTTGCTGTCATTCACGAACCGAACACCGGCCCGTTCCCCGACCGTCTGGCTGCGGTGCGGCAGACCTGCAAAACTGTGAAACGCCGCCTCAATCACCTTCGGCCCGATTCCCAAGGCCCGCACCGCCGCAAAAGCCGCGCAGGCATTTTGATGATTATGCGCCCCTGGCAATCCCTTCACCTCGCGCAGATCAACCGACGCCACCTGCTTGCCCCGCCGCCATTCTGAAAGAAACCCTTTGCGGGCAAAAACCGACCACCCAAACCCTTCCAGCTTGGTCCCTGACGACACCCGGATCACCCGGTCATCCAGCGGCCCTTCAGACAATTGCCCAGCCAGATAGCGCCCCTCATCTTCGTCCACCCCGATCACCGCCCGGTCTGGCCCACCTTCGGCAAACAGCCGCCGTTTGGCCGCAAAATACCCCCCCATCCCACCGTGCCTGTCCAGATGATCCGGCGACAGGTTGGTAAAAACGGCAACATCCGGGGTCAGGTTACGGGCAAGATCGGTCTGATAAGACGACAGTTCCAACACCACCACTTCGCCATCCTGCGCCGGATCAAGATCCAACACCCCGCGCCCGATATTTCCCGCCATTTGGCAGGGCCGGCCTGCTTGCTCCAGAATATGATGCACCAGCGCCGTTGTGGTGGATTTTCCGTTCGATCCGGTAATGCAAATCACGCGGGGGGCAATTTCGAAATCATCCCAGTCCGGGGTCGCATAGCTGCGAAAGAACAGCCCGATGTCATTGTCAACGGGAACGCCGCTGTCCAAAGCAGCGACAATGGTCGCGTTCGGTTTGGGGTAAAGATGCGGAATTCCGGGGCTGACAATCAACGCGGCCGCCCCCTCAAACGCGGTGCTGCGCGTCAAATCCCGGCAGATGAAACCTTCATCTTCGGCCTTGGTGCGGGCATCGGCATTATCATCCCAAACCACAGGAACCGCCCCACCCGCAACCAATGCGCGCGCAGTTGCAAGACCCGACCGCCCAAGACCAAGCACTGCGACCGTTAAACCTGCATAGCCCTGCACTGGAATCATCGCCGCCACCCCTTTTATTTGGCGGTGACAATGCCCGCGCGATTGCCTGTCCGCAAGCGGTTGGCAAAGATGCGTGGTCACACGCAAAGGAAGCCTAAGGCGCGGTTAGGCGGGCTTTCGCGCCGCAAACCTCAGGCGGACATAATCGACCATCCAGCCTTCAAGCGGATCATGCAACGCCGTCATTCTACGTTCTGCATCAAGAAGAATTTGGTTGTGGCTTTCAGCTGGCAAGCTGCCAATAAAAGGCCCGGCAAAGGTACGCAACCAGCCGGATATTCCGGTGGGCAGCGGGGTTGGACGCGGGATCAAGGAGATCATAGTCACCTCAAATCCGGCCAGTTTCAATCGTTGCTTTTGCAGGCTGGCAGATGGGAAATCCCACGCGGTGACGGCGGTAAAGCCGGATGCCTCTAGCGCGGCATTAAGCGCTGTCACAATGGTTGCAACATTTCCAAAGCCGCCCTGTTCGGCCACAAATCGCCCGCCCGGGCGCAAGGCGGCATAAACGTTTGCAATGACGGTTTCGGGCGCGCGCATCCAATGCAATGCGGCGTTCGAGAAAACCGCATCATAGCAGTTTGCCCCGAATGGATCATGGGCATCTTGCGGCAACACTGAAATACCGCCGCGCCGGGCGGCTGCGCAAAGATCGGGGTCCGGTTCCAGCCCGGTTACTTTTGCCCCCGATTGCACCAGCTGTTTTGTCAGCACGCCGTCACCGCAGCCAAGGTCCAGAATGTCTTCACCATTTTGTGGGGCGAGCAGCGCCAGAACATTTGCCCCTAATGCCGGAACAAAACCCGCATTGGTGGCATAGTCACTGGCGGACCACGCTTGGCCTGCGGCCAAAATAGGCGGGCTGGTGGACATGGTTTTTCCTATCCGGGCAGTTAAGCCTACAACGCGGCAGTTGTTTCTGTGCCAAAGTTTGGCGCGTTTTCCAGCCAATCCGCGACCAGTTCCTGCATTTTCCACAGATAGCGATCATGAATGCCGCGCTGTTCAAGATGGGTGACGGTGCTGTGCAGGTATTCGGCCATTGACCCGCGCTCGCCTGCCGCTGTCGCCAGTGCCTTGACCACCAAGTCGGTTGTCAGGCCCGGTAGGTAGGCATCACTTTGGCGGCTGATTGGAAAGGCAAGGGCGCGCAACGGCCCTTCATGCGTCTGAACCGAAACCCATCGCGCGGGATTGCCGGGGAAGGTTGCCCTTTTGATCGGCATTTCGCGGCGGAGCAGCTTTATAAGGTTTTCAGTGACCGCGCCGGGCGGCAACCGAAAGACGACGCCTTTGCAAGACCCGCCGCGATCCATCGCAAGCATGATTCCGGGGCGTTCTGGTGTTCCGCGATAGATACGAACCCATCCAAGGCAAAAGGACCGGTGCCAGCCTGTGACTGTGCCAAGGCGTTCTTGATCAAAGTCAAATTCGGGATTCCAGATCAGCGATCCATAAGCAAAGATCCAAACCTCGCCAGAAGCGGGCCTGCCCGCGAGCAGGGTTGCTGCGACATGCGCATAATCCGCATCTGTGGGGCGATCTGTGCGACCGGCCAGCATGCCCGTCTCGCCCGAGTGGGGCGGCACGCGGGCGACCAATTCTGGTGTCAGACGCATTTGGCGGGGTTTGGGCGGCATTTGCGCAGTCCCTTCGACAAACCCTGCCCCGACCAAAGGCAGCGGTACCTCAGCAAAGATGTGCCTTTAAGGGCCTGCGCGCAAGGATTACCGCACTTTCAGCGTCGCCAGGCCCACCAGTGCCAAAATCAGCGAGATGATCCAGAACCGGATCACGATCTGCGGCTCTGACCAGCCACGTTTTTCGAAATGGTGATGGATCGGTGCCATCAGAAACACACGTTTGCCGGTGCGTTTGTAATAAAGCACCTGAATGATGACCGACAAAGCCTCGACCACGAACAAGCCGCCGACGATGGCCAGCACCACCTCGTGCTTGATGCAAACGGCTATGGCACCCAAGGCGCCGCCAA